>JASFYL010000002.1 GCA_030055575.1 Thermoproteota archaeon | reverse complement strand
ATCGCGTAGGAACGGTCTCCTCGCATGCGAGCGCCCTGATCCTGCCTTCGAGCGCGCTAAGCGCTTCTTCGACCGTGGCAAGTTTGTGGAAGACCCTCCTCGTGTCATTATTCACATTATCCATCTAGTAATTCCACCTCCACCAACTCACCTTCTTCCACCCCCTCCTTGTCCTCCCCGATGACCACAATCCCGTCCGCATTGGCAATGGAGGAGAGGAGCCCTGAACCTGTCAAGGCAATTGGCACAGCCACTAGCCTTTCCCCTTCCCCCTCCAGGCGGACCCTTAAAAAGTGCCTAAGCCCCGGAGTTGTGGGGACCCTCCTTGCGATAACCGCCTTCACCCGCCTCCTCCGCCGCTCAGGGATGCCGATAAGCGAGCGTATTACTGGTTCCACTACCCTCTCGTAGCCGACGAGGGCTGAGACTGGATAGCCGGGCAACATAAAGAGCGGCTTCCCTAGGAATATTCCGAATCCGAAGGGTTTTCCTGGCTTTGCCGCTATGCCGTGGAATATGAGTTTCGATGCTCGGTCTTGCCTGAGCACCTCCGGAACGAGGTCTTTCCTCCCGACCGAGGTCCCGCCGATTGTGATCAGCAGGTCCGCCTCATCGGCGAGCTTCACAAGGCGAGATCTTATCTCCTCCACATCGTCTGGAGCGATCCCTCCGTCTATCACGCTGCAACTTACTTCGTTCAGAAGCGATTTGAGCATTGGTTTCGTCGAGTCGACTATTGATGTCCACTCCATTGACCCTGGGTCAGAGATGTCTACCAACTCCTTACCTGTTGAGAGTACCCCCACCCTGACCTTCGCCCTGACGGCGACCTCTCGTATCCTCACAGCAGCGAGGACTCCTATGTCCCAAGCCCTGAGCACGCGCCCCTTCCTGAGCACGACCTCCCCTTTCTTCAGATCTTCCCCTTGCTTCGATACGTTTGCGAACTTGGGAACGGGCTTCAGTACATGAACTTCTTCTCCCCTCCTTATGCAATCCTCGGCCGCAGCTACCGCGTCGGCCCCCTCGGGCATTGGCGCACCGGTGTAGATCTCGACGGTTTCTCCTTCGCCTATCCTCTTCCTGGCACCGCCTGCCTCCGCGATCCCGATGATTCGGAAGATTGCTGGGTTGGTCGGCGACGCACTGAACGAACCTTCGTGCATTATCGCATAGCCGTCCATCGACGCCCTGTCGTACGGGGGTACATCGTACTGCGAAATGATATCCTCGGCTAAGATCCTGCCGGGCGCTTTTTCGATATTGATGACCTCGCCTCTAATGCTGACCCTTGAGCATTCCTTAGAAGCGAGCTTCAGGGCGACATCGATCCTAGTGAGCTTTTTGAATCCCTCCATCTTCTCCAAGCTTTGCATCCCCACGCTATAATTCAGAAGGCGCCGCCTTAAGTCTTCGCGGCTAGGGAACCTCTAGGCTAACCGTTTTTGTAATGGAGTTTCCGAAGAGGGAAAGGAATGTCACTTCAGCACTGAATTCCTTGCAGTTCGTACTGTTCATGTCAGGAACCTTGAAGATCAAGCTGTACCCTACCATTCTGCGCCCATCGGATGAGACTACCTCGTGGAACTCCTCCGCCCCGACGCGCAACTCGCTCTTGTAGATCTCCCCTTGTTCGCCTTCATCTATCCTGATTATTGCGTATCCGTTAGCAGGTCCGTTGGTCCCATTCAGGTCAAGTAAAGCGAAAGTTACCCTGTACTGACCCGCCTCATCTTCACATTCAATTTCCAGGAAGGCGAAGGAACTAGGCTGGATCTCAGTCCTCAGATAAAAGTTCAGACCGTTCATTACCAGCATTGCGACTGGTATAGCCACCAAAGGGAATAAAAAGTACTTTTTTGCGCCGAGCATCGCTGCGATTTCCCATCCTGATTTTGTGGTAATAAGAAAGAAGGGGCTTTTATATTCCATTCTTTTCTACTTTTCCAAAAAAGTTTAGGCTCCCTCGCGGTTCAGATAGTTCAAGGAGACTAGGAGCGGGCTATTAAGATCTGCCTAAAGCTTAATTATCGAATAATCAAACATCCTCACTCTTGTGGTGGAAGTTTTGGATGGAGGAGAAGGTAGGACAGGCGATATCCTGAAGAGGCACCTCATCGGGGTCTGGTGGCGGCAGAGAGGGTGGGATGCCCCAGTCGAGATAGTCGATGCTGAAGGAGCCTTCCTCTTTGAAGCATCGGGGAGGCGCGTCCTGGACTTTTCATCGCAGCTGATGTGCTCAAACCTGGGACACAAAAACCGGGCAGTGATAGAGTCCATAGTCAGACAGGCTAGGAAGATCCCGTATGCCAGCCCAGCTTTCGCTCTTGAAGTCCGAGCAGAGGCGATTAAGTCACTACTCGGGATCATGCCGAAGGGAATCGAAAAGTTCTTCTTCACCACCTCAGGAAGCGAGGCAAACGAGGCCGCCGTAAGCATCGTCAGGTCCTACCAGCGGCCGAGGGGAGCATACAAGATAATCTCGCGTTACGCCTCTTACCACGGGTCGACAGCGGCTGCCGCTTCTTGCACGGGTGACCCAAGGCGGTGGAGGGCTGAGCCAGCGGGTAGGATCCCCGGGATCGTCTTCGCCCCAGATTGCTACTGCTACAGGTGCCCTTTCAGGCTGGAGTACCCTGGTTGCGGGATCGCATGCGCGGAGTATGTCAAATACATACTCGAAAATGAGGGCAATGTCGCCGGGGTCATCGTAGAGCCGATAGTCGGTACTAACGGCGTGATCGTCCCGGTCGACGAATACATGCCGAGGCTGAAGAGTATAGCAGAAGAGAACGGCGCGCTCCTCATCACTGACGAGGTGATGTGCGGCTGGGGCAGGACGGGCGCCTGGTTCGCATTTGAGCACTGGGGCATAGTTCCCGACCTGGTTACGACCGCAAAGGGCAGCACAGGAGCATACTCTCCCCTCGGAATCACCGCCGTTAGGAGGGACGTGGCAGAGAAAGTCGAGGAGATGGGCTTTGCACACAGTCACACTTATGAGGCACACCCGCTTGCACTCGCCCCTCTCTCTACGGTGATCTCAGAATATAGGCGACTGAACCTTCTTGCGCATGTTAGGGAGATGGACAGGTACCTGAACAGGAGGCTGAACGAGCTGAAAGAGAGGCACCCTTCGGTGGGCGACATCAGAGGAAGGGGGCTCTTCTGGGCGATAGAGCTTGTCAAAGATAGGAAGACCCTCTTACCATTCAACACCCGCGCCGAAAAGGTCTCGGGGCAGAGTATGATGGTGGACAAGATTACGGCAGAGATGTACCGGTTGGGTGTCTACCTACACGGCTGGATAAACAACCTTGTGATCGCACCCCCGCTAATAGTAGGTAAAGAGGAGATAGATCTGGGCATAGATGCACTAGATGCCGCCCTTAAAATATCCGATCAGAAGGCTAGGGGATGACCTCTCAAGACTTGATTTTTTTGCCCCGCTCCTCTTATTGCCTCCTCCCGCCCAGAGCCCCCTCTTTCTGTTTTCCCAGCCTTCTATCTCCTCCACTTTTTGGGCGCCTCCACTCCGTCAGATGTCCCCCTCAGAGTTGTGCGAATTAACTTTCTTGTGCCTTAGTCAGCTTAGCCCCCGCGACCTCCACCGGAGGCACGAGCGCGGGCGTGCGCACCTCCCACCAGTGAATCCAGCTCCTCTCAGCACCTATTCTCTTCACCGAGCTGAGGATGCGCGGCAGGTTGTCGCTTATCCTAACTCCCCTCAGCGCGTACTTTATTTCACCCCTCTCAACGAGAAACGCCCCATCCCTGCATATTGTGGAAAAGTCGCCTGTGGAGTAGTTCTGGAAGCGGGTATACCAGTTGCTCACAATGTAAACCCCCCTCCTCATCTCACCAATCATCTCCTCAGTCGAAATGTCGCCTGGGGCAATCTTCAAATTCCAGGGGGAAGGGGAGAGCCATCCTGCGTTGCCCGTGCTGCTAGTCCCTGCCCTCTTTGCGGTTGCCTTGTTGTGGAGGTATCCTACAAGCTTGCCCGAGTCCACTATTAGGTTCTTCCTTGTTGGGATGCCCTCGTCGTCAAATGACCTCGAGGATATCCCCTCTGGGTCAGTGCCATCGTCCTCTATCGTTAGCCCCTCCGAGAAGACCTGCTGACCAACTTTTCCGGCAAGAAACGAGACCCCCGCCTCTACGATGAATGCCGAGCTGGCATCCCCCACCCTCTCCAAGAGATTCGCGAGGATTATCGGTCCCAGGAGGAGGTCGTACTCACCCTCGCTCCACTGCCCTGCCTCCCTAGACATGTGGGCGATCCTTCCTGCGTCTCTGCCTGCCTTCTCCGGATCGAGCCCGCCCATATTGGAGCGGCAGGTGAGCCCCTGCCCGGAACCATCACCGGAAAATGCCCTTATGTTCAGCTCGAAGGCGGCTCGCTCGTCATAGCCCTCGCCACCTGCGCTCGTAATAAGACCCGTCCTACGCACCTCCGCGGTGAAGACGCCCGCGCACCTCTCAGCCCCCTCTGACAGCGCAGCGGTGATCCCGCACCTCACGCAGTCGTTGATCCTTTCTGGGTCGATCGTCTCGCTCGTGGTTCTGTCTGGATACTTTGTCCCCTCCGGCTCGTTTGCGGCGTCAGACTCTGCCAACATCGGCACGGTCTTGACAGCGCGCTCGATCCCCTTCCTTATCCCCTCCTCCGATACGTCCTCAAACCTCGTGATCACCGCCTTCCGCCCAAATACTGCGAGTACATCTATCCCTGTTGTCTCCCAATTCTGGACAACGGTGATCCTGTTGTTTGAGAACCTGACCATCAGCCTTTCCGCCTGGCTGGGGAGCACAATTGCATGGTCTGCCTTGGATGCCAAGAAGCCAGCCAGCACCCTGTCCCCTATCTCAAAGAGCTTGCCCTTCATGTATGATCCCTGCCCTTGGTCGTTGCAATATTTATCCTCCGACCAGACTTAAATACTGAAATACAAAAGCGTTATCTGCTGGGATTGAAAATGCGGGCAACCGTATCAGTGCCAGGGAAGGTCTCGCTATTCGGGGAGCATGCGATAGTCTTCGGCGAGCCAGCCTTGGTTGCGGCGATAGGGAAGCGGCTTACGATCTCCGCCGAAGAGAGATCCGACCGGGCAGTAAGGATCAACGCTATGGATCTTCACGTTCCCGGCGTGATACTGACCTTCACAGAGGATAGTCCAGAGCTCACAGTGGAGACCGATTACGGGCACATGGTTGGTGCAGTTGGCTATGTGAGGGAGGCGATCGAGGCTGCCTCGGAACACTTGGGGTCTAGGCTTGGTGTGAACATCACTATCAGGTCAGAGATGCCCGTTGGCGCAGGCTTGGGAACATCGGCGGCGGTATCTGTTGGGACTGTCGCCGCATACTCGATCTTGGCAGGGCACCAACTCCCTCTTGGCGAGATCGCGAGCCTGGCACACAAGACCGAATTGAGGGTTCAAAATATTGCCAGCCCGATGGACACATCCGTTGCTACATACGGAGGTGTGCTTTACATAAGGCCCACTTCTCCAACTCACATCGAGAGACTCCAAGTCGCATGCGAGTTGCCGTTCGTGATCGGATATGTCGAGCGCGAGTCCAGAACCTCTGAACTGGTTAAGAAGGTCCGCGACCTGAGGGAGTCTTACGCTGAGATAATCTCTCCAATCCTCCAGAGCATAGGTAGGATCACTGAGCGCGCAAAGGCAGCCCTCGCAGAGGAAGACCTTCCCACCCTTGGAAGGCTGATGAATATTAATCATGGTCTCCTCGACTCACTGGGCGTCTCTACGAAGGCGCTCAACGACATGGTATATTCGGCAAGGTTCGCGGGGGCTGTTGGTTCCAAGATGACCGGTGCTGGGGGAGGCGGTTGCATGATAGCGCTATGCCCAGGCAAGGAACTGGAGGTCTCGACGGCAATCAAAGTCGTAGGAGGATGCCCATTCAGGGCGCCCCTCTCTTGCGAGGGACTACGCGTCGAGTCTGTGGAGAAGTGATGCCCCCAGCAGATCCCACGAGGGCGTCGATCCAATCGGAGATGCCAGAGGAGAGCTTCCTGTAGTGCTCTTCGCCCTCAATATTCTTCCTGTTCCAGTCTATGCCTGGACACGCAGGGTTGACTAGGATCCAGTTCTCGGTCACGATGAAAGGGTGCCTTCGGCATGTGTCAGGTCTGAGCTCGTAGTGGGAGCAGAGGCCGCCTTGGAGGAAGACGCATCTGGATCCCGCCATCCTCATCTTGTAATGTGCCCCCGTTAGTGCCCTTTCCAGCTTGGATGTATGCACAGAAAACCCTTCGAGTCCGCTAAGCCTCCTAAAGTCTGGGCTGTAAAGCGGGATCACCTTTCCTTTGCAACAAGCGGCGCATCTTTTACAGGCGTGGAAAGGCAAGATCTCAGAGATAACCATGCCTATCTCAGGAACAGGGCGGGTTTTTGTCACAAGTCGAGCTCGAGAGGGGCTTGAGATAAACCTTTCCATAAAAGCATTTAAATATGGATGGATGAACTATCCATGAATTGGGCGGTTGAAATGGCTGATGGCATGTGGAAGATCCTGTCTGCGGCTTTCTTAATATGGGCGATAGGTGCGTCTGTCGGTCTAGCCTATTACTACCAGACTTCTCAAAACCAGCAAAAGCTTCTGGACAACTATGCGGCGTTGGCGGACGAGCTTGCAAACAAGGTCAATATCTGCATAGATTACGGCAATGGCACAACAGTCTGGAGGAACAACACCCTCGTCCGCGTCGGCTTGCCACTCTTGAACGTAACCATGAAGGTTGCTGAGGTCAACTATACTGTACACGCGGGGATGGGCGTCTGGGTTCACGCAATAAATGGCGTATACGAGAGTTCGACTGCAAACAAATGGTGGGTCTATACTGTTTGGAACGAAGACACAGACACATGGGACACGATCTGGGAGTCTGCTGACCAGTACATCCCATCAAACGGAGAATCGATAAAATGGGAACTGAAACAGTTCTGAACTTCTGGGACCACACTTAAAGATACTAAAACTCATTTTTTATAGAATATATTACATATTTTTCTTGAAGTAAATTACGTTTCCGGATAAGAAAGAAGATTAATGGACTTTGCTTCTCGAAAGGACTTGTACAAGCATCGTGAGTACCGATGCTGTCGTGAACTCTGTTATTGGTCCGACGGCGAACATCCAGCCACCTGCAGTGGGGTTCGGCATGAAGAGCCCAAGCAGACCCACGATCAGAGCCTCAAACGCATTCCCCATTATGAGCATCAGCAGGATCCAAGAGCTTGCGACATCGAAAATGAACATGAGTAGGTAAGTTCCGATCATCATCCCCGTCCTCGAGATCTTGACCTTCTCCCTCTTTCCCCATATTAACCCGGACCCGAACCCTACTGCGCCCATCAGCATGCAGTTCACAGGAGTCCAAGGGCCTGGCATTCCTATCATAATGTCCGATATCAGGTAGGATGCCACCCCAACTACGCCGCCCGTCACGGGTCCGAAGAGCACTCCGCCAAGTATCGTGAATATGCCTGGGAAGCTGATGAACTGCATGGGACCGAATATTGAGTACTTTACAATCCTCAGCGATGCAGCAAGGGCTATGAGTATGCTCGTATACGTGATCTTCTGTACATTAGAGATCTTCCCATTCACCCTTAACATATGGATAGTTTATCCATCCATACTAAAAAACTCTTCTGTGAGGTTTATAAGACTATTCGTTTTCTAGCCTATTGGTGTACTACGAGTGGTAACGAAAGAGGAAGTCATGGAAGCCCTGAGAGGCGTGGTCGACCCAGAGCTCGAAATGGACATCGTCACGCTCGGAATGGTCAGGAGTGTCGCCATTGACCATGGCTCTGTATCTGTAGTCATTGCGCTTACGTCTGAGTCGTGCCCCCTCGTCGGGAGGATCAAGGGGGAAGCCGAGTCCGCACTGGAAAAGCTCCAAGGCGTCTCGTCGGTTGTCGTCGAGACCGCAGTTATGAACGACGAGGAGAGATCGGCGATCATTGAGAAGCTTAAGGAGAGGAGGAAAACCCTCCCGATGCCCGGCAAGCTTCCAAAGCAGGGCATAAAGAGGATCCTAGCGATCCTCTCTGGGAAGGGAGGAGTCGGAAAGTCCTCCGTGACGTCTATGCTTGCCGTCGAGATGCAGAGGCGTGGGCTCAAAGTGGGTATACTCGATGCCGACATCACCGGACCTAGCATCCCCAAGATCTTCGGGGTCAGCGAGGTTCCGTTTGTCCTTGAGGGCAAGATAATCCCTGCCACGTCCAGCAAAGGGATAAAGATCATCTCCATGAACCTTCTCATTGGGAAAGAGGAGACCCCAGTAGTATGGAGGGGACCCCTTGTGAGCAGCGCTATCAGGCAGTTCTATACCGATGTGGACTGGGGAGAACTTGACTACCTGCTCGTGGATCTCCCGCCTGGGACTAGTGATGCCCAGCTTACTGTTCTCCAGCTCCTGCCCGTCGACGGAATAGTAGTGGTCACCTCACCGCAGGAATTGGCGGGGGTGATCGTAGCCAAGGCTGTCCAGATGTCGAGGATGCTGTCAGTTCCGATTGTGGGAGTCCTCGAGAACATGAGCTATGTGAAGTGCCCCCGCTGCGGCGAGGTTATACGCCTATTCGGCGAGAGCAGGGGCAGACAGATGGCCGAGCAGATTAACGCCCCCTTCCTAGGCTCCCTGCCGATCGACCCCGACCTCTCGGCGTCTTGTGACCGTGGTAAGATAGAGGAGTACCGGAATGGGGCATTCGAGGAGGTCGCCAGCAAGCTGCTATCATGATCTCCCATTCCGAAGGTCTGGTGACTTCGTATGTGCCTAGCAGGCGAAAAAGCAGAGACTGATGTTGCTTCAGACGAACGGGCTGGAGGCGTTCGGATCATCCACGCTATGGCGAGGGATGTGGAAGAGATCGCTAGCGTGCTCAGAGATTCATTCCCGGGAGAGGCGTCCTACTATAAAATCAAGAGCTGGTACAGCGAGGCAAAGAGGATAATCCGATGCGACAGGGGATGGATCTGCCTAGTCGCAAAAAAGGATAGGGAAGTTGTTGGGGTGATCGCAGCACGTTGCCTCAAGACCGAGATCCCCACGGTGAGGATCGAGTGGTTGGCGGTGCGTCCTAACGAAAGAGGCCTTGGGATCGGTTCGAGGCTGATCGAGGAGCTGATCGGAGTGGTCGACGCGGGCTTCAAGGAGCCTGTGGTTAGGATCACCCTGCGCGCGAGGTCCGATCGGCACGACTTTTACCGGAGGATCGGATTCCGGTGCTATGGTAAGGGCTGGATGAAGATGCGCTTCAGGCACTAGGCAACCCGTTCTGTTGCCTTCGTCTGGCTAACGATCTCTGGGTTTCTGCCAGCGCCAACGATGCTGCCAGCGCGAGCACTGCCCCATAAAGGAAAGCATAGCCGCTCCCGAAGTTCGAGTACATTAGCCCGGCTACAATGTTCGTCGGGAGAGTTACGGCGCCGACCGCCATGTTGTACACGCCATAAGCCGTACCAGTGTGTCCCTCATTGACGAGGCTCGGGATCACCGCGCGCTGTGAAGTCTCAACAGTCCCTTGGTGGATCCCGAAGAGGATCACTCCGAGTAGGAACAGCCAGACTTCGGACGAGATCGCAATTATAGCGAAAGAGGCAAGTAAGAAGAAGTATCCGAGCTGGATTGCCCTAACTCTTCCGAGCCTGTCCGAGATCTCTCCGGCTGGGATCCCTGAAATGACATGGAATACCTGTATGGCGGCATACACGAGGATGGTGTACTCGCTTGGTATCCCTACCTCCATCGCCCTGAGCAGTATGAACGCATAGCTTATTGCCGCTGCAGAGTAGAGAGAAGCGGACGCGATGTATATGGAGAATCCCCTGTTCATCACTGCATGCGCATTCTTGATGGTCGCCTTCTTCAATGCGCTCTTCCTCGGGGGTTCTTGGACGAGGAGAACTAGTATCGCTATGGCTATCGTGCCTGGAATCACTGTAAACAGGAAGATGCCGCCGTAGCCAAGAGGCGCTATAAGGAGGAACGCCAAGACCGGTCCAACGATCGCGCCCATCTGATCAAGAGTCCTGTGTACCCCGAAAGATCTGCCTATGCGGCTATCAGACGAATCTGCGATCATAGCATCCCGAGGAGAAGTCCTCAAACCCTTACCGATGCGGTCCCCGATCCTCAGGATGAGCACATCAGACCAACTTGTGGCGAAGCCCATTATGGGTTTCGTGATGTTTGACAGTGTGTACCCGATCACGGTGAGCCTCTTCCTCTTGCCAATCTTGTCTGCAATAGCCCCTGAGACCAACTTGAGGAAAGAAGTCATGCTCTCGGCTATCCCTTCAATGCTTCCTATGACCTCGGGCGAAGCGCCTAAGCGCAGCACTAGGAAGGTGGGTAGTGCTGCCATGATAAGTTCGGTGCTTATGTCCGTGAAAAAGCTGACCACTCCGAGAAGGACTATGTTCGAGGAGATCCCGAAGATTGCTCTCTCGGCTACGCGAGCCTTCATGATCCCTTCGTTTTGCATAAGGGTGATAAAAAAGCCTTTCCTTTAATCTCTCTGTGGGCAGGTACCCCTGAGATCAGAGATTTCTCGAGTTCTGGGAATGTGCCTGCCACTCATCACTCGGCTGTTTCTGGTCCACTCCTTTGGCATACTTCACTGCCCTCTCAACTAGCTCCTTCGCCTTTCCGGTGTAATTCTCAGGCTTGAGCAACTCTGCGAGCTCCTCCTGGGTTAGAAGAGCCGTTACTTGAGGGGTATCCTCCAGCACTTCCTTTAGCCCCTTCCTCTCATCGAAAGCTCGTGCCGAGGCTCGCCTGAGGATCTCGTGGGCCGTCTGCCTCCCCATGCCTTTCCTTGCTAGCGCCATCATTACTGCTTCGCTAAGTATTGCCCCTCTAGTCAACTCGAGGTTCTTTCTCATGTTCTCGGGGAAGACTCTTATGTCTTTCAGTACCCTCTCCATCGTCCTCAGGATCTCATCGAGGAGTATGAACGCGAAGGGTATTATGAAGCGTTCGCTGCTCGAGTCGGTGAGATCCCTCTCGTGCCAAAGGGGGATGTTCTCGAGCGCGGGTAAAATCAGTCCCCTGATCACCTTTGCGAGCCCAGAGACCTTCTCGCAGTCAACTGGGTTCTGCTTGTGGGGCATGGTGCTGCTCCCAACTTGGCTGCTCGCCTCGAACCCCTCGGCAACCTCGAGTATCTCTGTCCTCTGTAGGTTCCTAACCTCGGTGGCTATCCTGTCCATGCTGGAAGCTACGATCCCGCTCCAGCAGACGAACTCGGCTATCCTGTCCCGACAGACTACTTGAGTCGAGATCTCTGCCGGTCTCAGCCCCAGCCTTTCCATGACTCTTCTCTCGACCTCGAAGGCATTCGCCCCTTGGCTTGCCATGGTTCCCACGGCGCCACTCATCTTGCCTACGAGCAGCCTCTTTTTCAGATCCCGCAGGCGCTCAAGGTTCCTCGCTGTCTCAGCTGCATACACTGCCATCTTGAAGCCAAGTGTGATGGGAGTGGCATGCTGACCGTGCGTCCTGCCCACCATAACGAGCTCCTTGTATCTGGTGGCTAGATCGCAAAGGAGATCCCTCAACCGCCTGAGCCTATCCTCGAGGATCTCCGTCCCCTGCTTCATTATCAGCGCCCAGCTCGTGTCCACAATGTCGTAGCTCGTGGCTCCCCAGTGAACATATTTCCCTTCTTCGCCGCACTCCTCGGATAGCACCTCTACCATGGCCATCAAGTCATGTCGGGTTCTTGCTTCCCTCTCCTTGACTTTCTCTGGGGTCACGATCTTTACGCTGCAGCATCTCCTTATCCTCTCTGCGCTCTTCTTGGGTATCTCACCGATCTCCGAGAGCGCAAGCGCGAGGGCGGCCTCTACGTCAAGGTACCTTTGTAGCCTTCCTTCCTCATCAAAGAGCGTTCTCATCTCCTTGCTTCCATACCTTCCCGTGTCTATGGGGCAAACTGGCATTTACGACTCCCCTAACTGATTATGAAAGCGGGTCTATAAAACCGGTGGTTCGAAGAAGGTATAAAAAAAGAAAAAGTGATTTTTTTAGATCAACTTGGGCCACAGGAACCAGGATGAATACTGTGAAAGCGCTGGAATTGCAGCGAAGATGAGACCGAATATCGCTAGAGCGGCGAAGATAAGGCATATCAGCTGGAGAGTACCGAGCACCTTTGCGTTCGCCTTGTCCCAAGCGGCTGGTATAAGGGCAAGGAAGATCAGGACAAGCATCAGCAGCACCAGGAAAAGCGTTGAGCTGACTGTCGCATAGGCGAACATCAACGGCACAGAGAAGATGGTATATGCTACTGCCATCGGACCGAGGACCCTGCCATCACCGTTCCAGTAGATCATTGTGCCTAGCGCCATCCAGAAGAGACCGAAGCCACCGAATGTCGCGGCATCCAGGTAGTCCGCATGGATCATGAAGTAGTAGCTGGCTAAGAGCTCAGCCACACCTGCGACCCAGATGAACCATGCTGCCTGTCCGTTGCCCAAGAGCGCCCCTTCTTTTGGTTTTATCATGCCGAAGTTGCAGAAGATGAGTATTGCCAGTCCAGTGCACAGTCCTAGAAGGCCCAATGCTGCGTAGATCACGAAGGACATATTATCCCCAAGCTTAGTATTTATTTAACTTATTTAAGATTTATTTTTACAATTAGGTACTTTGTAGCTAAATGTGTACAAATGTATAAAAATCATTTGAAATAATGCCATGTGGGAGTTGTCATAGATCATTGTACATAAAGCCTGCCCAATAATTGAAAAATGACCATGAAATGAAAAATTATTATGAAAAACCTCAAAAAAGAAAAGAAAAATTTTTTACTTGCAGTACTCGTCCCTTGCTTCCACCATAGCGCGGATGTTTGCAAGGGGGCTGCCTGGCGCTATGCCGCATGCAGGGGCGAGCAGGTCCGTCCCGTTTTTCAGCGCTGCGAGCGCCTCCGCCTTGACCTCCTCGGGCTTTCCGGTGAAGAGCGTCTTGGCAGTGGAGACATTGCCGACGATCTTTACGGTCTTCGCAGTTCCAGTAGCGCCCGGTCTTGCACCACCGAATCCACCACCGAATCCACCACCGAATCCACCACCGAATCCACCACCCATCCTCATTCCACCGCCGGCTCTAGGTCCAGCGCCGCCCTTCAAGACTTCTCTCGCCTTGATGAGGTCGACTTTGTCCTCAATACTGATGCCGTCGAAGCCGCACTCGGCCATGTCTCCTACGATCGGCAGCGAGGCACCGCAGATGTGCAGGACTTTCTTGATCTTTATGTTGTTGGCTAAGTACTGCAATCTCGGCTTGATCGTAGACTTGAATGATAACGGGTCGATCAGCTCCGGCGCAGCAGAGGGCTCGTTAACCGTAATCGCATCTGCCCCTGCCTCAACTATCCTCTCAACATATGCTATGCTTGCGTCCGTCACCTTGTCGACAACGCTCTCCACTTCCTCGGGCTTAGTTTTCATCAACTTTACTAGCCTCTCTGTCTCGATTAGGTGCCCGCTCAGTGTAAATGGTCCTGTGATTCCTACGATCAGTGGGGCGTCTATGTTCTCCTTCTTAAGCAGACGGATCGCCTCAAGGACGACTGGCACCCTCCCCTTGTCTAGGAATCCCATGTCGATGTTAACCAGAGAGGGGGACTCGAATGCAGGCGCCCTGATAGAAGGCTGCCTGTTGACCGTTCCCATGTCGACCTTGCAGCCCATTGCCTCCGCCTCGACGGTCAAGCAGAACGGTATCCTCGCCGCCTCAAGACCCACAAGCTTGTACAGCGAGGTGCCCAGAGCTACCATCTTGCTCGGGTCTGTGTGTGCCTCAGGCCACTTGGCTCCAGTCTTCTCCATTGCTTCGACCGTGCCGACCTGCGTGAAACAGGTTACCGGCGTCTTGTCGACAGGCTCGTTTGAAAGTGCATTCAAGACTCTTTCTTTCGCGTTCATAATTTTCCCCTTTCCTATTTGTTCCCAGTTCGCTAAACCATGGTCTTTTGGAATAACTTATAATACTGTCGGTCCATTTATAAAAATGGCGATTCTAATGGCGAGATTGATCCAGATCTCTGGTTTCTTGGGCAGCGGCAAGACGAGCTCCATCATAAAGATGGCTATGGAGGCGCAGAGGACGGGCAAGAAGACGGCAGTAATTGTTAACGAGATCGGGGATGTTGATGTTGATGGCGAATTCGTGAAGGGCTCTGGGCTGAAGGCTAAGCGCATCCTTGGCGGATGCATATGCTGCAGCTTGGGCAGCGATCTCGTCTCCACAATAAAGGGGGTCATAGAGGAGTTCGATCCGGACATCATCTTCGTAGAGCCGACGGGGGTGGCTCTCCCAAACCAGGTCAAGAGGTTCTTCGTCCAAGCCTCGTACATTGTGCCTAGGCTAGAGTACTCCCCTACGGTCGCCCTAGTTGATGGATATCGCTTCAAGCTGCTCCTCGCCGAGTTCAAGGACTTCCTGACAAAGCAGGCGCGCGACGCCGAGATCCTTGCCGTGACAAAGGTTGACAAGGTCGACAAGAAGTTCGAGCTTCCGTTGGTACTCTCAGCGCTTAAGGAGATGCGCCCAGAGGCCAGGGTGATAGGGATCTCGTCGGTTACGGGAGAGGGAATCAGGGACCTCCTCGAGTGCCTCCTGCAGGAGAAGATCGAGCTGGACACTCCCGTTGGCGAGGGGGAGGATTCTGTAGTCGCTTCCGAGGTAGGAAAAGCCGACTTCTCAGGGATCCTGAAGTCCGAGGTCCCCGTGCCCCCAAGCGAAGTAAGGTCGATAGTTGCCGAGATCTTGGGAGAAGTCGGCAAGAGGTGCGTCGAGGATGCAGGGAAGCTCGTCGGTCACATCAAGGCTTACGCTGAGACCAACGGAGGAGGGTTCAAGGCTAGCCTAGTTGATCCCTCAATTGGGGTTGAACTCTCCGGAGACCTCCCTTCTGCATCGAAGGAGGTAAAGCTTTCCTTATTCATGGCAGTTAGGAATGTAGACTCCAAAAAAATGGGAGAGTTCCTCGAGGAAAAGATAAAGGAGATCTCGGGCAGGTATGGGATGTCTGTGGCCGAGCTCCACCACCATCACTGAGCGCCCGAGAAGAACGGTTCGAATACGCCTACTTTTTCCAGGTTATGCTCCGTCATTATGAACGGGCTCCCGCCTTCGGTGCTCACGATCAGGTTCTTGACCTTGTTGATGCTGAGCTTCTCCTTTACTGCCCTGATCCTTTCCTGCTCAGGCTGATCGGCTGGCACCTTAAAGTTACCCAACACCGCCGCGTGACCGGAGAGCGACTGAGCATCCCTTATGGGGTCAGAATCTCCTGAGACGTGCACCGCGAACGCCTTGGGGGGGAGCTGGGCGAGGAATTTCAGGTTCTTTACCTCCTCGTCGAACTGTATTATTGGCATCGCCCCCTCCTTTATTATCCTCTCTATCATGGTTTTCGCCGAAGGCCACACTATCCTTTCGAAGTAGTAGTCACCTACCATCGCCGGGGTCGCGTTTGCGAAGGATACCCAAACCCTCGGGACCTTGCAAGACTTTGCGAACTCGACCAGGAACTTGGGGTACTCAACAGCAAGGTCCATAGCCGCATTCAATACGGCTCTCTGATCCCTCGCCATGTCCTTCATCGTGTCGTTGAACCCTCTGTAGTATGAGATGAATCCTATCGGGGTGATGCCCATTGCGCCGCAGTAGTTTGCCACGCCCCAGCTGGCGGTCTCGTCAACGAAGTTTGCGACCACCCCAGGGGCGCTCTTTAGCCTGTCTTTCAGGTCCTGTATGAAGTCTCTTTCTTTGTGTACCTTCAGTGCATACTCCACTGGACCCAGCGCGCTCAGCTCCTCGTAGTCGTCTAGATTCTTCATAACTTGGACGGGCTCCTGCAGCGAGGGCTTTGATGGCAGGTAGACCCATCCGGAGTCGAAGACCGCCGGGTGCAGCAGAAATCCATCAAACCGTTTCAGTCGGCTCTCGTTAGCCCTTGCTAGTTCTTCGAAGAGCTCTCTCCTCGCGGTTATGACAGGCGCCACGGCGATCCTGTTTGTCTCTTTGAGGCACAAAGCATCCTCAACTATTCCCATATGCATTCACAAATTATACTTTGTGAATGTTGAACCCTATAAGGACTACCCCCAGGTTCTTGTTTGAGACATCGAAGCCTCTCTCCCTCAGCCAATCCTTGAGGAGTTCATTCGTGGCGGTTGAGGGCATAGCGAGAACGAGACCGTGGACCCCGTCGACCGCCTCTATCCCCACGCTCATTGGGGGTATGAAGACCTTGATCTCTCCGGACATGGCTTTCCTGATGCTGTTCGGGGGCAATCTGTCCTTGAAGATGACGAAGCTGTCTCCAAGTAGCATGGCGTTCTTGTCGCTCTTGTACACATCCAGGAGTGATTTGTCCCTGATCTCCATTCCAACGGTGTCCCCTAGGTATATCAGCTCCACAGGCTCCGGCGGATACGTGTAGTTCTCGTCTGTGAGGACAGCGAGCAGGTTGTCCCTCTTCAGCGCCTCCCTCACACCCGCATTGTACTTCAGGAAGAAGCCCTGCGAATTAGACTCCTCACACATCTCTGATGCCATTATCTCCCTCTTCAGCTCCGTCGGAAGGAGGGTGGCGTCTATCATGCCCTTTATGTTTACAATCCTCTCCATCAGATCCGCGACGATCAGCTCAAAAGACGACATAGTTTTTACGATAAAGAGTACTTATGACATACATTTATATCTATTCATTAAGATCGTAGATATAAAAATCCTGAATGGAGATTGAATTCCTTGTACGGACTCGCAATAGACATTGGTACGAGCGGGATTAGGGTTCAGGCGCTGGATCTAGACACAAAGGAAGTCGTGGGGACCGCAATCACCCTGAGACACCCCCTCCCCGGGGCAAACGTGATAGACCATCTCCACTTCGCGGTGGAAGTCGGCGAGGAGGTCGCCCATAAGCTCATAATCGACACGATAAACTCTCTGCTTAGGCTGCTTGAAATAGACCTCTCCAAGGTCGAGAGAGTTGCGGTCGACGGCAACCCAACGCAACTTTCACTCTTCCAAAATATTGAGGTCCGGGATCTTGCATACTGGGGAGAGCACGCCATGCATGACTTCAACATCACCCCGCCGGAGAGGAACGCATGCGTGATCAAGGCCGGTTCCGTGGGTCTTGAAGTCAATCCGGAGGCGGACGTATACGTGCCGCCTGGCGTGAAGCACGAGATCGGAGCCGATGCTCTTGCGATGCTTGTCAAATCAGGGGTACTCGAGAAGCGGGGCATCTCCCTCGTGACGGACTTTGGAACGAATGCGGAGATCGCTTTGGTGATCGACGGCGAGGTCTATACCTGCTCAGCTGCCGCGGGCCCTGCGATAGAGGGTCAGAGGATCGAGAAGGGGATGCTGGCTTCGCCAGGAGCTATCTGCGATGTGAACCAAGAGTCCAACGGCTGGAGGACCACCGTCCTAAACGAACAGCTGCTCGCTGACAAGGGCGATCTGATACTTCCACACTCGGGCGAGGTGGTCGATAATGGTCCTATGAGCGGTAAGGCGCTCGGAATCACCGGCACCGGCGTGATCGCAGTCCTTGCCGTCGGGATGAACACGGGTCTGATCAAGCTGCCGAATATAGCTACGCAAGACAGGAAGCTTTACCTGCAGGACGGAATCTACTTCACCAGGAGGGATCTCGTTGAGGCAGGCAAGGCAATCGGGGCTTTCCGCGCGGGGCACATATCGCTTTGCGAGGAGGCTGGTATAAGCATGATGGACATTGACACCTCCTACATGGCTGGAGCCTCAGGCTTCTACGTAGACGCGAACAAGTCGATGGATGTCGGACAGATACCTGCCTGCTCTAGGAGGGTGATGCAGATCGGCAACACTTCGCTGGGTATGGCAAAGGATATCGTCTTGAATCCTGAGATGCTTGACAAGCTGCAGTCGATGGCTGACAGCATCAGGGGGAAGCACATAATGCTGGCCACCTCAAAGGTATTCGAAAAGGTGTATACGCTCGAGCTCTCATACTGGGAAGAAGGGATGCCGATCACGATATACAACGAGTACTTGCGGAGATACGGGTTCGAGCCGTTGCCAAAAAGATCCTCCAGCGTCGAGATAAAGAGGATCTTCATGAGGGACATCCCTGAGTTGGGCAAGAAGGGTCTGAAAGTTCTAAGGGAAATAGGTGTGACTCTGGTTGGCGATTTCGATGAGTGCACGGGGTGCGGGAACTGCATGGCGGAGTGCCCGGAGAAAGCGATAACTGTGGAGCCTGTAGGCGACAAATTCAGGATAGTTATAAAGTCCGAGCTCTGCAACGGAATGGCATGCCTGAGGTGCCAGCAAGTCTGCCCCAACCAGGCATTCAAATTCTCCGAGCTACTTAAGGGTAAAGCTATTTAGATCTTCTTTTCATACTTTTTCCCCTGTAACATACCTAAATGATTACAGAATGTAAAACAAAATCGTGCTTGCAATAGACTTATTTTTACAAAAAACAAACAATTGGCAGATAGGGAACTATAAGATAAAAATAAAAAATGGGATGTTGTTTACATCCTGTCTGCATACTCTGCAACGAATTCCCCGACGATCTTCGGATATTCCTTGCGGATATCCTTGAAGCTCTTGCCGGCAAGCGCAGCTTCTGCGAGTTTCGGAGCGTGGAATGCCTTGACTCCGTAGACTCCCATATCATAGGACTCAACGAAGTCCCTCTTGACTGCACCACCACCGCATCCGAATACTGGGACTGAGAGACCCTGCTCCTTCAGCATCTCTGCGACCTTGGGGAACGCGGTCATCGTCGTGGTCATCAGCGCAGTACCAGTCAGCATTACTGGCTTGTACTTCTTTACCGCGTCGACCACTTGGCTGTTCGGGACATCCCTGCCCAGGTCTATCGCCTCGAAGCCGTTCGCCTTGAGGAACATCACGACAAGGTTCTTGCCGATGTCGTGCGGGTCACCCTCGGCGACGAACGAGACGACTGTGCCCTTCTTCTCCCTCGCCCTGCCAAGCTTCTGCTCTGCAACCTGCATTGCCGCAGTCATGGCGTCGGCGGAGAGCATGATGTCAGGCAGGAAGTATGCACCCTTCGCGTAGAGCGCGCTGACCGCATCCATGCCCTTTGCGAGACCCTTCTCGATCACGTCTAGCGGAGCAGTACCCCTGTCGAGAGCTGATTTCGCAGCCTGCACTGCCTTTTCCGAGTCACCAAAGATCACTGCCATCGCCAGTGACTTGAACGGCTCGGCGGTCGGTAGGACCTTCTTTACATCCGGGTCGTCCTCTGGCTTGATCGCAGGACCTTCGATGATGACGTTGTACCTCTTGAAGATCATGTCAAAGTCTGCTTTCTTTGCCCAATCTAACAATGCCATTTTGTCACACCTCACAATCCATAGCTCTTCGGGTCAAATGTCGGTATCTTCCTCGGGTATTCCCTCATGCACTGGTCAACGAAGATCTCTGCTTCCATCGGCAGACTCTCGAGTATGCTCGTGTACTTCCTGAGTGTGTCTAGCTCAAACCTCGTCATCTGCAGCAGCTTGGCCTCATATGCCTCCATCATTATCTTGGAAGCCTCGAGTGCAGCTGCCCTTGCCCTCAGGTATATGTCCTTCCCATACTCGACGATTGCCTTACCAACCCTGTATGCATTCGGATACGCAAGCAGCGTGCCTTGCGGGTCCCTGAACATATCCGTGAAGGTGTACAGGTCTCTAAGGGTCTTGGCGTTTCCTGTCTGGATGGCTGTGTTCATCAGCGCTGCCTCGTAGCCTGTCGCCTGCAGCCATACTGCTGGTGTGGGTCCACCCATCTCCTCCCTGTGGAAGACTGACTCGTTGCTCCAGCAGTCAACCACCTGGCAGGTCAGGTTGCCCATGACATCTGCATGCGCACAGACTGCGTTCTTGCCTTCCTGGCAGATCGGGACACCCGTGATTGCCTTAATTATGGTGTTCTCGTAGCCACAGTCCTTCAGAGGACCTGTCGCTCCACACTCTACTGCCACAAGGCTCCTCGCAGCTGATATTGCCCTCGCGAGCGCTGCACCAGTGTGCGACATATCCTTGCCCAGCAGCCCACCGGCAACGTACATGCATGTGTTCGCTCCTGAGCAGTTGGTGTCGCCTGCGGGTCTTGTGTCGTACTTGGCGCACTGGGCGACTGTCCTCTTCCAGAAGTACTCCATGTCTATGCTACCTAGGTATCCAATCCCGAACAGGATTGCCCTGATATCTCCTCTCATTACACCATAGTCAAGGACCGACTTTCCACCCATGGTCTCGGCACAGATGTCCGAAGCACCGGCCTTGCAGCACTCCTCGACACACTGTGCGATCGCATTGTCGTACTCAGAGCCTCTGAGACCGCCCTTCTCCTCAATTCTGAGGTCTCCTACGGTCTGCCTCAGAGCTGCACATACGCCATACTCGTCGTAGTATTTCTTCAAGACCTCAGCCTGGGCGAGGGTGCACGCATATCCCCAGTCAGCATGATATGTCTGCTGGAAGACGTGCTCCTGCTCAACCATGAAGGCCGGAAGACCTATGTCCACTGCCCTTGCTGCTGCTTGCTCAGCGATGGATGCCATTTCCTTCACTAGTGTTTCCTTGCTCCGCTCCGTCCCCGGTTCAGGGGCAACCTTTACCTCTGGGACTACGTATCCAGCACCGAACTGCACGTTCCAGTGCTCTAGCACTGGGAACTTGGCATGGCCGAAGACCATCTCGTCGGGATCCTTGTATGCCATTTTGGTATATCTTCTAACTCCCATATTTTTCCCCACCCTATATTTAACAAGTAGAGTTATTAAGCACTATTCTTAATTTTTTAAAGTATTTTATCAGAAAATACGCCTGTATTGAAGGACAGCTATGTGATGCTCGGAATAAACTTCCGAATAATTGGATATTATTTAAAAAAATGATAATACATTTGTACACAAATCATTACTTTAAGACAATTATTAGGATGGATAATCCATCCAATTGAGATTATACGCTAGACAGTTCAGGTTAGCACCTTCTAGGACTAACTCGTATCTTTTTGTACAAAAGAGCGTGTTACTAAGACGACAAACGCTCACACCTAATTCTACAAGCTCAATTTTTGTGTATTGTTTGGCTTATGTCCTCTCTTTTTGCAGATCGACTTCTCTTTCCGATACGAGGAGTGGTCATTGTAAAACAAATTGAGCTAAGATCAATGGAATATGTGGTAGGGGCTTTCCTTTCATCGTCAGGACTTAGCAAATTTAGGTTTGGGAGATGAAAGCAAAGGTCTTTAATGGAATGGACTTTGCTGGACTAATGATGTCGTTTTGGACTCATTATCAAATGCGCCTCCCAACCCTCGTTTAGCCGATGAAAGGTATGGTGTACTTTTTTCAGCCTGATCAAATCCAATCCAAGAATGATCAGCGCCTCTCCGACTATAAATGACAAATATAAAAAGTGCAATAAGCACATATTATAACTTTGTAATTGGATGTACACTTTAGGTGACTTTATATAAGTGGATGTTTCAATTCAATAGTGTACTTTGGAGGGTCGATATGACAGAGGTTAAATCCATAGAAAGATCCTCGGAGAGGATTTCTCTTCTCGTATCCTTATCATTCATAGTGATAGGGATATCGGGGTGTTTAATTGCTTCTTTGATGTCCAACTTTATTCTGCTATTGACTTTCGTTGAGATCACCTCGGTCTCCATGTTTTTTATACTGCTTCTTAGCTTTATCCCTGCCTACTTCCCAGACAGAATAAAGGCGGGCTCCATTTTCTACTGCGGTCTCGCCAAGGAGCCGTACATAAGCGACGAGAGTGTCTACAGGACAAATGTACCGCTTCTGAACATGCCGTATGACTTGAATTGGGATGGATATTATGACAAATCTTCTTTGAAGGTGGAAAGAGCATGAGTTCTGCAATACCTCCTGAAACATTTTTGACAGCGCTCACGCCTGCCCTTTTGGTTGTCGGAGGGATTGTGTCCCCCCTTGTCTTTAAACGGGGTAAGGGCGTGGCAGCTTCTACAGGGCTGTTTTTCTTGGTGGCCCTCGCCGTTAACACTTGGATGCTGCTCGGAATGCAGCATGGCTCGTTCTACTACTATCCGACCATCGAGGGTCTGGTTCTCAATCCTGCCTCGGCATTTGTAGTCGAGCTTACCCTGATTTTGGGTCTCCTGGGCGTAATCTACAGCTACCGGTACTTCGAAGAGGAGAAGATACTTAGTCCATTCTACCTGCTCTTCTCGTTCTTCATAGCCACCCTAGTTCTGATGGCAACCTCATTCAACATGCTGATCATCTACATAGCTTTCGAGGCTAGCACAATCGCGGGTGGAATACTCATACTCTTCACCAGGAGGCGCAGCGCCACAAAGGCTGCGGTTAGGTTCTTCCTCCTTAGCGTGATAGGTGCGGTTATAATACTGGTCGGGATACTGTACCAGAACCAACTAACAGGCGGCTTCATGCTGATAGACCCGGTGACAAAGCTCTCCGCGTTCTCTGGGATTGCTAACAGTGACCTGGTGCTGCTCTCGACACTCTACGCTATAGGTTTCAGCATCAAAGTCGGAATATTCCCCTTCGGACTGCTCTGGCTGCCTGCTGCCCACAGCGAGGCGCCAACTCCTGTAAGCGCTATACTCAGCGGCGTCATGGTACAGATTGCGGCTTTTGCTGTCAGCAGGGTGGTCGGCGTGATAAACCCCGCAAGCACCCAGCTGGGCGCGGCACTCGCAATTTTGGGGGCGCTGAGCGTGATTACCGGAGCAGTACTGGCTGCAGTTGAAGCGACCTCGGGAAGCAAATATTCTAGGTTCCATGTGGGTTCTATCCACATAAGGGGGATAAAGAGGATATGGGCATTCTCGACCTCTTCTGAGGTGGGCGTCTTCTACCTACTCATCGGTCTCGCGCTCATGGAGCCAGCTTACTCTCCGCTATTCTTCGCTGGGATACTGCTGCACTTCCTGAACCACGGTCTGGCGAAGGCGCTCCTCTTCTTCGACAGCGGGTTCGTAATCGAAACGAGCAGAACCGCAGACCTCTCAGTGCTCAAGGGTCTAGGAGGTAAAGTGGGCGTCAACGGTCTTAGCTACCTCATAGGCGGATTCTCACTCGCTCTGATCCCGGGGACTCTCGGCTACAACACGTTCCTCGAGTTTACCAGCGGTCACATGGGCATTGAGGTAACTGCCCTGATCCTCACAGCTGCTGCATTCATCTTCTTCACCACATTGTACTCGCTCAGGGCAATAATCTCAGGGAAGCCGAAGGCAAAGGTGGAATACCTCAAGCCGCCCCACGGGCACGCTGTGCTAAGGATCCCTGGGGTTGTATTGGGGGTCTTCCTAGTCGCACTGGGCTTGGTGGTTCTGTTCGGCGCGAGCGGGATTGCACTGGGGGAGTATTACCAAGTGTTTAAGGAGTGGTTTGAACTAGCCGCTGAAACGATCACTAAGGTAGGTGCGTTCTGATGACCACAGCTATTTCAACCCAAAAGAAACTGAAGGAGCCCATCATTGTCCCCGGCACGAAGGAGAAGGTAACTGACCTAGTGGTCATACATGACCCGGGCAAATGTACGGGATGCGGGCAGTGCATGATCGGCTGTGCCTACAAACACTACAGGACCTTTGACAAGAGGTTCGCCCTCCTATACGTCAATGAGGACCCTAACAAGAAGGGCATGTATGTGAATGCAAACTGCTCTCACTGCGTCTTCCCGATGTGCCTGGCCTCCTGCCCGAAAGAGGCGATATACAAGGACGAAAAAGGGATAGTCAGGATCTCCCCGTTGATATGCATCGGGTGCGGAACCTGCAACCAGGCGTGCCCGATAGGGATCCCGAGGTTGGACGAGGAGCGGAAGGTGTACGTGAAGTGCGACTTCTGCGACGGGGACTGGCCGATGTGCGTCCAGATGTGTAGCGCGAACGCGCTTAGGCTCCTCCCAAGGAAGGAAGCATATGAATACGTCAAGAACTTGAGAGGTGGGAAGTGATGTCGAACCAAGAGAAGATAAAGAGCTGGGAGAAACTCCTCGACGCTGGAATAAAAGTCACTGAGCACAACCAGGCGGAAGACGTTAAGAAGTATCCTCTAAGAAAGGAGTTCAGGCCAGTAGCCCCAGATATTGCCAAGGCTTCGCTGAAAAGGGATTTCGAGGTAGGTCTCGTCTACTACGTGGGCGACGATGTCGAACAGGACAGAGCGCTATGCGGGCTAGACCGGAAACCTCCTACCGCTCACGTCTTCAAGGAGGCATTGGAAAAGAAGCGCAAGATCCTCGAGGAAGCCGGCATAATGGGCACTCTCGGGTTTGAAAAAGATAAGGGTAAATTCAAGTACTGAGTGGCGATGAGAATGGGCACAAAAACTAATACTAAAAGTTCAAGTACGAAATACGGGTATTTTCTGGGTTGCGTGATGCCAGCCAAGATGCCTTGGGCAGAAAAGGCAACGTTCTTGGTGTCGAAGCATCTGGGGCTCGACTTTGACTACCTGAAGGAGTCTCTTTGCTGCGTGAGACCAGGCGTCTGGAAGGCGATTAACCCAGACTGGTGGCTGACCCTGACAAGCCAGAACCTTGCGAACGCTGAGAAGCAGAATGTCGTTATAGTGGACTCGTGCAACGGCTGTTACATTTCCCATTATGAGTGCTTGCAAGAGCTCAAGGAGGACCCGGAGAAGCTGGAGATGGTGAACAGGAACCTGGAAAAGGCAGGGATGAAGTTGGCACTTAAGACCGACGTAAAGCACTTCCTCCAGGTCCTCTACGAAGACGTCGGTATAGCGCGTATCAAGAAGGCAGTCGTCAACCCGCTCAACATAAGGATCATGCGCCACATCGGATGCCATGCAAGGAAGCATGACGAGCGTTTCCCGAATTACTTCGACGAGATCTTGAAGGCTACCGGAGTCGAGATTGTGGACACACCATACGACAAGACTTGCTGCGGGCTGCTTCTCTACTTCTCTGATCCTAACTCTTCGATATTCCATAGGATAGGAGCAAAGATGCAGACTGCTAAAGAATTGAACATTGATGCATACGCGCTCATCTGCTCTGGATGCTATGACCAGTTCGAGAGGGCAGTTAAGATATACAAGGAGGAGAAAGGGATTGTCTTCGAGACTCCTATTGTGCACTTCTCAGAGCTCTTGGCACTCGCTTTTGGATACAAGCCAGAGGACTTTGGCATGATGTACTGCCGCCCAATTCCGCCTACCAAGCTGATTCAGAAACTCAAGGAGGGTAAGTGATTGAAGTTTTCAGCAGACCCTAATATAGTGGATTTCGTAAAGAAGGAGATATACGCCGATGGACTCGAGTATACCCCGCTGAGGGAGAACCGCGTAGCGATAAAGGTAAAGCCCGAAGAGCTGGACAAGCTAGCAGAGCTGTTCATGAAAAAGTTCGAGGCCAGGCTCATACATGCGACCGCGGTGGACCTCGAGGTCCAGGGGTTTGAGGTTCTAAACATCTACGACTTCTCCAAGGTCAAGGAGAGGCTCGTGGTTATACTCAAAGCCAAAGTAGACAAGGACAACCCGTCCTTCCCCTCGGTGGCAAAGGTAACTTGGCAAGCAACATGGGCAGAAAGGGAGATCAAGGAGCTCCTGGGACTCAATCCAGTGGGGATCCCAGATCCGAGGCACCAGTTCCTTCCACACGAGTGGCCCAATGCAGTGGAGAGCGGATTGACGGGCGGTCAATACAAATTCGAGTCCGGCTCCCAAACGAAAGAGATGTACTTGCCCCTAAAGATGCCTATCGAAGAATCCTACCAGAGCTTAATACCGATAGGTCCATACCACCCGGGAGTCATCGAAGGGCAGATCGTGTACGTCAAGGTTGAGGGTGAGCAGGTTGTCGCAGCCGACATCAAGACTGGGTTCCACCACCGAGGCATAATGAAGCTGATCGAACGCAGGGGTTACAACAAGGGTGTCTTCGTAGCCGAGCGCGTCTGCGGCATCTGCTCTGCAGCCCACGGTTTAACCTATGTCACATGTGCTGAGAACCTATACGATGCCGAGGTGCCTGATAGGGCTATGTACATCCGCACCCTGCTCGTGGAGCTGAACAGGATGCACAGCCACCTGCTGTGGGTAGGCGTTGTCGCAGATGTCATTGGCTGGAAGACGGGATTCATGCTCACGTGGGGGCTCAGAGAACGCGTCATGGACATAATCGAAGCAATAACTGGCAACAGGGTTAACTACGGGATTTGGAGGATGGGAGGGGTCAGCAGAGACGTTTCCCAGGAGTTAGCGGCGAAGGCAAGGAGGACAGTAGACGCACTTAAGGAGGAGTGCGGGAAGCTATTGACTCTGGTGGCTGAACACCCGGTAGTGAAGTCCAGGCTGATCGGAGTCGGTCCGCTGACAAAAGCGCAGGCGTTCGACGGCGGTGCCGTGGGTCCCGTGGCGAGAGCGAGCAACTGGAAGATCGACGTAAGGGCAGACAACCCGCCACATGCGATGTACGACCCCAAGGTGATCTCATGGGAGGTGATCACCGACGACAATTGCGACACATATGGAAGAACACTCGTGAGGGTCAAGGAACTACTTGTGTCATGTGGAATTGTCTCGCAGTGTCTAGATTACTTGGCAAAGACCACTGGAGAAGTGAGGATCAAGCCGAAGACGGTGCCTGCAGGAGCGGAAGCCGTAGGGCTCAACGAGGCGCCGAGAGGGGAGTTAGCGTACTACATGAGGGCCTCGGAGAAAGACTCGAACCTGCCGCACGCGATCAGGATCAGGACCCCGAGCTATCGCAACAACGCCATAATACCTCTGATGCTGGTCGGGTCCAACTTGGCGGACGTGCCTGTTGTGATGGGGAGTACAGACCAGTGCCTCGCCTGCACAGACAGAGTCGAGATAATCGACGAGAAGACCGGCTCTAGGAAGAGCCTGACGTGGGATATGCTAGTGAATTTAAGCAGGAGGTTGAGTAAACAATGATTGACCCAATATTCACTATTGTAAGCTTAGTGCTGATTATACCGATCGCCCTGTTCTTGGGCGTCATATACCAGTACTTCTTCAGGAAGCTTTCCGCTAGGTTTCAGTGGAGGGTGGGGCCGATGCTGAGGATGTACGGCGACCTGAAGCCGCTCCTTGGCACAACTAGGCTCCTACAGCCGCTCTATGACATACTGAAGCTCTTCGGCAAGAAGACCGTCGTCCCAGAGGTCTCGAGGAAGAAACTTTTCGTCTCATCTCCTTACCTTTCACTGCTGTTTGCCATACTTGCGGTGCTCTTCATACCGTTCCCAGGCATGCCTCTACTCTCAGAAGCCCCATACAGCCTGATAATCGCCTCGTACCTGCTCATCGCTTCCATACTCTTCACTATACTTGGACCCGTCGCCAGCGGCTCCCCATGGGCAGCCATCGGCGCGAGGAGGGAAGTGGAGCTCTTCCTTGTCTCGGAGCTTGGCTTCGTCCTAAGCGTCTTCTCCGTGGCAATCGCCAGGCAGACGCTTGTTATCTGGGAGATATCCAAGGGGGAGCAGACGCTATACCTGGCTCTCCTCTCGGTGACTGCAGGAGCCTTGATGCTTGCAGCAATGATGGGGAAGCTTCACATCAAGCCGTTTGACATGCCAGAGGCAGAGGCGGAGATTGTCGCGGGTCCCTACACAGAGTACTCCGGGAAGCTCTTGGGCACATACTACCTGACCAAAGTGTTCATGCTCTACGCGCTGGTGGGTCTCTTCATCTCGGTGTTCCTGCCGCCCCTCGCTTCCAGCATACTTTGGCTTCCGCTGTACATTGTAGCAGCGCTTCTTATACTCTTCCTGCTCACTGCTGTGCAGGTCCTGAATCCGAGGTACAGGATAAAGAACGCGATAAACTGGTACCTGAAGGTACTGGCGATTCTCGCGGTCGTGAATTTTGTTATAGCAGTCTACATCTGGTTGGTGTTGTGAAATGTCTACTGAGATAAAGATACTGAAACAAGTCCTCTCAAACTACAGCAAGCCAATGACGCTGAACTATCCGTCGGCGGTGTCGCCAGACAGGAAGTACAGCCAGATACCGGCGGGTCTGAGGGGGATACCTGAACGCGACAACGACAAGTGCATAGGGTGCCGTGCCTGTTACTTCGTCTGCTCTGGGAGGGCCACAAGCATATACGACAGCGACGCGAAGAGGAAGGTTGAGATCTTCCTCTTCAGGTGCACCTTCTGCGCTCACTGCCAGGAAGCCTGCCCAGAGGAGGCGATCAAGATGACCGACAAGTTTGAGATTGCAGTTGCAAAGCGCGAGGATCCCAGTGCCCGTGTTGTGACTGAGTTGGATCTCCTCAAATGCAAGATCTGTGGTACGCCGTACGCATCTAAGAAGTTCGTTGACCGGGCTTACGAGCGGCTGATGGAGAAGATCGACCAGAAGGTGAAGGAGACTGTGTCAAGTGATTTCAAGAAGGTGGACGGGTATTGCCCGGACTGCAGGAGGGCTAACGGCGTTGGCTTTGACACTCATACTAAGAAGCATGTATGGCTGGAGGGAGCATGATGGGGATCATCGACAAGGCTAGAATATACTCGCCATGGCTTTACCACCTTCATTGTGGGGGATGCAACGGCTGTGACATCGAGACCTTGGCAGCACTAGCGCCGAGGTTCGATGTCGAACGATTTGGGATACAGCTAGTCCCATCGCCCAGGCACGCGGACATACTGCTGACCACAGGCTGCGTTCCGAAGCAGTTCATACCTATGGTGAAGAGGATATACGAGCAGGTGCCTGATCCGAAGGTTGTCGTGGCTGTCGGTAGCTGTGCCTGCGGGGGAAGCCTCTTTTATGACGATGCCCCCGAGAACTATGCCATACTAGGCTCTCCTGACCTTTTGATTCCCGTAGATGTCTATGTGCCGGGTTGTGCGCCCAAACCTGAGGCCATAATAAACGGAGTCGTCCAGGGCATACTGAAACTAGCCGAGAAGGCCTCAAAGAAGGAATAAGCAAATACCATGAGGGCTGCTTGGGATGTGCTCCCTTGCAGCCTCAGACGTGGTGCTGAGGGAGCGAAAAGCGCTCTCGGCGCCCTCATGTGAAAGGGAATGAGAGGAGTGTACTGGTCTTGTTTAACCCGCAAAGGTCAAACAGTTACAAAGGGGAAAAGTTCATGTCAGAAGAGACTACATCTGCACCGCGAACCTTCAGGCTGGATGCAGACGTAATGAGAGGTCTAGAGGAGGAAGCTAAGAAGCAGGGTGCTACGGTGAACGGACTGACCTGCAGAATACTGAGGAGATACGTGAGGGTAGGTGCAAAAGTCGAGCAGATGGGGATCGTCTCGCTGCCGAAGAGCGATCTCGTCGAGCTGATAAACGCGCTCGACGAGGAGACCATAGTCAAGATCGGGTCTAAGATGGGCGGGACGACGGCGAAGGAGATCATGCTCCTCCTCTTCGGAGAGCTGTCGGTCAGCTCGTTCAAGCAGTATTTCCTGACCTTCCTCTGCGGGTATGCAAACTGGACGACATGCTACGAGGTCGAGAACGAGGAGCACATCGAGATAAGGGCTGCCCACAACATGGGAGAGAAGTGGTCCATATTTGTCAGGAGCTACATCGAGTCAGCATTGGAATCCACACTTGGGATAAAGCCAGAGTTCAAGTATGTCTCGAACCTTAGCTTAGTCTTCAGGATCAAAAAACCCTAGCCGTTCCGTTCTGTGTCTATGCGTCCTGATAATCCTTCTTTTTTATCTTTATTGTTTGTCTTGTCTACAGGCAACGAAGCGATTGACAAGGTTCTCTATCAGTTTTTACCTAAACGCCGAGCGATTTGAGAAGCTTTTCTACCTCTTGGAGGCTCATCTCGCCGCATTGAGCTTTACTTTCCGAATCTGCTTTTGGCGGCACTGCTACGCTTTGGGTGCCCCCTAAGAGGATCTCTCCGCATACCCTCCCCCTCATCCCCTTGAGTTCTAGGGGCGCGTCAACCTCAATCCTCAGGTTCATTGTGCAGTTGCCGTCCTCGAGCTGCTTCTTCACCCAGCTGTAGACGAGTTCCTCGATTTGACGCTTAAGTTCCTCGCTCATCGGACTCCACTGGGGTGTATTGCGCCCTCGTACTATAAAAAAATAGGGTTTTTCCCTTGAGAATGTTTATCAAGATGGGATAGTCAAGAAGTGTGTGGTTGGTAATGCCTTGACCAGATCCAGGTACTCTGAATTGGGAGTCGATGTCGAGAAGAGAGGGATAGAGTCACTAAAGCGGGTGACCGACGACCTCTACCCTGAGGCATTTTGCAGCGTAGTCAAGGATCCGCGTGATCCGGAATCCGGTCTGATACTCCACGCGGATGGTGCTGGGACGAAGCCGATAGTCTCTTACATATACTGCAAGGAGACTGGGGATTATTCTTGGTTCTCGGGTCTAGCGCAGGACATAATCGCTATGAACCTGGACGATATTGCCTGCGTAGGAGGCACCCCAGAGGCGTTCTCTGACTATGTGGCCTTCAACACAAGGCTTCTAGAGAGGGAGCTCTTGCTTTCCGCGCTGGGGTCTGGTTTCTCCAAGGTATTCCAATTACTGAAGGATCTAGGTTGCGGCGTGCTGTTCTGCGGAGGGGAGACCGCGGATCTCCCAGACATCATAAGGACTATCGATGTTTCAGGCACTGTATTTGGTAGGGTTCAGTTAAGAAGGGTGATCACTGGAAGTTCCATCGCGCCAGGGGATGCGATAGTCGGGATTAGGAGCGGCGGGAGATGCAGGTACGAGGAGAAAGAGAACAGCGGGATGATGTGCAACGGGATCTCGCTAGCCAGGCACGCCCTGCTGAGCAGGGAGCACCTAAGAAAATACCCTGAAGTAGGACATGACCTCGAAGGCGGGTATTACGGCAAGTTCCGGGTAGACGACTTTTTGCCCGAACTCGGGCAAACTGTAGGTGAGGCAATATTGAGCCCGACGAGGATATTCCTTCCGATTATCCTGGACATACTAAAGCAGGTGAGCGTAAAGGCCCTCGTACACAATACCGGTGGAGGCCTCACAAAGTCCCTTCGCCTTGGTAGGAACATCCTCTACATAAAGGATGCGCTGCCTGAACCTGACCCGATCTTCCACCTCATAGGTCTGGCTAGCGGGGAATCGAAAAGGGAGATGTACAGGAACTATAACATGGGCGTCGGTATGGAGGTCATCGTGAGGAAGGAGGACGTAGAAGCGGTCATCGGTTCATGCGAGAGATTTGGTGTAGGGGTACAGGTGATCGGGAGGTGCGAGAGGTCAAACGGGAGGAATGCTGTCCTGATCAAGGACACGTCCGGGGAGTATCTCTTCCAGGCAACATAAACACTGCCTGAGCAAGCGCCCGCAATTAGGTTAGGGGAGTTGGAATGCCGTGATTAGGAAATCTATTCATAGATAAACGAGCTGAGCGCCTTTCCCCTACGTACATTTATATTGTTTATACCGATGAGCTTGAAAGCTTATCTCATGATTATGCATGGTGTTTCTTCTGTGGTTATTCTTTTAAGCACCTGTACCTCTACATGTTTGTCGTGATTTTTGTGTCTCTGCACGAACGCCTCAACGAAATACCCCCCTCGGGGATTAGAAGACTATTCGACCTGGCCAGCAGGTCTCACAACGTGATCTCTCTCGGTATCGGGGAACCTGACTTTGACACCCCTGAACACATCAAGAGTTATGCAAGGGAGGCGCTCGACCGGGGTGTCACCCACTACACGCCGAACAGCGGTCTCAAGGAACTGCGAGAGGCTATCTCGAGGAAGCTGAAGGAGGAAAACTCTGTCCAAGCAGACCCGGAAGATGAAATCATAGTCACTACCGGCGGCAACCAAGCATTTCTCTTGGTCTGGTCGTCTTTCCTCGATCATGGGGAGGAGGTCCTGATCCCATCTCCCCACTTCGTCACTTACAGCGCTACTGTGAGGTTGGCAGGAGGGATTCCTGTAGAGATTCCACTTTCGTCTGAAGGGGGCTTCAGGTTCAGTGGAGAGGACTTGGAGCGGTACATCACGCCAAGGACCAGGGCAGTGGTCATAAATTCGCCCAATAATCCCACAGGCGCTGTATTGAGCGATAAAGAGATCAGGTCCATAGTGGATGTCGCCCTCAGTCACGGATTACTGATAATCTCAGACGAGGTATATGAGTCGCTGGTCTACGACGATACTCGCCACGTAAGCCCTGCTTCGATAAATGGGGCATCGGGCAGCGTCATAACTGTGAACAGCTTTTCCAAGACTTACGCCATGACTGGATGGCGCATCGGATACGCCGCTGGACCAGCACCATTCATATCTAAGATGGTAAAGTTCCAGATGTACCTTTCAGCTTGCCCGACCTCCTTCGCACAGTATGCGGCTGCATTGGCTCTCTCAGACCCGAGGAGCAAGCAGTCGACCGAAGCCATGCGGTGTGAATACAGGCGTCGTAGGGACTTCATATATGGGAGGCTGAAAAGGATGCCGAATATCCAGGTCGCAAAGCCTGGCGGAGCTTTCTACATCTTCCCATCGGTTGGGGGGGACGATTTGGCATTGTCCGAGAGGCTCCTCACAGAGGCGCAGGTAGCGGTTGTCCCGGGTTCGACATTCGGTTCTGCTGGTAGGGGGCACCTCAGGCTTGCTTATACCCTGCCTATCGAAAAGCTTGAGGTGGCGATGGATCGACTCGAGAAATTTTTCGAAGACTCCAGAAAAGGCGACTTCAACCACAAAGGATAGGAGGCAGAGCCCACTTGGCTGAACTCATACACCCTGATTGAACAATGATCTCGTAGGATGCGCCAAGGGACGTTCTTTGGGCATCATGCTGGATACCGACAAAGAAATTTCGCCACGAGTCATGGAATTGACTTAACAAGGATCAAGGGCCCTGATGAACTCACCGCTATTCACTGATATTCCAAACCTCAACGGGATTTTAAAACGAAGCTTAAAAGAACAGTCCGATGCACCGCTGACCTTTCGCCTCACCGCATAGGCATGTTTCCGCCGGTGCACCGTCCCTCCTTACCAGTCGCCTAGTAAAGGCGAGTGCAGATATACGTAAGCCGAGCTCCGCTTGAAGTTCCGCAAGGATCGCCTATGATGATTCCATGGTAAAGGGTGATACAAACCTCCTCGTTCTGTTGACATTAATGACGGTTTTAGCATATTTCTATGCACTTGTTGAAAGTGAGTTCCGATATCCCGATCCCGTATTCTGAGATCCTTTTTATGCTTTCTATGATCAAAATCGCGGAGGCAACTGTTTTGGCAGGATAGCCGCCGCTCACTACTTGTTTTATGGCATCCTCTTCCTTAGCCACGACCTTCCTGGCCTCATGTACTACCCTATTGGCCTCTTGAATGCTCCCGTTATTGAAGGCATTGATTGCCCGGACGAATATCTCGGCCGAGTCTGCTAGCTGTTTCAGGAGCATCTCCCAGATTGCTGGAGTTCCTGACGCTCCTTCAAGGAGCCTCGAGGCTATTCTTACGATGTGGTCGGCTACCCTCTCGGTGTTCCTGAACGCCAGCCTGTAATCGAGCGCTTTCCTGAAATCGTTTGCGTTAAGATTCTGTGCAAGGCTCTGGTCTTCCATTATGCTAGAGAGCCACCTCGTAGCCATGAAGTACATTTTGTCTACATCATCATCCCTTCCAACGACATCGAGGAGTAGGCTCCTGCCGAATTCTTTGTCGCTCGACTTTTCCGCCTTGAGTATGTCTGAGATCATGTCCCTTGCCATGACCGCCATACGGAGGAGCAGCCTGTCGAGCGGGAATTCGTGTGGCTTCAAGAGGACTTGGACGGTCATGTAGTTAGAAGTTTCCTCAATGATCTCTCCACCGGCCATTTTGAACTTGATCATCTTTCTTATCTTATCCCTGGCTTGGGAGTCGAATCCTACCTTGGAGAAGTCGATCTTGATAACATCATAATTCGCTATGTATGCGGCAAGGGTCCTCCTGATGATGTCTCCCGCATCTGGCTCTTTCGCCTCTATTGTCAACTCTTTCGTCTTTTCATCTCTTTGGTTGTCAACAGTAGAGATCTTGAGGCTGCCGTTTGGGAGCGTTACGATGCTTACCTCAGTTTTCGGGGCTATCCTGTTTTGCTTGACCCACTCGTGCGGGAGCGATACAGTATATGTCGACTTTCCGACTTTCTGGACTCTCCGCACACCCACCTTCCCTTCACCCGTGTAATTGATATGTATATACTTATGGCAGCTACATATATTTTGATATATTATTTATAAAGATTTGTATTTTTGTTTTACAAATGAATTTTTACCAATGCTGGGCAAGGATATGTGCCTATTTATTCACGGATACCAAGAATATACTTTATATACTAATGTGATAACTATTGCCTATTAATATTAAGATATATAAAATATGGGTTTTGTTTATATCCATAGGTTTGCTTCCAGAGTGCTGGGAGATAAATGTGTTAAGCAATGACAGGAAGGGTTTGTCTAAACTCTTGGTAGCAGGCATCTTGGTTCTGGTGCTCGCTGCAGCTGTGGTGGTTTACTATACCCAATTCATGGGCTCGGAACAACCCGCTACAATTACTGCCGGAGGGGCTTCATTCCCATACCCGTTGATATCGAAGTGGGCTTCGGAGTACAATAAGCTTCATCCGGTCGTTCAAATCACATACCAGTCGGTTGGCAGCGGGGCTGGACAGAACGGGCTCTTCGCAAAGACATTCGACTTCGCTGGATCTGACGCACCCTTGAAGGACTCGCAGATTGCCGAGAATCCCGGTATCCTCCACATCCCAGAGACGGGAGGTGGTATAGTCGTCGCATACAACATCCCAGGCATCGGAACAGGGATGAACCTCACCGCAGACCTAATCGCAAAGATCTTCCAGGGAAACATAACAAAGTGGAACCACCCTGAGATCGCTGCAGTGAACCCTGCTTTGGCACTGCCTGATCTCGACATCGTGGTTGTCAGGAGGTCTGACTCGAGCGGTACTACGAACGGGTTCACTTCCTACCTGAAGAATGCTAGCACTCTGTGGGTACTCGGCTCAGGGACAACTGTTAACTGGCCTGTAGGACTCGGTGCATCAGGTAACAGCGGTGTCGCGAGCACTCTGCAACAGACCCCTGGAGGTGTCGGTTATCTGGAGTTCTTCTACGCTAAGAACAACTCTATACCATACGCTAAGGTCATGAACAGGGCAGGCAAATTCGTAGAACCAACGCTCTCTTCGATCTCGGCGGCACTAGGCGCCGCAGCTCCATTGCTTGCTTCTGACATTAGGGCATCAGTAGTAAATATGCCTGGAGATGATGTCTACCCTATCTCGATATTTACATACATCCTTGTCTACAAGGATCTGTCGTACATGGACGAGGCCAAGGCAAAAGCCGTGGCTAATTTCCTCTGGTGGATTGTGCACGACGGTCAGAAATACTCGGAGGAATTGCTCTACCCTAGACTACCGAGCAGCATAGTCACGATAGCCGAGCAGAACCTCAGGCAACTTACGTACAACGGGAGACCCTTGCTGTGAGTTGATATTTCTTGATGAACAAAAAACCAAATTTTTTTAATAAAGAATCTATTTTTAAATACTTATTTCTTGCGAGTTCTTTGGTAGTTGTATTCTTCTTTATAATGATATTTGGTATGCTGCTTATTAGGTCCTTTCCAGCAATGGCTAGGGATCCCTTGATGATATTCGGGAGCACTTGGGATGTTGAAGCCGGGATATTTGGGGCGGCACCTGCGATAATAGGCACGCTGGTCTCCTCGTCCATAGCAATCCTCTTCGCAGTCCCTATCAGCCTGGCGATTGCAGTTTTCTTCACAGAGTACGCTCCTAGTCAGATTAGAACAGGTTTGTCGGTAGTTATCGACATGCTGGCGACAATCCCGAGCGTAATATTCGGCATATGGGGCCTTTGGATCGTGGCCCCTTTAATGAAGACCTTCGTCCAGGAGCCGATCTCGGGTTCGCTAGGCTTCATACCAATCTTCTCTGGACCAGCATATGGGTTGAGCCTCTTGCTCGCTTCCGTGATCCTCACATTCATGATCGTCCCGATCATCACGTCCATATCGATCTCGCTCCTTTCGTCCACGCCCGTAGAGTTGAGGGAGGCAATGATATCGCTCGGGGCTACCCGCTGGGAAGTCGTGAGGCACGTGGCGTTGCCTTTCTCAAAACTGGGCATATTCGCAGCCGTGATGTTGGCCTTGGGGAGGGCTCTGGGTGAGACCATGGCTGTCACTATGGTGATCGGTAACAGCTTCATGTGGCCCTTCTCTTCCATTTCGATCTTCTCGCCCGCTTCGACTCTTACAAGTAAAATAGCAAGCGAACTTTACGAGGCGATAGACCCATTCCACGTCTCATCGCTTATTGAGCTGGGCTTTCTCCTGCTCATGATCACGCTATCAGTCAACTCATTGGCTAGGTTGATAGTTTCGCGCTACTCACAGCGGAGGTATGGCACATGAGGATATTCGGCAGGCGTACAAAGGAGAGGCTCATACTGTCTGTCCTGGTCTTACTCACCGGTGTTGCCATTGTCCCTCTTTTCTGGATAGTTGGCAGCATCATTTGGAACGGTTTCTCGGCGATAAGCCTAGAGTTCCTCACCTCCCTGCCCGCCCCATTTGGATCCTCAGGCGGTGGAATAGGGAATGCTATTTTGGGAACGCTCTTGATCAACTGCTCTGCCAGTATCTTTGGGATACCGGTTGGAATCCTTACGGGCATATACCTGTCGGAATATTCCTCGAAAGGCAGGCTAGGATCCCTGGTTAGGATCGTGGTTGAGTCGCTATCAGGTGTCCCCTCCATAGTAATCGGGTTGTTTGCATTCACGCTAATCGTCATGACTGTAAGGCACTATACCGGGATCGCCGCAACGCTCGCGTTAGGGCTGATGATGATACCTTTGGTGGCTAAGGCGACCGAAGAGTCCATGAGGGTTGTCTCGAATGACCTAAGGGAGGCGGCTATAGCTCTGGGCATTCCCAAGTACAACGTAGCTATAAGAGTCGTCCTAAGTATGGCAAAGAGCGGCGTTATCTCAGGATCACTTTTAGCTTTTGCTAGGATTAGCGGGGAGACCGCTCCCTTGCTATTCACCTCCCTCTTCAGCTTCTACTGGCCAACTGGCATAGACCAGCCCATCGCCACCCTCCAGGTCCTCATTTACAACTACGCGATCAGCGGCTTCGCAGACTGGGTCTCAAAAGCATGGGGGGCATCTCTGTTGCTAGTCCTGATAGTGCTAGTCATAAATCTCGTGGTCAGGGTGCTTGGTAAGCAGAAATATGTGGGTGTGTGAAGATGACGACAAAATTGGAGACTAAGGCGCTTAGCGCCTGGTTCGGAAGGAAGCAGGTCCTCAAGGGAATATCGATCGCATTCGAGGAGAGAGAGGTAACTGCGCTGGTCGGACCATCCGGGTGCGGCAAGTCGACATTCATAAGGTGCCTCAATAGGATGCACGAGCTAAACCCAGGGGGCAGGGTCGATGGAAAGGTACTGCTCGATGGAGCTGACATATACGGGATGGATCCCATGGAGGTGCGCCGGAAGATAGGGATGGTATTCCAGAAACCTAACCCATTCCCGAATATGTCCATCTCAGACAACGTAGTGGCGGGCATCAAGCTTTCCGGCGAAAAGAAGAAGGCGGATCTTGAGGGGATTGCCGAGCGGGCGCTCAAGTCTGTAGGTCTTTACGAGGAGGTGAAGGACGATCTCAGGAGATCTGGAGCAAGCCTCTCAGGGGGGCAGCAGCAGCGCCTCTGCATAGCCAGGGCACTAGCTATGGAGCCAGAGGTCATCCTGATGGATGAGCCCACCTCTGCACTCGACCCGGCTTCAACGAGCAAGATCGAGGAGCTCATAAGAAAGCTGAAGTCTGAAATCACTGTGATCATTATTACGCACAATGTCAGCCAGGCGGCTAGGATCTCAGACAAGACTGCTTTCTTGTATTTGGGTGAGTTGATAGAATACGGAAACACGAAGGAGTTTTTCGAATCCCCAAAAAGCCCAATAACTGAGAGATACATAACAGGGAGGTTCGGATGATGGAACAGGCAGAGTATCTTAAGGAGATAAATGATGGAATATCCGATATGTACCGAATGACATCTGAAATGTACGGGGATCTGCTCTCTTTTCTGAAGGAGCAGAAACCGGAATTAGCCCAAGCTTTGTGTAAGAAGGGGCGGGCTGTGGTCGCTCGCGAGGAGGAGATCATTGACAGCTGCGTGGAGGCTCTGATAAGGCACCAGCCTTTCGCGGGCGACCTCAGAGCAGTCACCTCTGCAATGCGCGTCTCCTACGACCTTGCAAGGGTTTCTAGGTACCTTACAAACATAGTCCAGGTTCTCACAGATGTTGATTCTGGTACTGCGTGCTTCCCTGAGGTAATGCAGCTCTTGGAATTGGGCTGGGAGATGATCAGGGACAGCGTCGATTCTTACCTCTCAAGGGATCCGTTAAAAGCAGAGTCTGTGATGGCGAGGGACAACCTAGTGGACTCTGGATACAGACAGACCCTCTTTAGGTGCAAGGAAGCCAATGAGGGCGCGGGGTGCGCACTCCTAAACGGATTGATGGCGAGGATAATCGAACGCATGGCAGACCACGGGTGCTACATCTCTGCCGAGACCATCTATATGGTGACGGGCAATAGGGTCGGCGTGAGGGCCCCAAAGTGCCCCCCCAGTAAAACCTCAGAGCCAACACAATAAGCTCATTACTGAATAGAACTGTATGCCGCAACGGCATTCCACATACAAGTCTTTTCTATCGCATCTTCGCTGCCTTCTTTGATTTTTAAGACAAGACCCAGAATACCATTAGAAGGGCATAGCAAACGAGCACCGATATCAATACGAAAGGCAGGCTGTACCTCATGAACTCTCTTACCGAGACCTTGCACCCTTCGTTCTCGCACAGATTGAAGGCTGCCAAAAGCGCTGGGGCTCCTGCCACAGAGAGGTTGGATCCAAGCGTCCCAGCCCAAAGTATCGCCCACCAGTAGGGCCATGGGGATACCCCTGACTGCATGCTGAAGTCCTTTACCATATAGAGAAGGGCGAGAATGTATGCGTCATGCTCGAGGAAGCCGACTATCGGTACGGTCACCCAGTAGAGCGAGGTCACGCCCAATGGAGTGTTCGAAGAGAAGAGGGGGACTAGCGAATTAGCCGCCATCTCGATCAAACCTTGGCTGTTTATCCCTCCCACAAGTACGAACAGGGAGACATAGAATAAGATTGACCTCCAATCTAGGGAAGTGAGGACCTCCTCGAATGATGGGCGCTCCAACTTCCTTCCGTACGTCTCCATCACGAGGACTGTCAAGGACGCTCCTGTGGCTGCTATAATCCCGAGCTCGAGGCCAATGTACTCCCTCAGCGAGAGGGCGAGTATGGTTCCGCTGAAGCTGCATACGACTATGGCTGCGACCCTCCCGTCCTTTATCTTCCGACCTTCCTTGGGGTCTATCAGCGCGAAGACCTTCGCGACCTCCACCTTGTTTTTGAAACTCTTAGAGAACTCATATTTGAAATAATGCAACACGACAGCAAATGTGATCATCAGAATAATGAAAGAGGATGGTCTGCCATCCTTCCAGATGAATCCGAGGAACTCGATTCCCGAGACACTGTGTAGCATCTGTGGCGGAAGGTCCCCTATCAGGAGGGCCGATCCGGTGAAGTTGGCGCACAGACCGATGAACACGAGGAACGGTACTGGGTTTATCTTTAGCATCTTCGTTATGTGCAGCGCCACGGGCGCCATGATCAGTATGACAAGGATGTTGTCGACGAAGAGGGAGAGCACGCCTGAAAGGGCACCGATTATGACAATGAACTTGCTTATGTCGCCCCCGGAGGCAGAGACTGCGCGTGTTGCCAATACTTCAGGGATGCCGCTCTTCCCAAAATATCCTGCTAGTATCCAGAAGCTGACCATTAATGTTATGACATTCCAGTCAACCGAGTGGAATGCCTCGACCTCTGTGAGGCAACCTGTCATGATCATGCAGATGGCACCAAAGATGGCAACCACGGATCTGTCTATCTTCCCCCAGACTATGATACCGATCGTGGCTGCGAGAATTATGAAGGAGATTATCTGCTGAGAGTCCAATTCGACCAAACCTTTCTCATGAGTCTCTTTCTCTGGATTTAACCCTGTCGGCGGGAATCCTCCAAGATCTTGGGAATGCTCTGCGCCTTTGTGTGATTGAGTGGCTTTCGCGCATCCCGTTAATGGAAAGAGACCCGCCACCATCCATAGTCAATTAGAGGGATCGTCTTCCCTAAGTATGGGAAGATACATGGCGGTATCAGGATCTTTTTCATTTTTTTTGTTCAAAAACCAAACCTATCAGCCGATGCTGCTGTGGAAACAAACTCTTTTTATACCCGTGATGTGCTTTATTACAATCCACATGTGTTAGGTTGATGACCGATGGCGACTGATGGCTTACTCTCAAAATTGGCCTTAGAAGCGAAGGCCAGCGAAATCAGGGAGATACTTAAAGCCATAAAGACGAACGACCTAATCTCGTTCGGAGGGGGAATGCCTGACCCAAAGCTTTTCCCAGTCGAGGAGATCAGGCAGATCGTTAACGATGTTTTAAGGGAGTGCCCTGATGTTGCCCTCCAGTACGAGACAACAGAGGGATATGAGAAACTGAGGAAGGAGCTCCTCCGTTTCATGAACTCCGAGGGGATGTGCATATCCTCTCCCGACGAGATCATGCTAACTACCGGCTCGCAGCAGGCGCTCGACCTCTTCGGGAGGGCGTTCATCGATCCCGGGGACACAATAATACTGGAGGAGCCAACATATCTCACTGCATTAATGGCCTTTAGGCCATACTGGCCACGCTTGCTCTTGGCGCCGATGGACTCGGAAGGTCTGGACACTGATGCCCTCAGGAGAATCCTCGAGGGCAGGAGATCCCGCTCGGCTCCAGCATCAGAGTCGAATTCGAAAATAAAGTTCATCTACACGATCCCAACATGTCAAAACCCCAGCGGACTTACCATGACCGAGGCTAGGCGGAAGGAATTAGTAGATCTCGCTCACGAATACGGCTTCCTCATCATGGAGGACGATCCCTACAGCTACCTGTCTGACAGCAAGACGCCTCCTGCTATCAAGGCTCTTGACAACGATCGCGTGATCTACACTAGCACCTTCTCCAAGATCCTGGCGCCGGGTCTGAGGCTGGGCTGGATCGCCGCGCCTGAGATGCTCACATCAAAGTTCGCGACGCTTAAGCAGGCGCTCGACCTGTGCACCAACACGCTCTCGCAGCACATAGCCTACCAGTTCATGGCCAGGGGATACCTGGGAAGCTATATAGCCAAGCTAAAGCCGGCTTACAAAAACAAGCGGGAGGCAATGCTGAATGCCCTGTCTGAAAACATGCCTGGAGGAGCGGAGTGGACTCGCCCGACCGGTGGAATGTTCATTTGGGTGACTTTGCCTGAGGTTTACGACACCCAGAAGATGCTGCCCGAGGCATTAGCAAACGGCGTAGCCTATGTTCCGGGGGGATCTTTCCACCCCAGCGGGAGAGGCAAGAACACAATGAGGTTGAATTACACTTATCCTACCATGGAGCAGATCTCTGAGGGTACCAGGAGGCTAGGCAATACCATCAGGGCTCATTTGGCTTAGTTTATTTGTGGGTAACCCTTCGTAGCAAGATGGAGGGTTTCCCCCAACAGCATTTTGTCGCTTCCAAGCGCCTCATTTATGGCTACCGCCTGAGTTGTGGGATACAGGCGCGGCTTTTGTCAAGTCCCGTTAACGCTAGATTCCCATTTGGATATGCCTACAATCGCGTGATTAATACACAATGCAACATACAAAAACGGGGGAAGGCTAAGGTATTGCCTAGATTCGCCTCCCAGAATCCGACTACAACTACTGCATCCGCCCACAGTGGGATAGCAGGCAGAATTATGGAACCGTCCCCCCGTCAGTATCCCTCACATGAAAGAAAGAGCAAAGTTGTGGGCATAGTTAATGAAACGGAACTTGGGGCGCGTTGGATCCCATTTCGATTGGAGTGGTTGTCTTACACTTATTGAAAAAAATTCTGGCACTGTCGTTACACCCATTTCTGACCTGTCGGCTGCGCAAACTACTTATCCGCGCTTTCAAAGAGGGATGCTTGTGTCAGAGATCCTGTCCCTCGCATTGGTCGGCGGCGCGTCTATGGTGCCGCCGGTCTTGTACTTGGTATGGGTGAGAGGCTGGGAGGTGTGCAGGAGGGAATCCCTCAAGGATCTATATAAGGCACTCGCGATCGGGGGCACCTTTTCGGTACTCCTTGCAATAATGATGTCTACCGTTTTCAACACGCTCTTCTATGGTCTCTTCCGGATAGTGATTCCTGTGCCCATGGAGATGGAAGCCGACCTGGGGCTACTGATCTCCGTCGTTCTAGTTGCACCGCTCGTGGAAGAGCCAGCCAAGCTAATCGGTCTGGGCTTGATGAAGGGGAAGATAAGGGAACTTGAGGACGGTTTAGTGTACGGCATGGCAACGGGATTTGGGTTCGCGCTCACCGAGAATATCATCTATGGGTGGGAGGAACTCCTCTACGGAGGACTGCTCTCTGGTCTTGCCTTGGTCGCCTTCCGTTCTGCCCTCTCGTCCTTCCTCCACGCATCGGCAACAGCAGTTTCTGGTCTAGGACTCTCGAAGTGGGTAGTGACTGGCTTGAGCGGAGGGAGAGCGACTCTGCTCAATGCAATGCCGTACTTGGGGGCAGCAATCGCCCTCCACGCTACATACAACTCTCTTTCATCATCATCGATACTCTTTGGCCCGAATCTGGCGGCAGGAATTCTTTCCTTAATGATAGTTCCGCTTGTTTATTCGGTCCTGAACAAGATCAGGAGGATGACTAAGGATCTCGACAGGAGGTTCCCATGTATTGAGTTTCAATGAAAATGAGTTTTCGGAAGATGGTGCAGTGACCTCTCATGTGATCGACCTGAACGATGAAAATTTCAACCCCTTCGTGAGGGGGTCAAGGTATGCAGCTGTGATCTTCTGGAGCGGAAGCTGCATGCCGTGCAGGATGATGCTCTTGGTATTCGACGAGCTTTCCAAAGTCCGTCGGGATGTCTCCTTTGGTAGGGTGAATGTCGGCACGAGCTCTGTAGCTGGATCCATGGGAGTGCTCTCCGTTCCCACGGTTCTGCTCTTCAGGAAAGGGAAGAGGGTGGCTAGGATAGTAGGGGTGAAGCCATTGAGGTTGCTCGAGGAGATCGTATCGAACCACCTCTCCGAGGACCCAAAGCCTGACATTTACTCGGAAAGCGGAGGGGATTAGGTGCCGAAGTATGCCTAAACCACCTAAGTATGTTTCGCCGAACATTGCGCCCGTGAGCAGGAAACAGACAAAAGCCTTTGGTTCAGGAATGCCAGCGGCTCGAGCAGAGAAGAGAAGGGGGGGGGTCAGAGCCCTTCTATGTGCTCAATAATACTCTCAAAGATCCTCCTGCCGTCGCCAGCCCCCTCCGGTCCGCCGTACCCGACTGCCTGCCAACCGAAGAAAGCCCTCTCAGGATGGGGCATCATCCCCATCACATTCCCCTCCTTGTTGCAGATCGCGGCAATGTCGTACTCAGAGCCGTTTGGGTTGAATGGGTATGCCCCTTCTGCAGCCTTCCCGGAGGGGAGTGCATATCTGAAGGTCACCCTGTTCTCTTTGATCAGTTCGCGCAACAGCTCTTCTGACTCCACTATGAAGCGCCCCTCGCCGTGCCCGACCGGGATCTTCAGGACCTCCCCTACTGGGATCTTGCTGGTAAATGGGGTCGAACCGTTCTCGCACCTCAGGTAAGTCCACCTGCACTCGTACCGGGCGGAGCTGTTGTTCGCAAGGACTGCCTTGGGCGTCTCGGAGAACGCGCCGTCCCCGCCTGGGAGTGCCCCGCTCTCGACCAGCACTTGGAATCCGTTGCATATGCCCATGACGAGCCTGCCGCTCTCAATGAACCTCTCAAGGTCGCGCCTTATCTTGGAGACTACCCGCTTACCCCAGACCGCCCCGGCCCTCACATAGTCGCCGTAAGAGAACCCTCCTGGGAAGACTAGGAGCTGGTACTTGTGCACATCTCCCTTTTCAAGCCAGTCCATATGGACGACATCCGTCCTGAGCCCAAGCTCCTCCAGCGCGACCTTGATCTCCTCATCGCAGTTCGTCCCCCCGACCCTGAGCACACAAGCCCTCGCCCTCTTCAATTCCACGATATCCCCCTCCAGGCATAGGCGAGCTCCTCCAAATCGACCGAGATCTTTCCTCCCTCCAGGTCTGTAATTTCCAGCTTCCTCTCACCCAAGACGCGCCCCATCCGCCGGGCAGGAAGCCCCTTAAACACTTTCTTGAACTCCTCCTCCTGGTCCTCCCTAACCTCGACAAGGAATCTTCCTTGGGACTCCGAGAAGAGCACGAAATCACTCCTTGTAGTCTCATGGATCATCTGCCGGAAGTCAAGCTCCATCCCCAGACAGGACCCTAGTACCATCTCAGCTGCTGCCACCCCTGCCCCGCCCTCCGAGAGATCGTGGCAGGCTGCAACATGGCCGGCATCGATGGCTTTGGTCAGGGCATCCATCAGGCTCTTTGAGGAGGCGGCATCCACTTCGGGCCATGCCCCCCCTTCAACTCCCTTCACTCTCAGGTAAGCCGAACCACACAACTCCTCCTTGGTGACCCCTATCAGATAAACTGGGTCTTCCGCCCTCTTCAGTTCCATAGTGACAGCCCTCCTCACATCTGGAATGATCCCTACCCCGGTTATGAGGAGCGTCGGTCTCACCGGTCCCATCGGGCTCTCATTGTAGAGCGAGTCCTTACCGGAGATGAAAGGCGTCTCGAATGCCTTCGCGAAGTGGTAGCACGCCTCGCATGCCCTTAGTAGAGATCCCATGCGATCCTCCTTCTCCGGGTTCCCCCAGACGAAGTTGTCGAGTATGGCTATCCTCCTGCCACCGACAGCGACGTTGTTCCTGAGCGCCTCCTCTAGGGAGCACCCCGCCATCCAGTACGGGTCAGGATAGAAGGGCGTTATCCCGCAAGATATGACAACGCCCATCCATGAGCCCCTGAGCGGCTTCAGTACTGCAGCGTCGTTGTGCCCGCCCTCGAAGCCTTGGAGCGGCTTGACCACAGTGACGCCCCTGACCTCGTGGTCATAGGTCCTAACGATCTCCTCCCTGCTCCTGATGTTCGGGTCGGAGAGCACCCTGAGGAGCTCCACCTTGAGGTCCTTCGGCTTCTCAAGAATGAGCGGCTTGCGGACGGCAGATGCCCTCGAAGCCCTCCTTGTAGTTCTGGGCGGGTTGTACAGGAAATCAAGGTCAAGGTCACAGACCGTTGCCCCCTTGAAGCAGGCCCTGATCCTCCCGGTCTTGTTGAACCTGCCCAGCACGCACGACTCGAGCTCCTCCTCCCTGAAGATCTCGGTGATCCTGCCGAGGTTCCTCTCTGGTGCTGACAAGAGCATCCTCTCTTGGCTCTCCGATACCCATATCTCCCAAGGCGCGAGGTCCGGCTCCTTGAGTATGACAGCGTCCAGCTCGACCGTGAGACCTAACTTGGATCTGTTTGCCATCTCGCCAGTGGCGCAAGAGATTCCGCCCCCTCCGAGGTCGGTGATTCCAGTCGCCAGCCCCTCGTCCCTGATCCTGATAACAGCCCTCCTGAGCCTCTCCTCGACGAGCGGGTTCGGTATTTGGACCGCAGACCTTAGCCCCTCAGACTCCTCCGGCAGATCGGTAGAGGCGAATGTAACCCCGTGTATCCCATCCCTGCCCGTCCTCCCCCCGACCAGTATGGCGAGGTCGCCATCCTTGGTATCCTTCACATAGCCAGATTTCGGTAATATACCGAAGCAACCACAGTACACTACCACATTGCCGGCGTAGTTCCGGTCAAAGAGTACTGCCCCAGAGACGTTCGGGATGCCCATGTTGTTCCCGTAGTTCCCCACACCCGCAACCACACCATTGAAGATGTACCTCGGGTGCTTGATCCCAGGAGCCAGCTCCGAGTAGTCAATGTCGAGCGGGCCGAAGCAGAGGACATCCGAGAGTGCGATAGGCTCCCCCCACACCCCGAGTATGTCCCTTATGACGCCGCCCACACCGGTCGCCGCCCCCCCAAAAGGCTCTATCGCCGAGGGGTGATTGTGGGTCTCGACCTTAGCGGCGATCACATGACCTTCATCGAATTCGACCAGACCGGCGTTGTCTTCGAAGACAGAGAAGCACCAGGGCTTTGAGAGCTCCATGGTTGCCCTAGCGATGTAGCTCTTGAGGAGGCTATTCACTACCCCTCCCTCGGTCTGGATTTCCCCCCTGAAGGTCTTGTGGATGCAATGCTCGGACCATGTCTGCCCGAAGGTCTGGAGCTCCACATCCGTGAGGGGTCTCCCGAAGTGCCCTTGGATTGCCTTCATCTCCTGGAGGCTCAGCGCCAGACCCATTGCGCTGCTTATCTCGACAAGGTCCTTATCCGCCGCCTCCCTCAAATCGGCTGCGAGTATCGGCGGATCCTTGCATATGCTCCTAACCAGACCTTCCTTCAAAGCCTAGGACCTCCACCTTGAAGTCGTCCTTCGTGGGATTCGACAGCAGCCTCCTGCACATCTCCTTTGCAGCAGCCTCCGCCTCCGAGGCGTCCGCTGCCTCCACCTTTATCGTGTACGTCTTGCCGACCCTGACGGAGGCTACCCCGAAACCGAGGTCCCTGAGGGCCTTTGCTGCAACATCTCCCTCTGGATCGAAGTGCCCCCTCTTGAGGCTCACCTCTGCTTTGACGGTGAAGATCAAGCGCCCTTCCCCCTTGCCGCGCTTAACTTCCCCCCAAGTTCGGGGTATTTGAGCGCCAGGATCTCCAAAGCCAGGATCGCAGCGTTCTTCCAGTTGTCGATCCCAACCGTCGCCACTGGCACTCCAGGGGGCATCTGGACGATGGAGAGGAGTGCATCGAGCCCACCCAGCTTTACCTCCTTCGGTACACCGATGACAGGTCTGGTCGTCTTGGAGGCGATGACTCCAGGGAGTGCGGCGGAGAGCCCAGCCACAGCGATGAATACCTCGGCATCCGATTCCCGCACGTACCTGTCGAGCCTGTCGGGATCCCGGTGGGCGGATATCGTCTGGAAGTCCGCTTCGACACCGTGCTCCTTGAGGCTTTCTACTATCTTCTCCCCCAGCTCAGAGTCAGACTTTGATCCGATTACCACTGAAACCTTAGGCATCCGGAAATCATCCCTTGTACACGAAGCGCTTCTCTGCCGCGTGAGCCACAGCCTCAGCATCCTTCCTCGCCTTTTCCAGGTCTGGGGCATAGGCGAAAGCGAGACCCATCCTCCTGCCTGCGTAGGCGTTGGGCTTGCCGAAGATCCAAAGATCCCACCTGGTCCCTTCAGGGATCTCGGCATGCAGCCCCCTGAGGCTGAACTCTTGGACCGATGTGCCATCCTTGATCCCTTCAGGAGCCAGTACGACATGCGCGACCCCGTAGACCCCTTGCCTGGAGAAGTCCACCTGGGAGGGGCTGACGGGCATGCCAAGCGTCGAGGCGAGCTGGAGGGCTCCCTCATCCTTGTTCAGCATCCACCTTGTCACGAGGCCTGTGTCGTGCGGGCGGTTCGCCACCTCATTGTTATAGACTTCGTCCCCTATGACGAACTGTTCCACTGCGTAGATCCCGATGCCCCCCATGAAGTCTGCAATCTTCATCGCCCCGTCCCTGCACTTCGAGGCTGCCGTGCTGGAGATCGTTGCCGGCATCCAGCTCTCGTGGTAGGTGGCGCCCGGCCTCCGGTGCTCTATGGGCGGCAAACAGGTGCTGACGATCCTACCTTCGGTATTGAAATGCCTGACGACGATCTGCGTGACCTCTGTTCCTATATCCTTGACCTCTGGCATATACTTCTCGACGATCACCTCGTCCCCTACACCCCTCGCATGCTCAACCGAGTGCCTATAGCTCTCCTTCAGTTCCTTCTCGGTCTTTGCTATGGATGTGCCGTGACCGCTCGAGGTCATCACGGGCTTTACGATGACTGGTAGACCGAACTCCTCCGCCGCCTCCTCCACGCCCTTCTGGGAGCTTGCGTATGCCCAGGGTGTCATCTTGAGCCCAAGCCTGTCGAACATGAGCTTTGTGGCATGCCTGTCCATGCAGACGAGCGGTCCGTAGGGGGTGGACATAATCCTATACCCCTCCTCCATGCCGAGCTTGTACGCCCTTTGCGTGTCTATCCGCTCCACCTCAAGGTATATTGCGTGGGGCGCCCGCGGGTCAGGCACGTACCTCTTGATCGCCTCCTCCAACCGCCCGCCGTCCATCATGTCGAACACCTCAGAGTAGTCTGCCGTGTCCTGGGCGGGGAAGCCGTGGTACTTGTCGAATGCTACCGATACGATCCCGCCCCGCGCGCCGCCGTAGTTTCTCACGGAGGCAGTTACCGCCAAGTCGCCAAGCTCCCCTCCCCCCACCGATATGAACGTTGCCGGGTTCTCTGGGCTTATCCTATCGAGGGGGATCAGCCTCCCCTCAATCTCCTTCCTGAGAGAGTCTATCTGCTTGATCAGCTGCAGCCTCTGCCTTTCGTTCATCCTGAATATTCCCATTTTTACCCCTCCTGTTAACCTACCTCCATAAGTCCCTTTCCCGGTATCCAGATCATCCTCTTCCCGAGCAGCCCCCTCCTCTCCCTGTACTGGTATATCTCCCGTGCCATTTTGCCTAGCTGGATCCTCCTCAGCACAGACTTCTCGGTTCCGATGTCACTCCTGTGGAAGAGTTTCCATCCATCTTCCAATGAGATGCTCTTGCAGAGCTCCTCGGCCTTCGCGCTCGCCTCCGGGAGCGTGTCCCCAGTTCCGATGCACTCGACCACCCTGGATCCACCCGTAACTGCGCTGCTTCCAGCCTCCTCAGCTGAGGCCCAGAGTATCCCTCCGTCCTCCCTCGTGGCTCTGACTGGGTGACCCTTGGCAAGGTTCCTCTGGTCGGGATACCCCTCTGGACAGACTGCCTTGACGACCACCGCCTCATCCTCGAACTCGACTTTCATTGCGTTCAGGCTCTCGCAGATTATGGCCTCGCATATGTCCACTAGGTCGGTCTTAAGCATAGTCAGCACGTTCGCCGCCTCAGGATCCCCCAGCCTCGAGTACATCTCGATCACGGTGGGTCCCCAGACCGAAGTGAGCATCATCTGCCCCGCTGCGATGCCGTGGTACCTCTTGCCGGTCTCCTTCTGTATGGCATCGATCATCATCTTGACGATCTCTGCAGAACGGGCGAACTCCTCCTCGGTAATCACCGCCCGATCGTCCTCGACGCCATATCGCAGGTTCATGCAGCAGGATATAGAGCCCATTCCACCCGTCTCTGGCCCGAGATCCCCGTCAAACGCGTGTTTGTTGTCTTGGACCGCAGGCATCGGTACGACAGTCCTGCCGTCCGTGAAGCACTGGACTGTGTACTCGGGGCCCCAGACCCTCTCCTCGATGAGGAGCTTGTACTCGATGTCATCGTAGCCCTTCATGTACTCGTTGACTATGGACTCAGCGTGCTCCTTCTTGACCTTCCTCTTCTCATTCTGGAGGTAGACTTGAAAGTCCTCTATCACCTTCACCCCCTTTCCGCCCGCCTGCCTCGCCGGCTTGAGCGCAACGCTCTCCGCGTATTCCTCTATGTAGGGTATGGCCTCTTCAAACGTCTTGAATTTCTTGTACCATAGTCTCCCTGGGATGCGGTGCTTCCACTGCAAGTCCCTCATGCTTGCCTTGGAGAGCTCGAGCTCGGCCACCTCCCTGCTAGCCCCTATGCAGGGTATGCTCTGTGCCTCGAGCGCGTCGGGTATTCCGTGGAAGTTCGGCTCTTCTGGACCAACGAAGACGAAGTCCGGGCTGCACTTCTTTGCTGCCCCCAGCACAGAGGACGGGTCGTTCGTGTCGCCCCTGAAGTACTCCCCCCCGCTTCCGGTGACGATCTTCTTTATCCCTGGGTTGATCAGCTCGGAGATGCAGAAGACCTTCGGACAGTGTGAACTCTTCGCTAGCGACCTTGCGATTGCGTGTTCCCTACCGCCCCCGCCCACGAGCAAGACCTTCATTCAGACCCCCTCCGGGTACACCCCGCTGAAGCAGCCCGTGCAGAACTCCTCCTTTCCAAGCCCAGTCGCCTCGACTAGCCCCTCGAGGCTCAGGTACTTGAATGAGTCAGCACCTACGACCTCAGCTATCTTTTCCTCGCTGAGGTGCCTGCCGATCAGTTCGTCCTCGCCCGGCACCTCGACTCCGAAGGGGCAGTGCGAGACGATGTGGGGACTGCCTATTCTCACGTGGATCTCCTTGGCCCCCTTCTCCTTCATCAGGTAGACGATGTTGGCGAGGGTGTTACCTCGGACGACGCTGTCGTCTATTAGCACAACGCGCTTCCCTCTCACCGCCTCGCTTATTACGTTCAATTTGAGCTGGACTCCCTTCAGCCTCTCGACTTGGTTCGGCTTCATCGCGCTCCTTATCCTCCTCCCCGTGAGCTCGAAACCCTTCTCGACAGGGATCCCTGTTTCATTGGAATATGCCATCGCGAAAGGCACCGCCGTCTCAGGAACCCCGATCACCACATCAGCGTCGACGCTGCCCTCATGGGCCAGCCTCTTCCCAATCTCCCGCCTCACCCTGTAGACTGGGACGTCGTTTATGTAGGAGTCTGGGCGCGCCAAGTACACGTACTCGAATATACAGTAGGTCCGCCTGTTGCCCTCTTGGATCCTCTCTGAGTGTGCCGACAACGGGGAAAATAACATTGCATCGCCAGGCTCTATGTTCTCCGCTGGGCTTATCGGTACCCTCTCGCCGATTATGTCCATGACGCAGCTTTCAGAGGCGACTATGCCTCCATCGAACCCCATCTTCCCGAGGACGAGGGGCTTGACGCCGAGGCTGCCCCTGCCGGCGAGCACCTCGCCCCTCCCATTGGCTGATATGTATGAGAAGCCCCCCTTGCACCTTCCGAAGAAGTCCTTCATCGCATCGAGACCATCCGATCCAGACTCGAGCATTTCGTAAGCGCGCCTTAGGTTTGCCTCGTACCTCATCCTTGGATCCCAGCTGTATCCGTCTATCGATGTGATCCTTCCGTCTACGCACGCCGAAACCCTGCTCGTCAGTGTAATGGGAAGCACTTCCGCCTCCTCAGCCGGATAGGGCGAGACTCCGCCGATCAGGATGTTCCCCTTGCCGCTCACAGAATTGAAGACCTGTTCTGCCAGCCCGTTCCCTGTAATCTTCTGGCGGGTCCCGTTAAATATCTCGATCCCCGCGGTCTCCTGACCCCTGTGCTGGAGTGCCATGAGCCCGAAGACCCCGAAGTTGTATGCGTTCCACCTCTTGTCGAAGAGGTATATGCCGATTATTCCTGCCATCCTCTAATACCCCACTCCGTCATTTATCATGCCTCAAGTTCATAGATCCTTTTACCATCGTTGCCGACCTTGGGCTTCACGCTGTCCGCTATCCTCTGGGCTAACTCGGTCGGGTATCTTCCAGTGACGCAGGCCATGCAGAGGTTCTCGGCCCCGATCCCAGTCGCCCTCACAAAGTCCTCGAGGGGCTGGTAGCAGACCGCGTCGGCGCCGATCTGCTTCGCAATAGCCGCCTCGTCATTCCTGAACCCTATCAGCTCTGTGAACGTAGCCATGTCGATTCCGTAGAAGCACGGATGCGTTATCCTCGGGAAGGTGACGAACATGTAGACCTCTTCGGCGCCTCTCTCTCTTAGCTTCCCGATTATCGTCTTCGTAGTGTCGCCCCTGACGATGCTGTCCTCGACGACGATGATCCTCTTCCCCCTGAGCTCCCCGTCTCCTATGTTTATCTTCCTGTCTATCGTTACCTTGCGATCCTCAGATTCGAGTATGAATGCTCTGTGGGTGACGAACCTGTGCCTCCTCAGCGCCCTCTCCCACCTGAGCCCAGTTTCCTCGTGGAGCCCATACGCCGCGTCCTCTGCCGTTTCTGGTATGCTCACAATAAGGTCCGCCTTCCTGACGTACTCTTGGTACCGCTTCCCGAGGTTCCTGCCGAACTCCTCCCTCGTCTTGTAGACTGGTTTGCCGTTGATCAACGAGTCAGGTCTGCTGAAGTAAGAGAGCTCGAAGCCGCAGAGGGCACGCCTTGGGCACTTGGCGAGCCTCTCCCTCTCCACCATGCCGTTTCCGTTTGTTCCGAAGACTATTGCCTCGCCCGGCTCCACCTCGCCGATCAGACTGAACGAGTTGATGTCCAGGCCGACAGTCTCGGAGGAGACTGCCGTGATGGTGCCATCTTTACTCCTCCCAATACATAGCGGTCTTATCCCAAGCGGGTCCCGGAATACGAAGAGCTCGCCGTTGGACCTGAGCCCGACGACAGAGTACGCCCCCTCCACCTCCTCCATGCAGGACCTTATGGCTTCCATAATGCCGCCGTTTGCCTTTAATGCCATGTACCTGCAAAGGAGCTCTGTGTCCGATGTTGCCTTCATCTTGGGGACCTTCCCGGCGAGCAGCCCCCTCAGCCAGCCGATGTTGACGAGGTTTCCGTTGAAAGCCAGTCCGAGCTTCGACCTGCCCTGTGAGACCACCATCGGCTGCGCGTCCTTTAGGTGCGAGTAGACATCCCTCTTACCGGAGGTTCCGTACCTGACATGCGCTACCCCCCGCTTCCCGGGCAGGAGCATCTGCCACCTCAGGATCTCCTCCCTCTCGATCCTGGGGACGAGACCAAGGTCAACGTATCTCTTCAGCCCGTCCGAGTATGTCAGGAAACCGTACGACTCGTGTCCCCTATGGTTCTGCGCGACCAGCCCCCAGTAGAGCGGTACAAATGCGTCACCTTCGCCCGTTGACACTACGCTGTAGACCCCACACTTCTCCCCGAGCATGAGAACCCCTTATCAATATATGCGTATATTTGCCAGACCCTTTTTAAGGCTTTTTTACACTTTCATGTAAAATATGGGGTGCTTCTGAGAATGACGATCGCAGCATCGGCGCATTGGAGGCTTCAATCGCCCTCTTTTCATATGAAACCAAAGTAATAAATAAAAAACCCAGTCAAGATAGCCTGATGCCGTCCATACTCTGCCTATCGGTGAGCCATAAGAAAGCGCCGGTAAGGGTTCTAGAGACGCTGATGCTGAAGGACATACCCGCCTCGCTAGACGCCCTCACTAGGATCGGCGCCTTGGAGTGCGTGATCGTACAGACCTGCCATAGGGTCGAGCTTTATGTCCTCGGGGAGCGCGTGGATGGGGACGTCCTGAAGAAGTTCCTGAAGGCTGCGACGGGAAGCCCTTATCCAATTGAGATGTATTCCGATACATTTGCCGGCGAGGACGCCGCTAGGCATCTGATCTACTTGGCCTGCGGGCTGGAGTCAATCATCCTCGGAGAGAACGAAATACTACACCAAGTCGAGGAAAGCCTAAGGATAGCTGAGGCATGCGGCTCTGTAGGCAGAGCGACGATGCTCCTCTTCAGGACCGCACTAAACGCCGGGAGGAGGGTCAGGAGCAAGACCGAGATCTGTCGGGGTTCGGTATCGATAGGGAACCTGGTCGTCAAGTCCATAATTGAAGAGCTCGGCACCATCGACGGTAAGAAGCTCGTGATTATCGGGGCAGGCAAGATCGGCTCTATCGTCGCAAAGTCGCTACCGAAAAAGGGCACTCCGACCGTCTTCATAGCCAACAGGACTTTTGAACGCGCAGAGAAGCTCGCGGCAGATGTGGGTGGCAGAGCAGTCCGTTTCGACAGGCTTAGGAGCACAATCGCTGAGGCAGACGCGATCATATGCGCGACATCCTCGCCGCACTTGGTACTCACTAAGGAGGACCTTGAGTCTGCAGGATGCGTAAGGAGCCTCTTGATCGTGGATGTCTCAAACCCCAGAGGGGTAGATGAGCGCATCGGAGAATTGCAAAATATCCGTCTCTTGGACCTGGAGAGGCTCACAAAGATCGCAATGGAGAACCAAGAGGCGAGGATGGAGGCAGTCAACAAGGCAAAGATGATTGCCGAGGCCTCCCTCTCCGCCTTGGTCAAGAAGCTCGACTCAGTGGGGCGGAATGTGCGGGTTGCCGAAATTATGCGTTGGGCAGAAGTGAGGAGACGGCAATCGCTGGAGATCGCCTTCAGGAGGGGCGAGTTCACTGAGAACCAGAGGAGGGTCTTAGAGGAGTTCTCTTATGCGCTGATGCGAGACCTCCTGATGCCATTAGTGGAAGGGAAGATAAGGTTAAAATGACATGCGCAAGGCGGTGGTTGCTAGAATGGTAGGTTGTTTGGATCTCAAGGCGATGATCCTGAGTCTGGACAAACTGTCTGTGTCTCAGTCCTTATTCCCTATTTCGCGGCAAGGGGATGGATGCTCTGGAAGGATCATGTCTTGGTACTTGCGAGGGGCTAGGACCCGAAAGTTACGCTCCGGTAATGAGCGGGAGAAGGCTGGAGTTAATGAATGGCGCCCGATCTGCCGCCTCAGGTGTCAAAGCCTCCCCTTGCGAGCTGGCTCCATCGCCTTGTCGTTCGGTAGTATCGATAACAAGGAATCTAACAGTATTGATGGTGGGAAAATTATGGCATACGCTGCGCCGCTGGATTCTCCAGTCTTGAAGGTGATCCAAAATGAATGATGGAAAGAAAAATGTAGGGGTGCTGCTTGTCGGGCACGGTAGCAAGGAGCCTTACAACAGAGAGGCCGTGAGATGCTTTGCCGAGAGCCTCAGGGGGGAGTACGGATATGTGGGCTATGCTTTCATACAGATCGACCAGCCCAACATCCTCTCTGCATTGGAGGACGCTTCGAGGTCCGGGGTCGACGAGCTGGTCGTCCAGCCTGTCTTCCTGACGCGGGGGATACATGTCGACCGTGACATACCTGAGCTGCTAGGTTTGCCTGCAGACTCGAGGAGCGGCGCAATCATGGCTGGGGGGCGGGAGATAAAGGTCTTCTATGGCATGCCCCTCGGCACGGATGATCGCATCCTCGAGATTATAAAGGATCGCATCCGCGAGGCATCGGGGGCTGGACTTTGAAGGTTCTAGTCGTCGACGCGACCCACGGTGGCATAACTCTCTCCGAGGCATTTTTGGAGAGAGGTGAGGAGGTCACCTGCGTGGATGTGCACAGGACGCTAACAAGGGAGCAGCTCGAGAGGCACTCAAAGAAGTTCAGGGTGGAGCGTTCCATGCCCGATCCGTCGGACTTCGACCTCATAGTCCGACCTGTGCACTACCCGCTCCACGAGTTCCTTGGAATGGAAAAGAGGACGATCACGCATCACCAGGCAGTCAGGATGCTCGTGGAGCGCAGGATAAACTTCCCCGTAGTCGAGATAACTGGGAGCTTCGGCAAGACGACTGCAGCGCTCTGCGCGATATCCTTGCTGGGCGAGGATCGCACCATCCTTTCACTAACCAGCAGGGGCACCACATTCACCGAGGCCGGCAAGACCAAGATCCTGGAGACCGGGGTCAGCGCAGCCCCTGCAAACATAATCAGGGCCCTTAACCATGCGCCCGGTAAGCCAGACTTGGCAATATTCGAGCTTTCGCTCGGAGGCACAGGGCTAGCGGACTTGGGGATAATCAAAAACGTCTACGATGACTATCCGATCGCCAAGGGCACCTCATCCGCGCTCAAGGCAAAGTTATCCATGGTGAATGACAGGAAAGGATCCTCGACGGTTCTGGTGAATTATGACGACGAAAAGCTCTCTTCCATAGCGGGCACTCAGAGGTTTTCTCCAAAGGGCTCACCCGCGGAGGTGAAGGCCAAGAATGTGCGCCTCTCCCCCTCTGGGATCTCTATGGATGCAGAGTTCTCCGGATTCAGGTCGATGCGCGGTCCGGTGGAGTTCGAGGTGAAGATCGAAACGGAGCGCGGACCGATCGGGAGGCAGCACGTCGAGAACCTTCTGGTCGGGGCTTCGATCGCAGCTTATTTCGGGCTAGACGCTACTCGCGCGGTCATACCCAAAGAGGTGTTCGGGAGGAAGATGGTTCTGGAGAGGGAGTCCCCCCCGCTCGTTGTGAATTCGAGCGCGTCCATCGGAGCCAAGGCGGCTAGGGCGAGCATCGCTGACTACCTTGAGATCTTCCCAGCCTCAAGGCTAGAGATCGGAGGGAGACTGAAGACTACTTGCGGATCTGCAGACCCTCGGGGAGTCGCAGAGGAGATAAACTCGAGCCCCTTCTCCAAGGTTTCGTTCTTTGGGGAATTCGGCGATGCGCTCGCACCACTCATCCAGAGGGGGGTAGTTTATCGGAATGTGCCTGGTGATTTAGAGCCAACCCTAAGGCTGGAGCGCATGTAGTATGTCGGTGATAATCCACCCTAGGCCGAGCCCGGTTGCCGCCGCCATGTACACCCTAAGGGATTTGGATGCCGACACTATAGTGCTGCACGGTCCCTCGGGGTGCTGCTTTAGACCCGCGAGGCTCCTCGAGAGGGACGGTGTTCGCGTGGTGACGAGCGCGCTCCTTGAGGACGACTTAGTCTTCGGTAGCGAGGGGAAGCTCTCGAAGGTCTTGAAGAGGGTCGATGAGATGTTCAGCCCGAGGCTGATAGGTCTCGTGGGCAGCTGCGCTAGCATGATAATCGGTGAGGATCTTAAGAAGGCAGCTAGGGACGCCGGCCTCCTCAACAAGACGATCTGCTGCAATGTCCACGGCGGCTCAGGGGACAACACCGTGGGGGCGATTGCCGTGCTCCGGGAGGCACGGGAAATGGGCCTCATATCCGACGAGGAGTTCAACAGGCAGAGGTTTATGCTCGAGCGGGCTACCCGCCTCGAGCGGGAGCGCGGGACCGCAAGGTCCGAGTACATAGAGAACTGGCCCGGAGACAGGCCGAAGGAGATCGCGAAGAAGCTTATCGAGACCTTCGCCTCCGGGGGTGAGGTCGCCTTTGTACTCAACGCAAAGAAGGAGACTTCCTTCCTCTACGCAGATCTAGCCCTCGCACTAGCATCCGCCAGGAGGAGGTTCGGTGGAAGCCTCCGCGTTCTGGCGAACCTGGATCCAAAGGTAGGTCTGCCGAGGGTCCGCTCCTACTCGGTCAAGATCTTGGAGGAGTTCGAGGCGGAGGGTGTTGTGGTCGACTCAATCACGGGCGGGATAGACGAGTACCCCATTTCTGGGGAGCGAGCAAAGGAGCTTCTCGTCCGGGATCCTCCCGATCTTGCAGTAATCTCTGGCATCCCCCACGCAGTAGCGGTCGAAGGGGTCATGAAGACCGTTGCAGTGAGCGTTGGATCTAGGGCGGTCTCCAACCTGAAGTCTCTGGGCTACGACTATGTCGTGGCGGAGAGGGACGCACACCAGGTCTCGCTCGGAGAGAAGAAGCAGATCCGCAGGTCTATACTCGGTCAGGCGCTGAGGGAGGAGGCTGCGCATTGAAGTCTGTTGCCTTCTACGGGAAGGGGGGGATAGGCAAGTCAACACTTGCATCGAACATAGCTGCCGCGCTCGGGGCGGACGGGCTGAAAATACTTTTGGTGGGGTGCGATCCGAAGGCAGACTCCACAATCAACCTCTTGGGGCGGAGGCCGCCGCAGCTCCTCGAACTTATGAAGCAGGAGAAGCGGCCGGATCCCAGCAAGTTCATTGAGGAGGGCTTCGCCGGGGTAGCCTGCGTGGAGATAGGGGGCCCTGAGCCCGGGGTCGGGTGCGCCGGCAGAGGGCTGATAGTCGGGATCCGGTACCTGACTGAGGTGTTTGACATCCGCAGGTTTGATCTGGTCATCTTTGATGTCCCAGCGGACATCGTCTGCGGTGGACTTGCTGTAGTCATGAAGGAGGGATATTCCGAATCCGCGCTAATAGTCACATCCGATGAATTCATGTCACTTTACGCTGCCAACAACCTCTGCAGGGGGTTTAGGTCCTTGGGCGCGAGAGTTGGAGGGGTGCTATACAACCGTTCCACGACGGGAGGCAGGAGGTATGTTGGGCGCTTCTCCTCAAGGGTCGGTGTCCCGATCTTGGGGGATGTGCCCCTTTCAGAGGAGCTCATCCGCGCGGATCGGGCAAGGAAGACAATTATCGAGTCCAGTCCAGCCTCAAACCTCTCTGGAATTATTTCCAGCGTGGCAAAATCGGTCTACCTTAACTCCTTCAGCTGCGTGCCCAACTGGATCCAGATCGAGGAATTGGAGGAGATGTGCGCTGGAGATTCCTAGGATCGTCGTCTCGGCTGCCGCGAGCGACTCTGGGAAGACCTTAGTCACAGCGGCACTGCTCAGGATCCTCGTGCGGAGAGGCATCCGGGTGCAGCCGTTCAAGGTCGGTCCAGACTACATCGACCCCATGTACCACAGGCTAGCCTCAGGGAGACCTTGCAGGAACCTTGACTCATGGATAATGGACGAGGGGACTATCCTCTCTTCTTTCATCTCTGGCTCGAATGGAAAAGACATCGCAGTGATCGAGGGCGTCAGGGGGCTCTACGAAGGGGAGTCCCCTGTAGGCGACCCTGGGAGCACGGTTCACGTTGCAAAGATCCTCAAGTCTCCTGTGGTCCTCGTGCTCAATTGCCACAGCCTCACGAGGAGCGCTGCTGCCCAGATCCTAGGCCTCAAGGCGCTGGACAGGGAGGTTCTCATAGCGGGCGTTATACTGAACAAGGTCAGCGATGCGAGGCATGAGGAGAAGCTGAGGCGAGCTATATCCCACTACACGGGAATGCCAGTCTTGGGGGTGCTATACCGGGATCCGCAGCTGGAGATAAAGAAACGCCACTTGGGCCTCATAACTTCCCACGAGCTCCCTGGTGCCGAGGCTGCAATTGAACGTGCGGCGGAAGCGCTCGAGAAGAGCCTGGACCTGGATCGTCTCCTCGAACTGGCAGCTAGCGCTCCGCCTCTTGAGTCAACGATGATGGCAGTCAAGCGGGAGAGCTCAGGGCTGAGGATAGGGTTCTTCATCGACGCACCGTTCTCCTTCTACTACCATGAGAATGTCGAGGCTTTCCGTATGATGGGAGCCGAGATCTCGGTGATAGACAGCCTCTCGGACAGGGGAGTGGATCCCGAAGTGTCGGGAGTGATAATCGGAGGTGGGTATCCAGAAGTCTTCTCAGAGGGGCTAGAGGGGAACCAGTCGATGCGCCATTCGCTGAAAAGCAGCATCTATGAGGGAATGCCTGCCATTGGGGAGTGCGGTGGGCTGATGTACTTGTGCCGGACAATCGAGTATAATGGGATCAGGAGGCAAATGGTGGGCGTTTTCGACGGCGATGTCATAATGCATTCGAGACCAAAGGCGCTGAGCTATGTCGAGCTAGAGTCCTTCCGTTCTAGCATTGTCGCCGGAGAAGGAACGGTTGTGAGGGGGCATGAATTCCACTACTCCTCTGTTGAGGGCTTGTCGGGCGAGTTTACCTTCAGGGTTCTCAGAGGCAAGGGTATCAGGGACCATCTTGACGGGATCATGTGCCAAAATGCAATCGGGATGTACACGCACCTCCACTACCTCTCCTGCCCTTCGGTTCCTGCAAGATTCCTCGACGCATGCAGGGCGTATTCCCGGTGCTGAGGATCAGAAGGTTTCTTGGCGGAGCGCCTTCTGGAGGATCTTCTTGATCCTCTTAGAGAGCGACGGATCCTCGCCGCGAGTCGTGACCCCCAACTGGAACTTGCCGTAATCGAGGATTGCAGGGAACATTACATTGCACTCCTCTTGAGAGGTCACTGAGTTCACCAGCTTACCCTTCTGCTTGGCTAGCTCGGAGATCTTGGAATTCAGCTGAGGATCATTGGTGGCTGCTACCACGAGGTCGAAACGGTCTATGTTCTTTGCGGCAAAATCCAGCCCATCGCCAATCACGACTTTGACATCCTCATCGAGCCCATCTGGCTCTTCCTTTGTCACCACTGTCACCTCAGCTCCCGCTTCAATGAGTTTATAGATCTTCCTCCTACCAACCCTACCGGAGCCAACCACGAGCGCTCTAAAGCCTTCTGTTGAGATGTAAACGAGCATGCCCTTCCTTACCAGATGCCTTTCCTCCAATCTAAAAGCCCTTATTAAGCAATTTAAGCTTGAGCATTGCTTCTCATCTATCTTTAGGAGGTCCTTGTTTCATAAGAAACATAATTTATTTAAGGTGTTACTATTTTTTAAAAAAATAGTATGAGGAGCAGACTAAGCTATGGATAGGAAGACTTTTGTCGGAATAGCTGGTATCTTGGTTTTGATAGCTGTCGCGACATTTGTGGTTTTCGGCGGTCAGCCCTCTCTGAGCCCTTCTCCTTCTAATAGCTCCCTGAATGTGACAAAGTCGCTCTCGATCGGGACTACTAATATCGTCAAGACCGACAACTTCGTCAAAGACTACTATATGGGCATCTTCGCTGCCTGCTTTATTCTTGATCCGCTGGCTGCAGTTGACGAGGGGGGCAACATCGTGCCTTACCTGGTAAACTGGTCGACGACAGACTCGAAAGACTGGACGCTAACTCTTATCAGGAATGCCACTTGGCATGACGGAGTGCCAGTGACAGCAAATGATGTCGCCTTCACTATAACCTACCTGAAGGAGAAGGACCCAAACTATGCCACCCACTTCCAGTTTGTCGTTTCAGCAGAACCTGTGGACAACAAGACCGTTATCGTCAGACTTAGCAAGGAATGGACATCCTTCACGATTGGTCTCGCTGCAACCCGCCTAATGCCAAAGCATATCTGGTATAATGTGACTGATCCAGCGACATACTCCGGGAGTAACAGGAACGTTGGATGTGGTCCATTCATCTACGGTGGCTTCGATTCTGCGTCGGGTACAATGACATTCAGGGCTAACAAAGGCTACTGGAGGGGCTCCCCGGCAGTAGACACAGTGACTATAAAGTTCTATGCAAGCACAGACTCGATGCTCATGGCGCTCAAGAAGGGCGACATCGCGGCGACTTACGCTTACGCCTCAGGGATAGACCCCATCTATGTTCCGCCTCTCCTCGAGGAGAAGAATGTCTCTTTCATGATCCTGCCAAACTTCGGGGTCGACAACAGCATCTGGTTCAATTCGATGCGTTACCCGTACAACCTGGTAGATTTCAGGAATGCCATTTCCTACGCGCTTGACTATAGCGCATACATTACATACATAGCATCAGGATACGCAAAAGTACCGACTAAGGGTTGGATACCAGACAGCTGGGACTATTACGTCCAGAAGCCGCAACTTGTCAAGAACGCCTCCCTTGCTGCCTCAATGCTCGACTCTCTTGGGTTCATTGACTACGATTCAGACGGCTGGAGGGACTACCCAAACGGCACAGCGTTCACAATGAAGGTGCTGGCGAGGTCGGATATTGCCCTGTCGATGAGGCTCGCCGAGCTGGTGAAGAGGGACCTCGAGTCGATAAGAATCAGGGTTCAGGTCATCCCGGCTGATGTCAGCACCTTCCAGACTATCACGCAGAACACAAAGGACTTTGATTCTGCCATTTCCAGAACTACATTCTGGGGCATGATCATGTACGCTGGTGCGGGGACGCTCTACTTCGACAACCGGAACATGGGGTGGGCCAATGTTGATGACCTGGAGTACCACGAAGTGGTCGATGAGCTGCTGCGGACCTCTAACCAGACCCGTACTAGGGAGCTCTACGAGGCGTTACAAGAATTGTACGCCACAAAGATGTACGCGATTCCACTTTACTGGGGCAAGATAATCCAGCCATACAGGTCTGACATGGTCGATGGACTCGTGTACAATACGATGTATGGAATCTTAGGCAAGGATACCTGGTTTTCCATAATATTGAAGTAGAAACAAGGAACGGGTCCGACTTGAAAACTTTTCTTTTTTTCGCGAAGTTTTCAAGGTATGTTGTTTTGGTCTTTTCCATACTGACTGTAAATTTCCTCCTCCCTCGACTAATGCCGGGAGATCCGATGCTCTTCATATTCGGCGAGGAAGTTTACGGTGCTGCTATCCGGAACCCTGATCTATTCCAATCACTAAGTTCCAAGTACGGGCTGGACCTCCCCCTGAACGAACAATTCCTGATCTATCTGGGAAATTTATTCAGGGGAGACCTCGGTTATTCGTTCAGCTATGGTCGGCAGATATCCGAAATAATAATCGAGAGGCTACCTCTAACATTGATGATGACGGTGCCGTCCACGGTCCTCTCTCTGATTATAGGTGCAGCTCTCGGCTTGAGCTTGGGATGGGAGCCGAACAGCATTCCAAAGCGGATCACTTCAGCCGCCTGCGTGATTATCCACTCCATCCCGACTTACTGGCTGGCAATGCTCCTTCTTTTGGTATTCTCGCTTTGGCTCGGGCTGACTCCGATTGGTGGCGCGCCGCCTGCTGGGGCACCTCCGGCTGAGTTCGTTAGGCACTTGGGGCTCCCCGTCTTGGTCCTTACACTCTTCAACTCGGCTTATGTGGCAATAATTATGCGCGGTTTGACCTTCGAGATCTCAGAGGAGCCATTCGTGACGACAGCCCTCTCGAAGGGCCTTAGCCGTTTCAATTTCAGTACCCGGCACCTCCTAAGGCCCTCTCTTCCGTCTTTCCTTTCGCTCGCCGCGATAGAGATGGGCTTCGCGTTCTCGGGTGCTCTCTTGGTGGAGATTGCATTCAGCTGGCCTGGCATGGGGTACACGATGTGGCAGGCTGTGACGGAGAGGGATTATCCTCTCCTCCAGGCTGCATTCACGATGGTGGCGCTCATCGTAATAACCGCGAATGCAGTGGCTGACGTACTCTCTTATGCTCTAGACCCGCGGGTGAGGCTCTCGTGAAATCCGTCTACTCTCCCACGAAGCTTGAGACAGCTGGAATCACAGCTGTATTTGCGGTAATTACGATGGTCGCGATCTCTTTCTTTCCCGAGGGGTGGTTCGCGTCCACTTCGTCTCCAATGCCCTACTCCCCCCCTTCCTCAACGAACTTGCTAGGCACAAACGACATCGGAGACGATGTCCTGCGCGTCCTGCTAATGGGCAGCCGGGTCTCCTTGTTCATAGGTTTTCTTGGGGCAATCGTTTCCACAGTTATTGGCACGTTGGTGGGCATTTTTGCGGGTTTCATGGGTGGCATTGTAGACGAGGTGCTTGGTTCATTTACGGATCTATTCCTAGTGGTGCCTGCCCTTCCTTTGATGATAGTCATGGCTGCATATTTGGGTCAGTCGTTCCTGAATGTGGTTTTGGTCATAGGACTGCTCTGGTGGCCGACGACGGCGAGGTTGGTGAGGGCGAGAGCCCGCCAGATTAGGGGAAGCCAGTTTGTAGAGGGACTTTTTGGCATAGGGGCTGGGAAGCTCTACGTGGTGATAAGGCATGTTCTTCCCAATGTTTGGGGGGTTGTGCTCGCCAGGTTTGTGCTCGCCGTCTCCAGCTCCATCCTGCTGGAGGCGGGGCTCAGCTTCATAGGCTTGGGAGATCCCCAGAACCCTAGCTGGGGGATGATGCTTCACTTTGCCATGACAAGGGGGGCACTGCTGCATGGAGCCTGGTGGACATTCGTCCCGCCTGGCATTTGCATCTCGTTAACCTCCCTAGGTTTCATCCTCCTTGGAATGGGGATGGAATCCCGATACCGGTCAAGGACAAGGTCAATTGGTGAGATTGGATGATGCGATCCGATCTGAGCGGGCATTTAACGGAAGTGCAACCTTCTCCCGGGCGTCAAACCCTGATCGAGTGCAGGGAAGTGAAAAAGCGTTTCAGGTACGCTACCAAGGGCAGCTTTCTGGCAGTGGACGGCGTCTCCCTCTCGATTAAGAGAGGTGAGCTACTGGCAGTGATCGGCGAATCAGGGAGCGGCAAGACGACTTTGGCAAAGATCATGGCCGGTCTCATTCAGCCCACCTCAGGGAGGGTCTTCTTTGAAGGCAAGCCAATAACCTCGTTGGACAGACGAGAGAGGCTGAACTTCAGCAGGAAAGTTCAGTACATCCCCCAGTATCCTGACTTGGCATTGGATCCGTCTTGGTACATATATGATAGCATAGCCGAACCCCTCAGGATACATCGGATGTCCAGCTCGCGCGAGGAGGAGCTGAAGATCGTCCGCTCCGTGTCCGCGCGTTTCGGTCTCAGTCTCGACCAGCTGAGGCGCAAGCCGAGGGATGTTAGCGGGGGCGAACTGCAGAGGGCGGTGCTGGCGAGGTCGATGGCGCTCAATCCCGAGGTTCTTATAGCAGATGAGCCAACATCAATGCTCGATCCTTCAACGCAGGCAAGGATAGTTCGCCTGATCCTTGATGCGCAGAGAGAACTAGGATTCGCCGTCCTATTTGTAACACATGATCTGCAGTTGGCAAGGGTAATCTCGGATAGTGTCTGCGTAATGCTAGGAGGGAAGATCATTGAGTTCGGAAGCGCACAAGAAATCTTCTCGTCCCCACTCCACCCATACACATCGTCGCTCTTCTCCGGGTCTACATTTGCAGGCGAAACCAAAGATAACGCAGCATGCCCTTTTTACAGCCAATGTAATCTGCGCGCTGAGATCTGTTGCAACTCTACCCCTCCTGAATTCAATATAGGGAGGTTTAGGGGCGTGAGGTGTTGGAATCTTGGGCAGCCTCATTGAGTTCGTGGATCTGAAAGTGATATTCCACATGGGAGGAATGCAGGTTGTGGCGCTACGGGGAGTAGACCTCGACCTTCGCAGAGGTGAAGTGCTTGGAGTACTGGGAGAGTCTGGAAGCGGGAAGACGGTGCTCATCCACGCCGCCTTCCGCCTACTGCCTGAGAATGCCAAGGTGAGTGGAAAGATACTGTACCAGGGAAAAGACCTGCTTTCCATGGACCGGAGGAGGGCGATGAGACTGATAGGGCAGAACTTCTCGCTCATACCGCAGGGTTTTGGCGCATTGAACCCTTTTCTAAAATCTTGGTTGCAGATATCCGAGCGCCCGATGGAGCATTTCGGGGTTGGGAAAGAAGAAGGGCACAGGAGGGCGGAGTTCCTGCTTGGGACCATGGGCATCAACCAACCGAGTAGGACTGCCAATAGCTATAGGCACCAGCTGAGCGGTGGGATGCTTCAGCGCGTGCTAGTTGCCATGGGCGCCTCCGGACCTTCCCAAGTTGTCTTCTTGGACGAACCTACGAAGGGGCTCGATGAAGGGATGAAGCGCCTAGTAGTCAGCCTCCTAAAAAAAGCAAGGGAACGGTCTGACGCAATGATGGTTGTTTCCCATGATCTCGGATTCCTTGAAGAGGTGTCAGACAGAATCTGCGTAATGTACTGCGGGGACATTCTGGAGGTTTCAAAGGTGCGAGAGTTCTTCGTGTCTCCAAGACATCCTTACTCCTCTGCGCTCCTCAATTCGCTGCCGTCGAGAGGTCTTAAGCCGATCGAGGGGGAGATCCCGAGCATGGTCTCCCCGCCTGATGGGTGCAGGTTCAGCCCGCGCTGCAGGCAAAGGGACGCGAGGTGCGCGAATAAAAGACCGCCCATGAAAGCTGTAGACGATGTCATGGTGAGGTGCTTCAAATATGCCTGAATCGAATAAGGAAAAGATCTACGGATATGATGAGGAGCTCTGGTACAGAGTCCTGCGTAGCCAGTATTGGAGTGGCGACAGGGATGTCAAGGAGATAGATCGCCTCCTTCGTAGGCTAAGCCCTGGCAAGGAGATCTTGGATTTGGGGTGCGGCACTGGGAGGATCTCCAACAGGTTGGCTACGACTGGGTACTCTGTGACAGGTATAGACCTATCAAGAAGGTGCATCGATGAGGCAAGGAAGATTGCGGAAGGGCTCGGTGTCTCTGGGAGCGTTACATACATCGTAGGAGATTACAGGGATCTCGTGCCCATCTCCGGAAAGAAGTTTGATGCCGCACTCTGCATATTGGCCCCCGCTTGGAAGTCAACAGAGGAATTTGCTTCAATATTCAGGAATTTGGCTCAGCATATGAATGACAATGGAATCTTGATCGTGAGGGAAACTCTAAAGGAGCGCTTTTTGGCGTCTCTTTATGCAGCGCCTTCTGTCCAGAACTGGTTCAGAATAGATGGCGACATGCTCTCCCTGCATACTTGGGATTACGATCCTTTGGAATCAAAGGTAAAGACCAAAAAAGAGTTCTACGGGCGGCTGGGAAACAACTTTGAGTTCATCACTAGGATAGAGCAGGAGTATCGTCTGCACTCGTTCTCAGAGTATGCAGAGGCCCTCGGAAGCGCAGGGTGGGATCTCGAAGAAGTAGTGGTGGATGGTGTAGACATTCTCAAGCCAGCGATTTATAATGACCCGTGGTGGCTTTACAGCGCGCTGATGGCTGCTAGAGTGAGAAGGGGTGGCACTTGACGCTCGTGGCGTCCCTCTCTTACTTCCATTTTAGTTTATCAAAAGCAGAGTTCGCTCAATGGAGTGAGTAGCAACCTCATTCAAGGGGTGAGAAGTTCAAGGAATCCGCTGATTGAATTGGAGCAATTCCGTACAATTTCCTATGGATGTGGAAAATCCTTGGCTTAAGGCTGATGCTCGAAGGCCCTGCAGTTCAAGGGTTTTATGAAGACATTCAAATAGAGAAATGGGACAACTCCGATGGAAAATCACTTCAAAAAGTAAAGATCGTGTTTGTAGATCCAGCCTATTTTTTGAATAGGTCATCTACGCTTGCCAGCGCCAAGTCCTCCAAAGTGGACTCTCCAGATATGACTTTGTATGCTCCAATGCACCTCTTGGAGATCTCCCTCACCACCTCCACTGGCAGCTCGGGAGGTTTCCCGTCTCCAGAAAAGCACATCCTCCTCAGGCACTCCCTGAGGAACTCCTTGTCTAGGCAGTGGCTCTCCTGGGGCTCTCCCGGGCGGTAGTGCTTCAAAGACCACATCCTGGCGGAGTCATGCGTCGGGGGCTCGTCTATCTGTATGAGCTCGCCGCCGGCTATTCCGAACTCTATCTTGAAGTCCGGGATGATTATGCCCCTCCTCTTGGCTTCGGACTGATAGAACTCGTAGAGCTTGAGCGTGGCTTCCTCTAGGATTTTCCATGTTTCTCGGTCGACCAGCCCCTTGGCGATTGCTTCCTCCTTGGAGATCTCCTCGTCGTGCCCCACATCTGCCTTCGTAGTCGGGGTCAGCACGGGCTCCGGCAGTTCCTCCGCCATCCTAAGCCCGTCCGGGAACCTCAGCCCGTACATCTCCCTCCTCCCATCCCTATATGCCCTCCAGAGAGACCCGTAGAGGTACTTCCTGACGACCCACTCCACATCGATCCTCTTTGCCTTCCTCACCCGGATCGTCCTACTGTCCAATGCCTCTATAAAGTGGTTCGGAAAGACCTTCCTGCTCCTCTCCATCCAGTAGACCGAGAGCTTCAGGAGCGACTCGCCCTTGTGGGGGATCAGGGTCGGCATAACGACATCGAAAGCCGAGATCCTGTCAGTGTGGTAGATCAGCAGCTCCTGCCCCAAGTCGTAGACATCCCTCACCTTCCCCCGCCTCGGGGTACCGAACTTTAGATCGGAATTCCTCACAACTTCGACCTGCTTCCCAGTGATCGGATCTGTTACAATCTCCAAAAAGGACACCGAAGGAAGTTCTCGGCTAAAGATTAAATCTTTTCGCCTCGCACACAAGGAAGCCGCAAGTATAACCGGATCGAGTGTATCACTGAATATTTCTTATAAGATACATTTAAATACATGCGAGGGCATCCGTTGACGTATGCCAGATCAGTCCAGCTGCGATCCCGGTGCCGGTCTTGAGTTCGCGAAGCAGTCAGCCCCGAGGGGTCTCCTCTTCCTTTACATACTCCACCGGCTCAGCATGAAACCATCGCACGGATACGAGATACTCCACGATGTCGAGATGAGGACGGGCGGGGCATGGCGCCCCAAGCCGGGCGCGCTCTACCCAATGCTGAAGAAGATGGTAGCCGCTGGCTTCATTGAGTGCCAGCGCCAGGAGGAGGAGTCGGATCAGAAGGTCTACTCGCTGACCCCTAAGGGGAGGGACCTGCTTGAGAAGATGAAGAGGACAATCCGTTCGTCGGGTAAGCGGATGGACTCGCTCCGAGGGATCTTCCTCGAGATGATGGGCGATCGCGATGCGCTGGGGTTTCTGGTGGAATCCACAAAGGGTCATTTTGAGATGGTGAGGGCAGCATGCCGGCTCCAGCCTGGAGAACATCCGGGAGAAGATCTGGTATACCACCTCAGACAGTACTCGCTCCTTCTAGACAATGAGTTGAGGTGGGTGAATTCGGTGCTGAAGGATCTGGCCGGTGAGAGATATCGATCTGGTTGATCAGGTGATCTGAAAATGGTCGTTGAAGTGGAAATGAACAACAAGGAAAAGAGTGAAGGAAAAATCGAGAAGCAGACAATAATGCAGATCCGGAGCCTCAAGAAGGTCTTCAACGGGACGGTAGTCGCGGTAGACGGGGTTGCCTTCGATGTCTACGAGGGGGAGATCTTCGGGTTCCTTGGCCCGAACGGGGCGGGAAAGACGACGACGATAAGCATGCTCACCACGCTCCTTAGGCCAACCTCAGGGAGCGCGACCGTCTGCGGCTTCGACATCATGAAAGAGCCTAACGAAGTTAGGAAGAGAATAGGTGTCGTGCCGCAGGAGTACACCGCCGACGAGGACCTGACGGGTTACGAGAACATCATGTTCTGCGCAGACCTCTACGGCATCCCCCGGAAGATCTCCAGGGAGAGGGCGGATGAGCTGCTGAAGCTCGTTGAGCTTGAGGCAGCAAAGGATCGGAAGGTGGAGACGTACTCGGGTGGGATGCGCAGGAGGCTGGAGCTCGCGTGCGGCCTGATAAACCACCCCCGGGTTCTCTTCCTGGACGAGCCAACGCTGGGACTGGATGTCCAGACGAGGGCGGCAGTGTGGCAGTACATAAGGCGACTAAAGGATGAGTACGGGATGACTCTTTTCCTTACCACACACTACCTTGAGGAGGCGGACTCGCTCTGTGACAGGATAGCGATCATAGACCACGGCAAGATCGTCAAGATAGGGAGCCCGAAGGAACTGAAGGACAGCCTCGGCGGTGACATCATCGAGCTTGGCGTCCAAGGGGGCGACGATGATCTGGTCCCCCTCATCGCCGAAGTGCAGCATGTCAAAGATGTGAAGAGGGTGTCGTCTTCGGAGTACCGGATAAAGTCTGAGCTGGGCGATGTGACGGCTCCCATGGTCATCGACGCGCTCAGGTCGAAGGGATACAGGGTCAGCAGGATCTCGCTGACACGCCCCTCGCTGGACCAGGTCTATCTTGAGCTGACGGGCAAGTCTATCCGGGAGGAGAACGGGGACCGGGCGCAAGTGATGAGGCAGAGGATGACTATGAGGAGGGCGAGGAGGTGAGCGATTTGACCGCAGAGACAATCTCACCGGGAACCGTTCCGGCGGGTCAGGATCGTTCTAACTCGACGATCATAAGCAGCAGCCCGTACCACGGACTTTGGGCGCTGACCAACCGGGAGCTGAAGAAGTGGTACAAGAACCCGGTTATATTGCTCCTATCGCTCATACAGCCCGTGCTCTGGCTCGGGCTCTTCGGCAAGGCGATGAACTTCGGGGCTGTCTTCACCGACGGTGCTTTCAACATCCCTGGGCTGAACATACCAAAGGAGATCATTAACCAGCTGGGGAATATGCTGATGCTGAATGTCTTCGGCACCTCTGACTACTTCTCGTTCTTGGCAGTAGGGATGCTCTCATTCATCGTTATATTCACCGCCATGTTCAGTGGGATGTCTATCGTATGGGACAGGAGGTTGGGGACTCTCAACAAGGTGATGAGCACACCGGTGGCACGCGGCTCGATAGTGATGTCGAAGATACTCTCCAGCGTCATCCGTTCGGTTGTCCAGGCTGCGATTATCCTATTACTGGCGGTGCTCTTCGGGATGAGCACGTCCAGCATGACTGTGCTGGGGGTGCTAGGGGCATTCTTCTCGCTGGCGCTGCTCTCCTTCGGGTTCTCCTCGATATTCCTGATGCTGGCGCTCAGGTCGACTAACCAGAACACCCAGATGGCGATAGTCAACCTCCTGAACCTGCCGCTCCTCTTCGGGAGCAACGCACTATTCCCCGCCAGCTTCATGCCGGAGTGGCTCCAGGCGTTCGTCAAGGTGAACCCGATCAGCTACGCGACAGACATAGGGAGGCAGTTGCTGCTCGGGTCGGGCGGGATGGCGAGCCTTGCATTCGACTTTGCATACCTGGCGGCCTTTGCGGCGGTCTTCTCTGCGGTGGGGATAGTCCTCTCCTGGAGGCTACTTACCAAGTAATTTTTTCCACCATTTTTCCATTTATGGGATTGGCATTTGACGAATCTGTTAGGGTTACATACACGCTTACTCGAGTTGTGTGTTTTTGCCTAGATCTGCCTTCTTAAGAGATGGAATTGTTCGGCTTAAGATCGAAGCCACGGACAGCGCCAGGATTCCTGCCGTAACCATGTCGCACAGGACCTGCCCAGAATAGATGAACCTGGAGAGAGCCGTAATGTAGAGTCCGGTACCGTAGTACTTCCCGACAGGATCGTTGACCTTACTAAACGAAATGCCCGTCAAAACGGACCATACGAAGACTGAAGTCACCAAGATCGGTATTTACCATTCGTAGAAGCCTTCCGGACCAATGTCAAAAAAAGCAAAAAAATGAGGAAAGTCTGCCGTTGCATAAAAATAGGCTCAAACTTGATTGTTGCCTTCCACCTCCTTGCCAGATGTCCGTCAAAATCCGTGAGTAAAAGGAAGAGAAAAAAAGTTGCGCCATGAAGCATCATTCCTTTCTCCACCAGAAGGACGAGCAGCAGGACTAATCCAAGGCGAAGGGCGGTTATCGAGGAGGGGGACATATTTCATCATTTTTCGTTTTTCAACCCTTCTTGGAGGTCCAATCATGGTAGCCATCGAACCCGCTGCTTCGGCGCCTACTGGTTAGCTGACATTGCAGGATGTGCAGTCCGCAGCCTGTTGCCAGTTCCTAATCGCCCTGCAGGTTTTGGATGTGCTACCTAAGCGGAATGTTGGAATCCATACGAATCCAAGTTCAATCTCCCTATTAGGCATTTCAGCGGTGGTTGGCTTTCTTGGTGACGATACGTGCTCGTTTTTGAAATCTGCCAATTAATTTGCAGACTGTTAGCGAGAAAAGTGTACTTATATGTGTTAAGAGGCAGAGGATCACCGTTCCTTAATCCGGTTGGTGATATTTAATGAAGAACTGCGAATGCGTTATCAAGATCGTAAGCAAGCACGGACGTTTGTACCAAACGTATCGCAGGGAGAAGGAAGGGTGGATCCAGATCAGCTCTAAGGGGATAATTAGGCATTGTACAGCGGAACAGCTTCTATCACACATTCTCCCCCCATTAGCCGGAGTCAGCCAAGGGAGAGTCTTGGTCGAGCGAGTTACCCATTAGCATGAAGCTGATCAGTTTCTCGGACAGACCACAGGCACGGGGGACGAAATAGCTTCAGTGAGCGCTTACGGGAAATGTTTTGGGAGATCCAATTTAGGCTGGATTGGTCTAGGTAGCGACAGTTGGTTAGCGGCTCTTGGATCCAGAACGGATAATGTAACTGATCGGTCCTTGGTCGCGTCCCGTCATGAGCTTCTTTCTCTTTGACTCTAGATGGGAGGATGAACAATCTGATCCATTAGCCAAAGGCTCCATTTCGGCAATGATGTTGCCATCATGATGGGGCACCATCCACGAGTGGCTGCTATTCCGTTGCCAAATTGGCTAGGCATAGACAACAATCAAATCAGCACAAGACTGTCCTGCAGAGAAGCCTAAAAATGAGTACGCTCAAAAGTATGTCATGGTTCTAATCGACGACCAGGTCAGGCGATCCTTCCCAGGGCTCAGGGTAGTCGAGTTGCAGATCGAAGGGTTGCGTGTGGTGGATGCCGCCCCATCCCTCGAGGAAGAGAAGCTGAAGGTTGCATCAGAGGTCAGATCAAAGTATACGCTCGAGTCCCTGAAAGAACAGCCGCTGGTGAGGAAATATAGGGACTTTTTCTGGGAAGTGGGCGTCGATCCCACCAAGACTAGACCAGCCAGCGAAGCCCTGATAAGGCGTATCCTCTCCGGGAGGTCAATACCAACGGTCAACACCCTCGTGGACGCCTACAACATCGCCTCCGTAAGGTCAGGGGTGCCTATTGCGGCGTTCGACGCCGACCGAATTGGAGGATCCATCAAGATGCGGTTCGCTAGGGCAGGCGAGTCTTTCCTAGGGATAGGCATGGAGAAGGAGATGCGCCTTCGCGGAGTGGAGGTCGTTCTGGACGACGGTTGCGAAATCATTGCGGTCTACCCATACAGAGATGCAGAGAGGACCAAGGTGACCCTCTCGACTAAAAACGCAGTGCTCCTGATCTGTGGGGTGCCTGGAGTTGAGGATGGGGTGCTGGAAGGAGCCAAGGAAGTATGCCAAGGGATCGTCCTCGCATACTGTGGAGGGAGGGTCGTCGGGTGAGCTTACCGCATAGTGCATCCCCTCACCACCCTCTTTATGTCTCAATTTATTGACCCGTCTCACCTCAATAGAAGAGCCCCTTGAGCTCAGCAACGCTCTGGATCACCTCGTCGGGCTTTACTCGACTCCCAGCCAAGTCCTTCACACTAGTCGACCCGGAGAGCACGAGCAAAGAGGTAATCCTCGCGTTCTTGGCTGCAGCTATGTCAATGTTGAGCGTGTCCCCCACCATCACTACGTCCCTTTTGTCCAGCCCGATCTTCTCAAGCGCGATCTTCATTATGATCCTAGAGGGCTTTCCGATCACAATAGGCTTCACGCGCGTCGCTGTGACCAAAGCGCTGACGATGGCGCCCGCTCCGGGTATGTATCCCTCTTCCACGGGCATGTTAGGGTCTAGATTCGTTGCGATGAACGTTGCCCCGCATTGGATCGCCCTGCAGGCGGCTGCCAACTTCTCGTACGTGAGCCTGGTGTCGAGCCCGCACACAACGTACTTAGCCATCTTGGCTTCGTCGGCACCTAAGATCCTGAAACCGCCGCCCTCAAGCGCCGAGATCAGCCCCTGCTCGCCTACCACGAAGCATCCCCCAATTCCGAGATCCCTCATGTAGATCGCCGTCGCTACGGATGAAGTGAGAACCTCCCTCTCCTCGACGCAGAGCCCCATCCGCCTCAGCTTCTCCACGTACTCGCTTGGGGTCTTGGTCGAGTTGTTGGTGAGGAAGAGTATCCTCTTCCCTCCCCCCCTAAGGGCGAGGATCGCCTCAGGCGCCCCATCGATCGGCCTATCTCCGCGATAGATGCATCCGTCAAGGTCGAATATGAAACCCTTCTTCTCCCTCAACTTAGACTTCAGCGGCTCGAGCATAATCTAAAACCACTTTCCCCACAATTAAATAATGCCATGCTGTCCCACATCTTATTAATATAAGAAATAATTTTTAATATTTATTATTAAATTTACACGAAAATCTTAATAAGCAAGCGCCCGCGATATATTTTCGTGGTAGCGGTATGAAGCAGCGCCAGGCACTTTTTTTGGTCGCGGTATCAATTACAATAGTTATAATCGCGATAGGGGCTTACGCAATGGGGGGAGTACCCAATTCAGGCGAAGGAAAACTCAAGGTTGTGGCGACCTTCTACCCCCTTGCTTACATTACCCAGGAGATAGGCGGAGACCGCGTCTCGGTGAGATCCCTCATACCCTACAATTCAGAGGTCCATTCCTGGCAACCTTCCGTGGCGGATATGCTGGCTATCGAAGAGGCTGATGCGGTGGTCTTCAACGGTGCGGGACTCGAGTCTTGGCTAAATAATCTCTTGGGCTCCGTGAACGTGACAGGCAAGGTTCTTGTAGATACGACGGCTGGACTCGACCTCCTCCACATCGAGGAAAGCGAGGGCGATGACCATGGCCACGCACACGAAGGAGATTTAGACCCCCACACTTGGGTTTCGCCTTACATGGCCGAGAGGCAGGCTGAAAGGGTGTATTTGGTGCTCGTCGACCTTGATCCTACCAACGCCGCTTACTACCGGCAGAGGTGGGAGTCCCTCAGGGATAGGCTCTCTTCGCTTGACAACGCCTATCAGTCTGGGCTTGCAAACAAGACAAAGCCAGGGATTATCGTCTCACACGGTGCCTTTGGGTACCTAGCCCACAGGTACGGCTTTGAGCAGTACAGCGTGATCGGCATCTCCGCCGACAGGCAGCCTAGCGTCCAGGACCTGACATCCTTGGTCTCTAAGATGATTGAGAGCAACATATCTGTACTTTACGTGGATCCTGCATATTCGGATGCCTACATCGTGACCCTCAGGAGCGAGCTGGAGAGGCAGACCGGAATGGATGTGAAGATCCTGAAGCTCTACCTCGGTCTCGGACCTTCTGACGGGAAGGACTATATCGGGCAGCTAGAGTCTAACCTTGAGAGCCTGAAGGATGGGTTGGTCAAAGGCTGACCAACCATTTTTATAATACGCGCGGCATATCGCTCATGAATGCCGACGAGGTGGTCATCCCTTGGGAAAAGAAGCGTTGATTGAGGTCAAGGGACTCAACGTAGCTAGATCAGGCTCCCTTGTGATACATGACGCGAAGTTCGAGATATTCAGGGGGGACTATGTTGGTGTAGTCGGCCCCAACGGAGGGGGGAAGACTACGCTCCTCTTGGCAATGCTCGGGCTCCTGCCTAGGCAGAGCGGCACAATCAGGATCTTCGGCAAAGATCTCGAGAGGTTCTCGGAGTGGGAGAAGGTAGCGTACGTGTCCCAGGACGCAATAAACTTCGACCCTGGCTTCCCCCTCTCAGTTCGTGAGCTCGTCTCCCTTGGCAGGCTCGGCAAGAGGAACCTCGGGAGACCGCTCAGGCGAGATGACTGGAGCAAGGTCGACTCCGCGCTCGAGTTCATGGGCATCTCAGATGCCTCGGCTAAGCGCATAGGCGAGCTTTCCGGGGGGCAGAAGCAGAGGATGTTCGTCGCAATGGCTCTCGTCAGGGATCCTGAATTGATCATCCTTGATGAGCCAGTAGCCGGAGTGGATGCCGCGACTCAGGAGAAGTTCTACCAGAAGATGAGCGACCTGAACCAGAGGAAGGGGATCACCATCCTGATGGTCTCCCACGACCTCACCGCTGTCTTCTGCAGGATGTCGAGGCTCATATGCGTCAACCGTGAGGTCAATGTCGCCGAGATCAGACCGGACACCGACCCGAACGAGATACTGAGGAAGGCATACGGGGATCACTTCCACTTCGTCTTCCATAGGCACGAGTGCAGGGGTGAGTTCAGCCATGATTAGTCCTTCTGTTTCATTCATCGATCTATTGGGGTACCAGTTCTTCCAGCATGCGATCCTTGGGGGCGTTCTAGCTGCCTTCGCATGTGGATGGATCGGTCTCTTCCTTGTCCTCCGCAGGGAAGCGATGATAGTTGACGGTGTGGCACACACCGCCTTCGGGGGAATCGCGCTGGGCCTCTTCTTCGGCATAGACCCGGTGCTGAGCGCCCTCGCAGTCTCGATAATCGGCGTCTTCGGCATCAGCTACTTGCGGAATAAGGGTCTTGCCCAGTCCGACTCCGCCACTGCGGTGATGCTGGCGCTCGGGTTCTCTGCCGGTCTTATCGTGGTCAGCCTAGCGGGTGGGTTCAGCGTTGACCTCTTCAGCTACCTCTTCGGCTCGATACTCTCTATCAGTAGGCAGGACTTGGCCCTTGTCTCCGCCCTAGCAGTCGCGGTTCTAGCTTTCCTCACGCTATTCCACAAGGAGCTCCTCGCGATAACCTTCGACGAGGAGTCATCGAGGATGATGGGCATCCCGGTGAAACCGCTCTCTGCCGTCTTCAACCTGATAGTGGCAGTGACGATTATACTGTCCATCAGGATAATCGGAATCATACTCGTGGTAGCGCTCATAGTACTCCCCGCGCTCGCAGCCCTCCAGCTTCGTCTTCCTTTCAGAGAGACAGTCTTGGCAACAGTGACGATAGGTGTATTAAGCACCGTGGTAGGGATAATCATCTCCTCATTCTACAACGTGGCGACTAGCGGGGTCATAGTCTTCACTATGGTAGGGATTTACCTGTTGATCGCCTCGTACGCTAGGTTGGGATGACCCTGCACTCAGCGAACACCCATGCGAGTCCCCCAAAGTTATATATCAACTGCCCGAGAATGAGACTGTTAGCAAGCATAGCCGTTCGGGCGGATTGGTTTGGCGCAGACCATCGGGTAATCGGTCGCCAACGGCTGGAGCTCGATTGTTCAAGGATGGGTGTCCCATTTGGTGGTGATCAGCATATCCCTCCCTGACGAACTCCTCTCAGAGCTAGACAAGGTTCTCGGGGAGGAATGGTACGCGAGCAGGTCTGAGGTAATCAGGCAAGCGGTCAGGAAGTACATATCCGAATACAGGTCACTCGAGAGGATCGAAGGCGAGGTTGTGGCCACGATCACAGTCCTTTACAACAAGATGGAGAAGGGGGAAGATCAGCTGCGGCTCCAGCACGAGTTCGGGGATATTATTTCTGCATTCCTCCACTCCCACATGGACGGAAGCACCTGCTTGGAGGTTATGGTCGTGAAAGGCAGGTCTAAAAGGCTGAAGGAGCTGATAGACGGAATGAAGGCCATCCGCGGCGTGCGGCAAATAAACTTTGCACTAATGGGTATCGTTGAAGATGAGGCTGGGGGTGCTTGACGGATTTATCGCCATGCTTATAAGCATTTCACAAATTTGCAATTATAAATAATTATAATTATAGAAAATACTTATATACTGATACAACGATGTATTTTGCCTATGCCAAAAGAAATGTACGTCCAGTTATACGATATAGTGACACACTGCAAACAGAGGAACTTGGTTTCAAATAACTCAAAACCACGTTAAAAGAGGGATCTTTTTGGACGAGATCCTCAGTGTATTGCCCACTTCGAAGACTGCCCACCCCGACGTCAATGTGCTTAAGGAGATAAGGAAACACAGCCTCGAAGACCCGGAGACGTTCTGGCACAAGTTCGCCGAAGAGCTCTTCTGGTACGAGAAGAACGGTCCAGTCTACCAGCCTATTGATGATCCGCCCTATGCCAAGTGGTTCCCGCTCTGGAAGACGAACATATCCTACAATGCTTTGGACAGGCATGTCAGCACCTGGCGCAAGAACAAAGTGGCATTATACTGGGAGTCCGAGGACGGGCAGAGGCGGGCACTCACCTACTACGACCTGTTCAAGGAAGTGAACCGGTTCGCCTCTGTGCTCAGGAGCCTTGGGATTTCTAAGGGAGACCGTGTGACGATATACATGCCCATGATACCTGAGCTGGTCATCAGCCTCTTGGCATGCGTCAGGATCGGGGCGATCCATTCAGTCGTGTTCGCGGGGTTCACATCCCAGGCGATTGCGGACAGGGTAAACGACTCCCAGAGCAAGCTGATCATCACCTCCGACGTGGCCTACAGGAGGGGTAAGGAGATCCCAGTCAAGAAGATCGTCGAGGAGGCACTGATGCACACCAGCTCGGTGGAGAGAATCCTGGTTATCCAGAGGGGCAAAGGAGACATCGAGATGGTGGAAGACCGAGACTACTGGTACCACGACCTAGTAGGCAATGCCGACAGGTACGTGGAGCCGGAGCGGCTGGAGGGCACCTTCCCGAGCTTCATACTCTACACCTCTGGGACTACCGGAAAGCCTAAGGGCGCAACCCATGGGACCGCGGGCTATATGGTCTGGGCTTACTTCACACAGAAGATCGTGTTCGACCTCAACGACCGTGACATCTACTGGTGCACCGCGGACATAGGCTGGATCACTGGTCACACGTACGTGGTGTACGGTCCACTGATAGCCGGGTGCACATCGCTGATCTACGAGGGCGCTCCGGACTACCCGACGCCGGACAGGTGGTGGGACATTGTGGAGCGGTACGGGGTCACGGTCTTTTACACATCT
>JASFYL010000029.1 GCA_030055575.1 Thermoproteota archaeon | reverse complement strand
CAACGGACAGGTATGATCATGTCGACACCTTACCTGTAAGACTTCTGCTTCCTTCTCCTCGCGCTATACCCACCGAACTTCTTTGGTTCGGTCCTCCTCGGATCCTCTACAAGCATCCTCCTGTCGAATGCCATGATCTTCTTCTTTACTTCATCACCGAAGATCTCTGCGAGAGAGTTTGCTATAACTACCCTAGATGCCTCTGCTTGTGCCATGACTCCGCCACCCTCTGCCTTCACGTCTATGTCTATGGCAGTTGCAAACTCCTTTCCTGCCACCAGGAGAGGCTCCATAATCTTCATCCTCACCATCTCGGGCCGGATTATCTCGATCGGAGTGCCGTTTATGAAGATCTTACCGCTGCCCTTCGTCGCCACAGCCCTCGATATCGCAGTCTTCCGCTTCCCGCTAACAACCACAATCTTCTCGCTCATTGAACCGACCACCCTAAACTCTTCGATACTTCGCCGAGTTCCATATAAGGACCGCGGAGGTGCATCACATCCACATTCTCAATGGTTTGGAATTGGTTCTGGCTCAGATCTGGCGGGATCCCCATGTAGACCTTGAGCCTCTTTAGCGCATCCTTTCCAGATGGCGTCTTGGGGAGCATATTCTTAACAGCGCTGTGAAATAGCCTGTCTGGGGAGCGGTGTTGTTTCATCCCGACTTCTTCGGGGTTCTTAAGGGTTCGAATTGTCATCCACCTCTCGTATTTGCTCTTGACAGACTCCTTATCCCCTGACACTACGACCTTCTCAACGTTAACAACGACAACCCTCTTCCCAGACATCAGCTGCTTTGCTATCTTCGATGCTGCCCTGCCCAACCTTAGACCCTTACCATCTATGTAGAGAACATCCGACACGCGCATCACCTCAAGATTGTAACCCCACGACCTCGGGGGTTCAGGTTTAGCAGCACCTCTAGCGAAATAGCCCTGCCCCCTGCCGCGGTAATCTTCTCCCTAGCTGAAGGTGTAAAGGAGAGTGCGGCCACGTCGATTTTCTTTGATAGGTTTCCGAAGCCAAGAACTCTCCCTGGCACGGCTATGAATTCTCCTTCCTTGGCGAACTTCTCTATCTTGCTGACGTTAACTGAGATCCTCTTCCTGGTGGGCACAGAGAGTAGATCGGAGAGATCTCTCCATACGCCAACGTTATTAGACCTTGAAGCGCGCCTGAGTAACCTGATCAGACGCCTGGTCTTGGGATTTGTCGGTAGTGTCCTCTTGACCATTTATGATGCCTCCTTTGAATCTGATAGCGCCAACTTTATTGACTCAAACTTTTTTGTGAGAACATCACAGGCGGCGAGTACAAGCTCCTGAGGCGAAAGCGATCCTTCGCTCTCTAGGGAGAGAGCAGCGCATTTTGCGTCGTAAGAGATCGAGATCGCCCCGCTAGGACAGGCGTCCACGCACGCCTTGCACAGAGTACAGTCCCATATGGAAACCACTTTCAATCGCTTGTTCTCAATCGCCAGTATCTTCTTTGGGCACACGTCAACGCATTTTGCAGAAAGGGCGCACTTGCTCTCGTCGACCTTAATTATAGGCAAATACTTAACGACTGCCCCAGAAACGGGCTGCCACTTTGCGTGCTCCTTTCCTGAGCCTAGTCTTGCATGCGCCTCCAAGACTATGCGCTGAGATTTATTCAGGACGGCTAGTGGAATTTCGTTATTGGCTACGAAGACGGACCCTTCAGCCATCAGACTCCCAGAATAAACAGCATAGTTGTCCTCAGGAGCCTCAACCTCGAGGGTAAGGATGGCCTCGCATTTTGAGCACCCCTTACCGCCGCACTCGCACGCCGACGGGTGGACTAATCCTTCCCCTCCTCTGAGCGGGATGAGTCCCATCCTATGTGCCAGCACTTCATCATAAAGGCAGCCAGAGTTCTCGGCAACGAATACTCGGTCGATGGCAGGAACCAATACATCAGCCATGATCGTCCTCCTTATGGCATTGATGAAGGATTGGTCCACGCCCTTTGCAATCAGCCTAAACTGAGAACCGGTGGTGCCGAGAACCTCAACATCCATATATATACCCCTTAAGATTTTTGAGTGAAAAAGCATGGAAGGTATTTAAGCCTTCTTGATTAGACCCGTCTCCCCCTCCTCCCACCGGGTCTCCTAGTAGTGTCGTGGGGGATAGGCGTTACATCCTCAATCCTACCAATCATCAAGCCCGCCCTCGCGAGTGCCCTGATGGCAGCCTGTGCACCAGGACCTGGTGTCTTACTCTTGTGTCCTCCGGGCGCCCTAACTTTTATGTGTATCCCGCTGATCCCCTTCTCTAGGGCTTCCTGGGCAGCCCTCGTAGCAGATACCATCGCGGCATACGGAGAAGGCTTCTCCCGGTCTGCCTTCACGATTCTACCACCTGACTGGAACGCCACTGTCTCAGCGCCCGTCAGATCGGTTATATGGACTATTGTGTTGTTGTAAGAGCTGTAGATGTTTGCGACTCCCCATTTCATCCCTTTGTCCATCTTGGACATATTTATGCAGCCTCCGCAGCAACCTCGCCGTGGGTGACCTGAATATCACAGGTTATCTTGGATTCCTCGTCCCTCTTGACCAGATACCCTGGCGAGGTAACCCTCCTACCATTTACAAACACATGCCCGTGAACGATGAGCTGCCTAGCCTGGAACGGCGTCGCAGCGTACCCCAGCTTCACTATAACGTGCTGTAGCCTCCTGTCAAGGATATTCTCGACGCTCAGGCTCAGGATATTGTCTAAGACAGCGTCCTCGTTGAGCAGACCCAATGTCGCCAGTTTCAGCACTAGCTTCCTCTCTTCGGCATTTCTAACCTCAGGGTCTTCCTCGGCGAGGATTGTGCTCGCCCTCTCTCGGTATGATTTGAGGAGCGTATTCGCTGTCCACAGCTCCCTCTTGTTCCTGAGACCGTACTTACCGAGGAGGGATAGCTCTGCATTCAGGTTCTCTTGCCTCCAAGGATGCCTAGGACCCTGCCATTTTCGCCTGCTCTTTTTAGGATCGCCCAATTCGATTCACCTACTTCTTCTCCTCTTGGGAAGGAGCGGCACCAGCAGCGGTCTTCCTCGCAACGCCTACAGATGGACCGAACCTTCCAGTAGTCCTCGTGCACTGCCCGCGCACCTTCAGTCCCAGCGAGTGCCTGATCCCCTTCCAACTCCTGATCTTCTTCATGAGGTCTATGTCGGACTTCATGCCAACGACCAAGTCAGACCCCAGCAGGTGCTGGTCCTGACCTGTGAATGGATCCTTCCTCCTGTTCAGCATATAACTCGGAAATCTCGACGATATGTTCGCCAAGGCTTCCTCTATCCTCTTAATGTCACTTTCCTGGAGGTACCCAACCCTGCCCTCAGGGTCGACCCCGCAGCTCCTTGTCACTGCGTACGCCATGTTGATCCCGATACCCCTGATCCTGCTTAGGGAGTACCCTACCTTTTCCTCCCCCTTCAGGTCGGTATCAATCAGCCTAACTATGTGTCTATACGACGAACTCAATAGACGCATCCCCTAATCAAAGGCAAATAAAGAACGAAATGTAAGTATTTAACTCTAACGGCGATTTACTCCACCTTATTGGAAACAGCTCATGCCATACCGCAAGTTCCAGTTCTGGAGCGATGGACGGGGATTGACTACATGTCCCGATCTGATTCGATGCTTGCAGCCCAAGACCAGAAGACCGCAGACTGGTTTCTGTTGTTCATGTGGAAGAGTTAGGCGGAATTGACTAAGAAGTAAATGTAAGCGGCAATCTACAGGAAGAAGACCCGCTTACAATGCGGTAATCCTTTGCAGATGATTGGTGTAAAGAAGACCATCTTGAGCACAAAGCAATTTCCGTCCGGTAATTCGGAGAAACCTTTCACAGGCGCCGAGGGGGGGATTTGAACCCCCGAGACCCTTACGAGTCACAAGCTCTCAGGGAGAGCCCTAGCCCACTCCAGGCAGAAGCCCCTTGCGGGTTTGCTCCCTACCAGGCTAGGATACCTCGGCACATATCCGCCTACCAAATGTGGGAGGTTATTTTTTTGCTTTTCCAGAGTGATCGACTGATTACTTTAACCTTTCTCAGGCGCGTACTTCCTCACAGACCTGAACACCCTGTAACCGCTCTTCCTTGAGACGGTCTCTACATTTTTGAATACCTCGTGCATCTTGGCAGGTATTCTGTTGATGCCCTTGCGAAGCACGATCTGCAAAGAGCCGCCTTCCTTGAGGTGGTCGAAGGCGCCTTCGATCATGGGGAATATGGTCCTGTAGCCCGCTGCAAGGGGAGGGTTCGAGACGATCAGGTCAAAGAGCCTCCCCTCGAGAAGTGCGTAGAGATCGCTGCGTATCACCTCTGCGTTCTGAACCGAGTTCCTCTCTACATTCTCCCTCACGAGCTTAATTGCCACGGGGTTTACGTCAACCAACGTCACCTTCAGTCTAGGGCAGAGCTTCGCTATCGTTATGCCCACTACACCGTATCCGCACCCCATGTCCAAGACCTCTCCACGCTCGGGCAAGTCGAGGCTCTCTATAAGAACAACGGTCCCCAGATCGACTTTGTCCTTGGAGAAGACCCCGCTCGAACTGATAAGCTCGAGGAACTGACCTCTGATGTTGGCCCTTATAAAGAAACTCCTCTTCGGCGGGGCAGGGCTGGAGGAGAAGTAATGGGACTCGTATATGTCGTTGTCCCTCAACCGCTTGACCACCCCTTGGGGTAGGTCCCCGGCTCCATTACGATCCTCTCGGTTTCGGCAATGATCCCGGTGTCTGATTTTATGCACTCCTCGCTGTTGAGCTTAGCCCGAGCTAAGCCCACTAACTCTCCCTTGCCCGTCATAATGCAGACGGTATCCCCTGGCTTTATGCCTTTGCTCAGCTTAAGCAACCCTGGCGCAGCCAAATTGGCTCCATGGCAGATCGCGTCAACAGCAGAGTCTCTGATATAGACCTTTGGAAACCCACCCAGTGACTCCTCAATAGGGGAGACCACTTCCCTCAGCGCCGAGTCGTCTCCCCTCTCCTTCCAGAGGGATATCGCGTCCAGTAGCTCGTAGAGAGTATGTATTCCGGATGTTTCACTGAACGGACCTGCCCGCGTCCTCCTCAGCTCCCTCATGTGCGCCCCGACACCCAAGACCTCTCCGATGTCATGGCAGAGCTTTCGTATGTAAGTTCCAGCCTCACAGCTGACATGTATGAGAACGTACTTCCCCTCCCTTTCGAGCACCTCTATTGAGTAGACCTTCCTAATCCTCAGTGCTCGCTTCACCGCAGACCTGACAGGCGGTAGCTGGTAGACAGGACCTACGAACTCCTTGATCACCGAAAACAAACGCTCATCATCTACGTCCCCGTGGAGTTCCATCACGCATACGTACTCTTTACCCGACCTCATAATGAAAGATATTATCCTTGTAGCCCGCTCGAGGGTGACAGGCAAGACGCCGCTAACCTTCGGATCGAGCGTCCCACCGTGACCTGCCCTCCCCAGGGATAGTAGCTTCTTAACCCAGGCAACTACCTCGTGGCTGCTGGGGCCTGGGGGTTTATCCAAGTTTATCACTCCTACTCCGAGGTACTGTTCTATCGGTCTTTCCCTAGGGATCCAGCCATAAGATGGGGAGGTATGCTCTTCGTCCTTTACCAAGTAATCTTCAGGCAATACCTTGCACCGTTCATGACGAAATTTGTCCCTTGGCTCTATTTATGCTGTGCCCCTGCATGATACCTGATGTAGAGGTCGATGATCGAAACCAGCAGCGCCACGATCTCCTCCTTTCCCCAGATCGAGGTATTTATTACAAAATCGTACCCTGACAGGTCGGAGATATCTATACCGTAGACTGAGAGGTAGCGCTGCCTCTCTCCCTCCTGCCGCTCAGCAGTCTTCAGTCTCGCCTCCTCCAGTGAGAGACCCTCGCGCTCGGCGATCCTCTTTGCCCTGACCTCTAGCGGGGCAGTCAGGTAGAAGCTGAGACGTCCCTCGACCCTCGAGAACCAAGAGACGAGCCGCCCCTCCAATATGCATCCTCCGGCCTTAGCGTACTCCTCTGTCCTCCGGTCGATCTCTCGGTCTATGGACGGGTCGGAGGCCGAGATCTTGGAGAGCTCTTCCAGCGAGAGTCCCCTCTCTGAGGCGATCGAGCGGAAAATAGAACCAGCGGAGTGGCAGGGCACCCCATATGTCTCTGCTAAGCGGGAGGCGCAGTGCGATTTCCCAGACCCTGGCGGTCCGCTTATCGTTATGACCAATCCCTTCGGGAATTCACGTCTGGGTATGCACCCCACAACCATCGCCCCGTACGAAGAGAGGGTTGTCAGTCAACCGCCGAAGGTAGATTGAATACCCGCTGTATGAGCGGAGATATGCTGAAAGAGGACAAGAGGTACCAGACCCAGAAGTTAAGCTTCTCCCCAACGAAGGGCAATGGGATCGGCGAGTAAGCTACTGTCAGCTGGTTGAACCCGAAGACGGCATAAAATATGTAGTAGAATATGAAGAACGGGATCATTGTGAAGATCAGGGGCTTGAACTGCTCCTTTGACATCTCGGCTTGTGCCGCCCTCATTGCGGCCTCCTTCTTCTTGATCCTTGCAAGAGCCTTCTCGTCCTTCTCCCTCAGCGCCTGGGTGTATTCCTTCTGCCAGGCTCTCAGCTCCAAGGTCCTCCTCCGCACGAGCTCGATGTCGACTACCGCCCGCGTTACCCCAGACGAGATCACAGCCATGAGGACCGTGATTGCGAATATCGTCACTACCGACCAAGGGTAGTCCTTAGCCGGACCCATGGCAGCGGAGATGGCGTTCACGATTGCGACGTAGATCTCGTTAAGGTCCATCCTAGCACCCTCCCTTGAAGAGCGCGGCTATCGCCTCCGCTGCCTCCATGTGACCCCCTTCCCTGTTGTGGACCACGAGCACGGTGCATCCAGTCTGTACAGATATGGCGGCTGCTCCTGCCCTGCCCATCATCTGGTGCTCGTTGATCCTCTCAGGGGCGTCCGCCTCCCTCATCCTCACCCCCTCGTCCTTCTTCCTCCGCCTCGATATCTCCTCCGGGTCTGCCTCGAGGAGGACTACGGCGTCCGGCTTTAGGGAACTTGCCACCCAGGATGGGATCCCTGGCATATATCCGTCCGGAGTGTTGATGAACATATGCGTATCTAGGATCACATCACCCTCTGCCTGCCTGATCAGCTCCGAGGCACGGAGCTGAAGCTCGACCTGTGTCCTCACTGGGAGGCGCCGCATCTCGTCCCTAGCCTTGACCAACCCACGCCTAGATGCCTCCTCGAACATCACGTTCCCGTAGTTAAGTAAAGAGACATTCCTCCCTGCCGCCCTGCAGAGCTCAAGAGCACCTTTGAGCACCGTTGTCTTCCCAACGCCAGGGACTCCCGTCACTATCACCAGTTTCCCCTCTCTGAGATTTCCAATGGTGTTGCCAAGCATCCTTCTTTCACACCTCACTCCTGACCAAGGAGCCTACCCAAGCCTGGGTAAGTCTCTGCCAGTTGTTCCTTGGCGAGTATTTGGTAATACTGGTATATGATACCCACCGACAGCAGTATCCCAATACCGCTCCCAATAGCGCCGAGCATATCGGCGGTCCCCGCCAGCAGACCTATGGTGATGCCGCTTATTATCGTGAGCGAGGGGATGTACCTGTTGAGCATCGATTCTACGACTGCAGGAGAGCGCCTGAAGCCCGGGATCTGCAGACCGGCGTTTACCAGCTGCTCTGCCTGAGCCCTGGCGCTCATGCCAGACACCTCGACCCAAATCCTAGCGAATAGCACAGAGAACCCTACGAGTATTAGCACATACAGTAATGCGTGGACTGGATCGTGTGCAACCGCACTCAGACTCCTCGGCGCCGATATGTAGTAGAGGAAGGTACCAGGCATCACGGTCTGGTTGGCATCGTACTGCACGAACCAGTTCAAAAACATGTTTGAGTTGTCCTGGTTAAAGTTCCGCCAGAGTACCTGCCCCAGGAAGTAGAAGTTGGCGAAGAGGGCGGAGGTAAGGATCACGGGTATGTTGGACACGTAAAGGAACTTGAGTGGGATCTTAGCCCTCATCCCGCCGTACTTCGCATATGCGACAGGGATCTCTATCTTCATCCCCTCGAGGTAGACAGCCACGAAGAAGACAAGCAGCATTGCGAAGAACCCGACCATGTCCGGGTACGGATACCTGTTGAAGACTGCGAGTATGTTCTCACCGCTGAAGGCGGTCTGGAAGAAGGCGATTATGGCTCCCAATGACTTGCCGTCGTAGACCGGCCCTACAGGGGAGAAGAGGTTCCACACAACAGTCTGTGCGACCCCCGCCAAGATGAAGAGGCTTATTCCGCTGCCTAGCCCCCAGCCCTTCTGGAGCATCTCGTCTAGGAGCAGTACGAAGATTCCGACAGCTAAAAGCTGACCGATTATGAACACGGAGGTGACTGCGCTGGTGCTCCCGTAGGAGCCGCCAAGTAAGAACGCCAGCCCTTCAACAACAGTCATAACTATCGCAAAGATCTTCTGGGTCCCTGTGAAAAGCCCCCTGTCCTTGGGGTTGGACATGTCGACATTGAGGATCTTGGATCCGGCGAGGATCTGCATGATCAGCCCTGCGGTCACGATCGGACCGATCCCCAAGTCCATCAGGGTACCTTTCTTAGAGGCGAAAATTATCCGGTATATGAGGAACTGTTCGAAGGTGTCACTTGAGTAAGGAACCCCGTAGAGTGGTATCTCAGACATAATCAGGTAAATGGCGAGCGCGAGGATCGACCACACTGCCTTTTCCTTGAGGTTTACCTTTCTCTGAGGCTTTGGGATCTCTGGGAGGCGCCTTACCAAAGGCTCCATTAGCTCCAAGAATCTGGGCATGGATCATTCACTCGTATCTACCAATCAACTACCTTAATCACTCTTTTTCCACTCGCCGACTCACTCGACGACCACTACCTCGCCACCCGCTCCCAAGACTTTCTCCTTGGCGAGGTCGGTCACCTTTCCTGTCTTCACCACCGCTGGGAAATCGATCTTGCCGCCGCCTAGCAGTTTGTCATAGCCCATCGCGGCGAGGTCGATCACTGCCCTCCCCTTTTCATCCTTCTCGATCACCTTTCCCTCTATCAGGTACTGGAGGGATCCAACATTTATTGCAGAGATCTCTCTCGTGACAGCGGCGGGCCTTACGAAACCGTCCTTACCAAAATGACCTGCCCCGTACTTGACAGCCCAGCTCCACTTGTGCTTGTGAAGTCCAGCATTTCCAAACCCCCCGCGCATGCCAGACTTCCTGTGCTGACCTATCGTGCCCCACCCGTAGAGCCTTGAGCCTCGCTGCCTACGAACTTTTCGTTCCCTTCTGACAACCATCTGTAAACACCACTAGGATTAGCGTTTAGAAGAAAGATGGCTATCTTAAATATTTTTACTTTTTGGGGCAGCGCCCATGGCTCAGCATAATATAAAAAAGGATAGGCCAAGTATGGCGATTAAGTGCCACTTACGCGTCAGAAATCAACTGACTGATATGGATCAGAGAAAGGCGAAGCGGGACGGGGGCTCTAGATCATCTTCTGTAACAGCGCTACGATCGCCTGACCCCGATAGCCCAATTCTCCTCCAGACTTCAGGTGCCTCGTTATGTGACCCTTGAATCCCCCGCTCGGAGGGGTAAGCCTGAATGTCTTTTTCAAAGGCGGTAGAACGCGTCCCTCTTTGAGCATCCTCTCCGCAAGATCTTCATACGACCCTAGCGAGAGCTCCTTGATCGCCTCTTCTGTTAGACGCTTCTCTCCAGGGAGGCGCCCCCGCTTCTTTAAGAGCATTGCCAATGACTGCTGGTCTATCTCTCCCCAAGTAATATAGTCCGCCACCTTGTTGATCATTCCCATATTTGAGGGGGTGTCGGATATGAGTGTGGCGGAGAACTTCGAGGGGAGGTTCATCCTTTCCAGCGCGTCAAGTATCTCTGGGGCAATGCCCGTCTCGCCCCTCAGACGTATGACCAAATATGTCTTCATTTTAGAACTCACCGTTTGAATCTGTATGTGTTCTTTAGGGCTTCGTAAACTGCCCCTGCAAAGTTTATCGTAGTTCTGGTCTCCCCGAACGAGACGACCCAAGCATCCTTAATCCCGGCGTATCGAAGTATCGTCTTTGCCACCTCGCCGCCGACGAGTCCCACACCCTTAGGGGCAGGAATCAGCGCTACAGAGACGCTGCCGTTCTTACCCGTCACTTTGAACGGGAGGCTGTGAGGTTTGCCACAGGGGCACTCCCAGTTTCCACAACCCCTCCTGACGGGCGTGAGGTTAAGCTTAGCGTCTGCTACTGCCTTGTCAATAGCAAAACGCATCTGCTTGGACTTGCCTATCCCGACCCCGATGTACCCGTCGCTGTTTCCCACGACGACGCCGATCTTGAACTTGGTGATCTCGCCTGCATCGGTCTGCTTCTGTACGACCGTCACGTCAAGAACCTCGTGCTTTATGTCCGGAAGGAGAGCATCGACGATCTCAGGCTCCTTGATGGGCTGGTTCTGCTCGAATACCTCCTTGATGCTCGTGATCTTTCCCTCGAGGACGGCCTTGCCCAAGGAAGTCCTCGGGATCCATTGGGTTGTTTGGTACGACAAATCACTTCACCTCTTTCTCTATTGCCTCCTTCACACTCGCAAAGTGCTCGACTATCACCTCTGGAGGCAGAGACTTCTTCAGGTACGCCGAGAAGGTGCGCTGATACTTCGCAGGGTCATTGCTCTGCAACAGTGAAGCGTACTCGGCAATCTGGGTTCCCTTGAGACGGTCCTCTTCTGGCAGCACTTCTTCGCTGTGGGGAATGTCCAAACCCGCATCGATTGCACCTTTCATCGCGCTCAGGATCCTGTTCGACTTCGTTACTCCGTACCCATTGATGTCTACTATCGCCTTTGCAACGCCCCTTGCGATCGCCCTTTTCCCAGCCAAGTAACCCGCGAGGTAAGCCGCCGGGACGTTGCCTGTGCCTGCCTTCCACCCGAACTTCGCCAGCTCTGCTGTTGAGGCGCAAGCAATCACACGGTCCCCCTCGATCTTAGCCTCGACCACCTGAAGGTATGTATGCTTCAGGCTCCGACGGATCACGAGTCTGGGGATCCTGCTGGAGATCAGCCTCTTCCTGAGACGGTAATCGGTCCTGCCTTCGCGCCTCCTTCTGAAGTAAACCCTATATATGGTGCCCTTTGCCAACCGTCATTACCTCCTTGCCAAACCATGTTCTTCGATATATGTCTTCAGCTGCCTCTTGTCGTGGAAAGCGCCGCCCTTTGACTTGAGGTATAGTTCCCTGTAGGCGGAGGCAGTTATGATCTTCCTCTTCTTCAGTAGACGGAGGAAGGCGCGCATTGAGCGGATTCTCTCCTCCCATTCGTCGCCCTCCACCTTCCCTTTCCTGCTTCCCGGACCCTTCCTGAGACCTTTCTTTCTCTGGAGGTGGGCAATCCTGTACCTCCCCCGGCTTACTCCCTTCACTGGTCTCGCTCCTATGGCACCTTCTTTGATTAATCCACGTATGTCATCTCTAGTGATGGCAGCTGACACATCCTCGAATCGTTCTGGGTCAATCCAGACCCTAGTCTCTCCGACGCCCAGAACTTCAGCCGCGATTCGTCTCTGATTCCTGAGACTCACTCCTTGTCAACCTCCTTCTCATCAGAGTCCGTATCCGTGTCCGAGGCTTTCTCTCCTTCTTCTGTCGACCCCTCCACTCGTTCACCCTGCCCCTCCTTTGTGACCTCCTCCTCGGACGGCTTCTTCCTCTCGTTTAACCTTAGGTTTACTATCTCCAGCCCCAGCGATTCTGCCCTCGCTATGATCTCATCCCGCTTGCGCCTACCGACGCGACCGGAGATCCTGATAGCCATGATCTCTGGGTCGATGAATTCCACATCCTCAGGGGTGTGCACAAGAATCTCTATCTTCCCCTTAGGGTTCAGGCCCCTGGAGGCCTTTGGACCACGGTATCCAGTCTCTACGATTGGCCACTTTCCCTTCTTCTTCAGTCGCATCTTAGACCGAATTCCCTTACTGCTCCTCCACTTCTCCCCGAGCCTCGGGAAGCGGTTTGATTCGGATCGCCTAAACTTCGGGCGCCGTCTGGCTATCTGTTCACGCTTCTTGAGAACAGATTCCAGCGAGTGTGAGCAGCACTCCTGTGAGCATCCGCATCCTGTCATTTTACACCCTCTCCGACACATATATCCCGTCCTGGAATACTCTAGGATCCATCTTCTTCACGTGGGTCGCCATGTGTATGTTAGCTGCAGTCTGCCCGACCGCCTCCTTGTCAGGACCCTCGAGTACCAGCTCATCCCCCTGAACGGTTATCTTGACATTGCCCATTATCTTCGCATGCCGCTTTGAGCGCTCACCCATAAAGTTCTCTATAAGGACCTCCTTGCCCGCCACTTTGACAGTTATAGGGAAGTGCGCATAAACGACCTTCATCTTATAAACGTGTCCCTCAGTCACTCCCTTTATCATGTTGCGGATGTGGGATGCCACCGTACCGACCAATGCCCGCGACTTCTTTCCCTTCACCGTGGCGGCAACAGCCACTGAATTCTCTTTGATCGAGAGCCTAAGACCGGTGTGGGAAAAGTCCCTCGAGACCTTGCCCTTCGGTCCGGATACGGTAACGGTGGATGCCTCGAGGCTCAGCTGCACCCCTTCTGGGATAGAGACGCTAGTTGAATCGAATTCTGCCATCTCGATACACCTCAGTAGACATAAGCAAGCAGTCTTCCGCCGACTCTGCTTGAAATCGCTTCCTTGTGCGTCAGTATCCCCTTCGAAGTGGTCAATATAATGAAACCGATGTCCTTTCCGGGCAAATACTTCTGAGCTACCCCTTCCAGATCCTTGTAGGAGACCGGGAAGTAAGGCTTTATTACCCCGCACTTGTTGATCCTCCCGAGGAGCTGAATCCTGAGCTTCCCTAGTCTGCCATCATCTATGTATTCGAATTCCCCTACGTAACCAGCCTTCTGGAGGACTCTCAGCACATTTGCTATCAGCTTAGGGGCGGGAGTAACGATGCACTCACTTCTCCCTCTCTCCTCGCTGTTCATTATGTTTACGAGTGAATTTGCTAAAGGATCCTGAACCCACATTCATCTTCACCCTTCAGAGATACTTCTTAAAGCCAAGCGTCTCGGCGGACTCCCTAAAGCACTGTCTGCAGAGGTTTAGGTTATATCGCCTGATCAGCGTGCTTCCCCTAGAGCCGCACTTCTTGCACCTTCGGCTACCCTTCCCGAACTTCCTCTCCTTTGGCTGACGGTACTTCCCCATTGTTAAGCCCCCTCGACACTAATACCAAAACGCCTCTTGATGTATTCTATCGCCTCTTCCTTTCCCACCCTATGGTCTGCCCCGATTTGACCTGGCCGCATCTTCCTCCTTGCCACCCTGTAACCTGGCCTCTCGAGGACTATACAAACATTCATCCCGAATATGCCCAGCGTGGGGTCGTACTTGGTCCCGGGGAGGTTTATGTGCTCTCTTATCCCGAAGGATATATTTCCGTAATCATCGAAACAGCTCTCTTTCAGCTTGTTCTTAAGGGACTCGAAAGCGCGCCTTAGGAACTCCTCTGCCTGGGTACCTCTCATAGTTACGACGCATCCGATGTTCTCCCCTTTTCTGACCCCGAAGTCCCTTATCGATCTCCTCGCCTTCCTGGGGCAGGGTTTCACACCCGTAATGGACTTGAGGACCGTCATTGCCTTCTCGAGCCGCTCTCCTCCCTCTCCCAACCCCATGTTGACTATGACTTTCCCAAGCCTAATTTCACGCATGGGGTTCAATTCGCCGCCTGTGGCGGCGGTAGCACCCTCGGACAACCTATGCCACCTCTCCACTTGTGCTGATGATAGGACTCTCCTTACCTATAGGAAATAGGTACTTAAGTGTAACGGTAGTCTCCTTGCCTGCTATCGATACCTTGGAGAGCGCGTCAGGGGATTTTGTCTGGGGCGTCTCGACCACTGTGCCGTACTGTCCAACATTTCTGCCCCCAGTCACGGCTACGAACACACCTCGATCCAGAGGCAAGTGATCCAATACCTGGTTGTCTGCGATTGAGATCTTAAGGACATCATTCGGAGCGTAGGGTAGCTGAATGTTGAACGGGTCATCGACATTGAATGCAAGTGTCTTCCCATCGTGGAATGAGAGCTGTACCTTCCTGCCCTTGAGTATGTGCTTCCCCTTAATCTTGAGAAGCTTGAATGTTGCCTCATCAGGAGATATCCTCATTAGACATAGCTTCCTGACCCGGTCGGGCATTACCCTATAGTATACCTCCTCGGGTTTCAGATACAGAATATCCATTAGCCCAACTGGGTACCTGTAGTCCCTTCTGACCTTCCCGTCTACCAACACCTTCCTCTCAGCAAGCGCACGCTTCGCCTCGCTGATGGTCTTGACCTTGCCAAGCACATCCCTCAGAATGAGCCCGAGAGGAATGCATTCCTTAAATGGATGCGGACCAGGCATGGGCCTTACTGTGAATGCGCTTTCCTTGACAGCCACTGGCCAGTGGCGCGGTGCTGGGTAAGTCCTAAGATGTCCTGCCAAAACAACCACTCCCATTATTTACTCCTTTTCTCGCTCGCCTTTGAAGGACTCTTTTCGCAGTTTGTCTGAAAGGTCGAGCTTGGTTACCATTACTTTCGATGGCGATATCTTGATCGGTATCGTGGTACCGTCCATCTTCTTTGAGTTGACTCCCTCTACAGTGATCCTCACTTCAGATGTAATTACCGAGGAGACCTTCCCCTCATAACCCTTGTAGTCACCCCTAGTCACCTCGACAGTATCCCCCTTCCTTAGGCTGACTGTCCTCTTGCCATACTTCTCCCTGAGCTCCTTTGAGAGGGGAGCTCGGATCTGCCCCTTCTTGGCAGAGTACTCTGCCTGTGCCTTCCTCTGAACCTTAGGTTTTATGCTTGCCATCTCTATCCACCCACTATACCACCAGCGAGGCCAACCCCGCCACCTTAGGCCACCTCTCCGCGGCCTCCTTGGCGACCGGGCCCCTTATCTCAGTCCCCTTGGTCTCGCCTTCCTCCGTAACGATCACGCCTGCATTGTCCTCAAACTGGATCCAGGTACCGTCCATCCTCCTGAACGGCTTCCTCTGCCGGATTATCACCGCGTGGAATATCTGCCTCCTGACTGCCGGGGTACCCTCCTTGACGGATATTATCACTTTGTCCCCGACAGTAGCCCCGGCAACCCTCCTGATCCTCGTTTTTGTTCTTGGTACGCCAATAATCTGCAGAACCTTTGCCCCGCTATTGTCCGCGCACTTGAGCAGAGACTCATGCTGGAGGCCCGCACTTATTCCTGGTCGGTAAGTTATGCCTCCGCCTAGACCCTTC
>JASFYL010000028.1 GCA_030055575.1 Thermoproteota archaeon | reverse complement strand
AGGATATGCTCAATGTCAGAGTCGAGGAGGGCGTCGTAGAGGGGCAGGGACCACATCCCGGGCACCCCGAAGGCTGTGCGAGCCCCGAACCTCTCTAGGGCACCCACCACCACGCGGGATGTGTCGAGGTCCCCTCCCAATTCGATCACTTCTGAAGCTGCTTCACGTGTATCTTGTAGTACTCGACGAGCCCCCCGCTTCCGAGGATGTCCTGCAGGAACGGCGGCAGGGGGGCGGACTTCACTTCTCCACGCGGGGTCTTCACGATCCCTCGGTCTAGGTCTATTTCGATGAGGTCGCCTTCATCGACCATGCCGCTGATGCCCTTTGCCTCGATCAGAGGGAGGCCGTTATTGATAGCGTTCCTGAAGAAGATCCTGGCGAAGCTCTCAGCCACCACTGCAGCGACGCCTGCCCACTTTATCGCCAACGCTGCCTGCTCCCTGCTGGAACCGCAGCCGAAGTTCTTACCCGCCACGATTATGTCTCCAGGCTTTACCTTCGAGCTGAACTCAGGGTCTATCCCCTCCAGCACGTGCTTCGGCCAGACGGACTGGTCAACTGATCTCAGGTATTTGGCAGGGATTATCACGTCCGTGTCTATGTCATTCCCGAACTTCCAGACCCTACCCCTAATCATCTGAGGAACCTCCTAGGGTCCGTGATCTTCCCCTCGACCGCTGAAGCTGCAACGGTCTGCGGCGAGGCAAGGTAGACCGACGAGCTCCGGGCCCCCATCCTGCCCACAAAGTTCCTGTTCGAGGTCGAGATTGCGACTTCGTTCTCCCCGATCACGCCCATGTGGACCCCGAGGCACGGCCCACATCCGGTCACGCCGACCATCGCCCCCGCCTCCAAGAATATGTCCAGCAACCCATCCCTCTGTGCCCTCATGTGAACCGCCTTAGACGCAGGCACCACGATCATCCGCGTGTCCTCGCGGACCTTTCTGCCCCTGAGTATCTTGGCTGCCTCGTAAAGGTCCTCGTACCTCCCGTTCGTGCACGAACCGAGGAATGCCTGGTCAATATGAGCGCCCTCCACCTCCCTCACCGGTTTCACGTTCGCCACGCTCCCGGGGCAAGCAACGCAGGGCTCAAGCGAACTTGCATCGACCTCGACCGTCTCCGGCTTCGCGTCTTGATCTGTGCGGAACCGCTTCCCGTCCCTCCCCAAGAACTCGGCTGTCTTCTCGTCCGCCTCGATGAAACCGGTCTTCGCCCCCATCTCGACCGCCATGTTAGACATCGTCATCCTTGAGGACTGGGACATTGCCCGCACCGCCTCCCCTGAGAACTCGAGGGCTTTGTATGTGGCTCCGTCGGTCCCGATGACGCGAGTTATCTCGAGTATGAGGTCTTTCGAGGACACCATCTCCCGGAGAAGTCCCCTGCATTCGACCCTGAGCATCTCAGGCACTTTCATCCAGGTCTTCCCAGTAGCGAGTATGTAAGCCAGATCCGTGGCACCAACGCCTGTCGCGAAGAGCCCGAAGCACCCGAGGGTGCAGGTGTGGGAGTCCGCCCCGAAGACCACCATCCCTGGAGCCACATACCCCCTCTCGGGCACGACCTGGTGGCATATCCCTTCGCCCATGTCGTGGAACTTCTTCACGCCCTGCTCTCGGGCGAACCTCCTGACCCTACTCTGGAGCGTCGCTGCCTGGTCGCTGTAAGGAGGGACGGAATGGTCGAAGACTATGCTGAAGTTCTCAGGATCCCTTATCCTCTCTACCCCCATCCGCTTCAGCGCTTCTATGACCAGGACGCCCGTCCCGTCGTGGCAGTAGGCAAAGTCGACCGGGCACTCAACGAACTCCCCCTCGCTAACCAGCCTGCCGATCTTGTCAGAGATCAGCTTCTCAACCGCTGTCTTACCCATGGCAATACTCACGGTCCTTTTCCTTCCTATCCCACACGCGAATATTTCTATTTGTTTGTTAAATCCAATTCGTACCTTTTCCTAATCACGAGAGGATCTTCAGCCTCAGCTTTGTAAGGTCTTCCTTGAGCTCGAAATCCCTCTTCGCGCTCCTCAGAATCTCCTCCACGAACGTTTTGACGAATCGCTTGATCTCGGGCGACCCAAAGACTAGGACGAAGCCATCCCTGCTCTCGGACATCCTGAACAGGTTGCAGGCCTCGAGCCTCGCGAGTATCTGCTCGGGTTCCATGCCCCTGAACTGGTCGGCGTGGTTTTCGGCGACGTTCCTGTGAGAAGCCGCCCACTCCGACGGGGCTTTCGTCCCCTCGGCTATCCTCAACAGGATCAATAGATGGTCGAGGTCGAGTACCACATGCTCCCCGCCGCGGAGCATCTCCCAGTAGACCCTGAGGCGGTCTATGTCCTTCTTCTCTAGGGCTCCGAAGACATGGTAAAGCCTGAGGGCACGCCTTATGACATTGCTCTGAGATTCGCCTCCCGAGGTAAGCTCCTGCAGTATCTTTTCCGTCTCCGCGTCCAATGCTATGCTGGTCCTTCTGGGAACGCTCATGGCATAAAAGAAGGGGGAAGGCAGATAAATATATTATTACTTTCTCATAATGTTTATGAATATTTATTATTGACAGCCGTTAAATAGTAAATATTTTTTTATATCAATCATGGAAGTATTGCTATTCTGTACAAAAAGAAGTGGGTAAAAATGTACCTCGGATGGATAGAGACAGAAGCGTTGTTTATGGGTGTTCAGGAGCAGTCTGTTGCAGGCTACGGTTTGGAGAACGCGGTTGACACGGCCTGGATTCTAGTTGCCGCCTTCCTGGTTTTCTTCATGAACCTCGGTTTCGCTATGCTCGAGAGCGGGATGCAGCGGGCGAAGAACACGAGCAACATATGCATGAAAAACCTTGTGACGCCAGCAATCGGAGGACTGGTCTTCTTCATAGTTGGGTTCAGCCTCACCTTCGGAAAGGACCTCTACGGCGTATTGGGTAATCCCATGGAATTGGCGATGCTTAGTGGGTTGGAAACCCTCGACATGTGGCCGAACACGAACGTGACCGCATTCGCTTTCTTCCTCTTCCAGGTGATGTTTGCAGCCACCGCCGCAACGATAGTCTCAGGCGCAGTAGGCGAGAGGATAAAATTCTCGGGGTATTTGCTTTTCACTACAGTCATACTCGCCCTCATATACCCACTTGTCGCGCACTGGGTGTGGGGTGGAGGGTGGCTCGGCAGCATCGGCATGGTAGACTTTGCCGGGTCTGCGGTGGTGCATCTCACCGGGGGGGTGGCTGCGCTCGCTGGAGCAATCGCCCTTGGACCAAGGCTGGGCAAGTACACAGAAGGGAAGGTCAACCTGATCCCGGGGCACAACATATCCCTCTCTACCATAGGCGCATTGGTGCTTTGGTTCGGGTGGTTCGGCTTCAACCCAGGCAGCACAGCGGCTGCAACGGTCCCGAGTATAGCCACTATTGCAATAACCACGAACATAGCGGCGGCTACTGGTGCTTTGGCGGCGATGGTCACCGCCTGGCTGCATCTGGGGAAGCCAGATGTCGGGATGACAATAAACGGTCTGCTAGCAGGTCTGGTCGCTATAACTGCAGGGTGCGCTAGCGTCAGCCCGTCTGCAGCAATAGCCATTGGCGGGATTGCGGGAATGATCGTAGTCTTCTCTGTTGAGTTCATAGACAAGATCCTTAGGATTGACGACCCTGTCGGAGCGGTCTCGGTGCACGGCGTCGGCGGGGCGTTCGGAGCGCTGGCAGTAGGGTTGTTCGCAGACAGCAAGTACTCAGGGGGAATCAGCGGGCTCTTCTTTGGTGGCGGCTTCTCCCAGCTGGTCGTCCAGCTTGTCGGGGTCTTTGCAGTATCAGCTTTCGCCTTCGGCGCATCCTACATTGCTTTCAAGGTGATAGACTGGGCGATCGGGCTGAGGGTCAGCGAGGAGGAGGAGACGATTGGCCTGGATGTCTCTGAGCATGGCATGAGCGCATACCCTGACTTCGAGGTGCCTTCGTGAGGTGAAGTAGCATGAAACTGATAATAGCGTACATAAAGCCTGAGAAGCTTGAGGACGTCAAAAGGGAGTTGAATGCTAGAGAAGTGTTCAGGATGAGCGTTACTAAAGCCAAGGGATGCGGGGAGACTAAGGGATATGTGGAGAGCTACCGAGGCGTCAAGAAGGACGTGTACCTGCTTCCGAAGCTAAGGCTTGAGATCGCTGTAAACGACGACTTCGTAGACACCACTGTCGAGGGAATTATCAGCGCCGCCAGAACCGGAAAGATCGGGGATGGCAAGATCTTCATCGTGCCTCTAGAGGAGTGTATAAGGATCAGGACCGGGGAGAGGGGCCCTGATGCGGTGGGAGGGCGAAGCAAATACTCTAAGAAGCAGGTTTTGGAGGGGGAACCATGGAGACCGGAATCCCCGCATGCAGATGGGGAAGATCTGTGATTATGCTGTTTTCTACCATTTTTTCTATTTTTTTATCGATTTCAGCCAAAAAAACAGAGCAAAGTTTATATTTTGAATCCATGTAATGGAGCAACTTAACTGATTCCGAATAGGGGGTAAAAAACATCTGCGGGATAGCGGGCGTCGTACTTAACAAAAGTGGCAGCGTAGGGCTCTTCCTTTCGGCGATGCTAGAAGGGCTCCAGCACAGGGGCCTTGACTCTGCCGGGGTTGCGCTGTACAGGGACGAAGAGATCCCTAAGGATGAGTTCATCATCAGGGTATTCACAAAGGACGTAATTGGTGCGCTGAGCAAGGTCTCGGCGGCGATTGCCAGCGCAGGCGGAGACATCCGTAACATAAAGCTAAATTCTCTCAGAGGCTACAGCTATGACCTTTACACCGTGAGGGCAAACGAGAGGGACCTCCCGGACATGGTCAAAAACATAAACGCCACCGAGCTCTCGAAAGTATTGAGCCTTGGGAGGAAGATGGACATCATAAAGGACACTTCCTCGGTAGAAGAGCTCAACAATAACTTCGGAGTGAGTTGCTTCGCCGGTAGCCACGGCATAGGTCATGTAAGGTTCTCGACCGAAAGCTGCGTCGACCTACTCCACGCGCATCCGTTCCAGTCCTTCGACCACATCGACGTTGCGCTCGTGCATAACGGTCAGATAACCAACTACTGGAAGACGAGGGAGAGGCTCGAGCTCAGGGGAGTGAGGTTCCAGACCGAAAACGACTCTGAGCTGATCGTCCACTACCTGATAGACAGGATAAAAAGCGGGGAAGGGCTCAAAGAAGCCCTGAAAGCTTCCGTGGAGGAATTGGACGGTCCGTTCTCGTACATCTTCTCGACATCCTCCGAAATGGGGATGGTCAGGGACCGGCTAGGCTTGAGACCCATGGTCATTTTGGAGGGGGAAGAGCTCAAGGCGGTTGCCTCAGAGGAGAACGCGCTCCGTATCTTAGGAAGGAAGGGAACCATAAGAAACGTCAAGCCAGGTGAGGTAATTTGCTGGAAAGTGGACTGAAGAAGATTGATGCAAATAACATGAATGTTAGGGAGTTAAACAAGTCCCTTAGAGAGACATCCGACGGGGATCGGATAACGATCTCAAACGTAAGGGGGATGCACCACGTTGCTGCCGGACTAGCCGTAAGGTGCTCAATCGAGATCGACGGTTCGGTCGGGTACTTTGCCGGGACTATGATAAACGGTCCGAGTATTAAGGTAAGGGGCAACGCTGGGTGGTTCCTCGGTGACAACATGACCTCTGGGGAGGTGTTAGTCGAAGGACACGCAGGCAATGGCGCTGGTCAAGGGCTTTACGGCGGAAGGGTTATCGTAGGCGGCGACGCGGGCGACAGGGTTGGCGCGCTCATGAAGAACGGGTCGATAGTGGTCGGGGGGGACTCAGGGATCATGACTGGGCTCTACATGATGGGAGGAGAGGTTGTCGTCCTTGGAAAGCTCGGCGAGTACGCTGGAGAGTCAATGGTAGGAGGGCGGATCTTTTTCGCCGGACCAGAGCCGCCACTTGGGAAGAACGCCAAGATCGAGGAACCGAGCGATAACGAGATGGAGCGGATCAAAGAACTCCTCAAGGAGTACGGATTCGGAGAGCCCAAGAAGATAAGGAAGATAGTCCCAGAAAACCCGAGGTACTTCCGCAGAACCGAGGCCAGTGTCTGGGGGGTCAGGAGAGAGAGGATTAGATACCGCGTAGATATCGACCACGGGGCGTGCGAAGCGTGCAACGTCTGCGCGCGAGTGTGCCCACAGCAGGTCTTCAAAGAGGTAAAGAAGGGGTACATGTCGCCGGTAAACGACTTCGAGTGTGTCGGGTGCGAGACCTGTGTCGAGTATTGCAGGGCAAGGGCGGTGAGAGTATACCCTATCCAAGAGCACAACAAGCATACCTGGACCAGGCGCGAGATCGAAGAAGTGCAGATCAAGGCTGCCATTGGGAGAGCCCCGGTCCGGGGGATGGGAGCCTGGAGGAGGCTCCCGCACTTCGACGACCTCGTATTCCTTTGCGCCCAGAACTCCAGACCTCCCATAGACCACTACAGGGAGCCGTGCGATACCGAGATCGTTCTGGGTCAAGGCAGGGTGGATAGACCTTTGAAGATCGCAGCTCCGATACTTGTGGGAGCCATGTCCTTCGGGGCGATGAGCAAGGAGGCGAAGCTAGCAGTCGCCCGGGCGACATCGAGGATAGGGATCCCGACAAACACTGGTGAAGGAGGGATGCTCCCCGAGGAGAGGGAGGCGGCTTCGATGCTCATAGCGCAGTATGCATCAGGAAGGTTTGGGGTCTCGGCAGACTATCTGCGCTCTGCGGATGCGGTCGAGATAAAGATCGGGCAGGGAGCGAAGGGCGGTCAGGGAGGGCTGCTCATGGGAGAGAAGGTCACCGACGAGGTCGCAAAGGTGAGGGGCGTCCCCCCTGGGTCGGATGCCATCAGTCCTGCAAGGCACCTGGACATAGTCGGCCCTGAGGACCTCAAGATGAAGATCGAGCAGCTGAGGGAGATCACGGACTGGAAGGTCCCCATCCTCGTGAAGTACTCCGCGGGCAGGGTGGGGGACGATGTTAAGATAGCTGCCAAGGCAGGGGCTGACGCCATAGTCATCGACGGCAAGCAGGGAGGGACTGGGGCGGCTCCGGACACCGTGATCGAAAACGCTGGGTTGCCGACGCTGCCCGCGCTAGTTGAGGCGGAGAGGAGCCTGAGAGAGCTTGGGCTGAAGGACAGGGTGAGCCTCATAATCTCAGGAGGGATAAGGAACGGAGCTGACATCGCCAAGGCACTAGCCTTGGGTGCGGATGCTGTCGCAATATCCACCGGGGTGCTGGTTGCGATGGGCTGCAGGACCTGCGGGCTGTGCTCAACAGGGAAGTGCCCGAGGGGGATCACTACACAGGACTCTGTACTCAGGAAACGGCTCAGGGAGGAGGAGGCGGCAGCCAGGGTGGAGAACTACCTCAGGGCCATAATAGAGGAGCTGAAGATGTTCACACAGCTATCTGGGAAGACCTCTGTGAAGAGCCTTGAGAAAGAAGATCTCAGGGCGCTAACCTCGGACGCGGCTGCGATCACAGGGGTTAAGCTGGTCGGGAGCTAGTCAACACTTTCCCACTCTTTTTATCTATTTCATTTCTTTCCTTTTTTTGACCGCGATCTGACCCGTGTTAGCTCAACGCACTCGCCAATATCAAAGGCAACAGGTAGCTGGTCTTCGATCTAGAGGTGTCGACAAATACCTTCGGGAGGGCTGTGGCATAGGCGCCGTAACTCTGAACCTTGCCCACGAGCACGAGAGATCTGAAAATTAGGTTCCCGAAGATACCGTCAGGGGCGAGTATCAGGGTGAACCCCTCGTCGATTGCGCGTTCTATCTCGACCCCGAGGTTTACCGCAATGACCCCCTTTGAGAGAAGATAGCTTACAAGCTGATCCGCCTCAGAAAGCATTGCGTCGACCTTGCTGCTCCTCCCCCGATCCTCAATCCTACCGCCTGATAGCACGGCTACCTTGAGCTCCATGCCCAGCTTTCCAGCAAAGCGTCCGCAATTTTCTACTGCCGTCAACAGATCCTCTTGCGTGTCTCCTTCGTCGATCCCGACAGGGGCCAAGAGAACCAACCTTCCGTCGATCTCGAGAAGGGACGACCTGCAGAGGTTCCTGCAGCCGAACCTCTTCTTGAGTAGGGTCACGACCTGCCTAGAACTCAAATTCCCCCTCACCGCAGAATCGACAACGCCCTCTTCGAGAAGCGAGACGAGCGCCTCCCAAGGCGAGTCGTCCACTATCGCCGGGACCACAGCACCGACCACGCCTTCTGGGTCCTCGCGGCTCGAGGGCAGCCTATTGACCACTAGGAGCGGGTCCACATACTTCTCCTTAGTCGCGAAGAGGAGGGAGTTCAGCAGGAGCGGCGAAGTGTGGGAAGCGATGTCGCAGCCTATCGCCACCCTTGCGCGCTTCCTGAGTGCCATCTCATGGATGAGCAGACTGCCAATCATTTCCTAAATCCCTTTTCTTTAAGGACTTTGCTCACAAAGTCGCAAAGCTCCCCGTTGTCTATCGGCTTCGAGTCGACCGGCATGTGCTTGAGCGTCCTAATGACCTCGGCAAGCTCCTCTTCGGTGAGTTTGAAGTTGCATGCCCTCAGCTTTTCCCTGACCCCCTCGGTTCCAGAGTGTCTCCCGAAGGTCAGGCGCCGAGCCTGCCCCACGAGCTGCGGGTCATAAGCCTCGTAGGTGAAAGGACACTTTATAACCGCAGCCACATGGATCCCTGACTCGTGCCTGAAGGCGTTTGACCCGACGATCGCCTTGTTGATCGGAATCGGTACACCAGAGAACCGGGACACCATCTCCGAAAGCTCCTGGATGACCTCTGTCCTGAAACCGAGATCAACGCCATATAGCGCGTAGAGTCCCATGACCACCTCCTCCAGCGCGGCGTTTCCACACCTCTCACCGAGACCGTTCACCGAGACAGAGATCGCATCAATCCCTGCCTCGTATGCTGCCAACGAGTTGGCTACAGCGAGCCCGAAGTCGTCGTGGCAGTGGACTGAGAGCTCCGTACTGAAGTTCTTCCGTATGTTCTCTACAAGGTACTTCATGCCGCCCGGTCTGATGCATCCTGTGGTGTCCGCGATCCCCAACCTGTCCGCCTTCCTTTCCTCCGCCTCCTTGTAGAGGGCGAATAGGTTCTCGAGGGAGGTCCTCGTGGCATCCTCGGCTGAGAGTTGGACGAACAATCCGTGCGACTTCGCGTATTCTATTGCATCGGCTGCCATGTCCACTGAAGACTGGAGGTCGGTGTGGAGCTTGTACTTGAGGTGGAGATCAGATACGGAGAGGAATATGATGACTCCGTCCACGTCGGACCTCAGCGCTGCGTCTATGTCCTTCCTCTTTGACCTGCAAAGGCATATGACCTGCGCGCCAAGCCTCGATCGGGAGACCTCCCTCACCGCTTCCTCGTCATACTGCGAGATGACTGGGAAACCCGCCTCGATCGAGTGGACGCCTAGCTCGTCGAGCTTCCTAGCTATCGCAACCTTCTGCTCCTTCGAGAACTTGACTCCGGGAGTCTGTTCGCCGTCCCTCAGCGTGGTGTCGTATATCTTGACGCGCCGGACGTCTTGGTTTATGAAGTTGTAGGGGCTTGTGAAGTATCTCAACTTGGACCCTTCTTCGCCATTCTCTGCTACTACACCATTCAATCAGATTAATACTTTATGAATTCGCGGTAATTCTTTTTAACCTTTTGTGTATCCAGAGCCAGGTGATCGTTATTAGTCTGGTCGGATCATCTAGTGGCGGTGCTGGAGACTATGCGGGTGCTAGTGACAGGAGGGGCAGGGTTCATTGGTGCCAGCCTTCTGGAACGGCTCATCGAGAATGGGGCCAATGTGAGGGTTCTGGACAACCTTTCAACAGGGGACTTCGTCAACATATCGAGGCTCCTAAGGAGCGGGGGGGCAACGATGATAAAGGGGGACATAAGAGACTTTAAGACCGTCAAGGAGGCTGCGTCTGGGTGCGAACTGATATACCACCTAGCCGCCCAGTCCTCGGTACCGAGATCCACGGAAGACCCTGCGCTCGACCTAGAGGTTAACGTAAACGGCACGCATAACGTACTGGCGGCAGCAAGGGAGGCCGGTGCCAAGGTAGTCTTCGCATCCTCATCGGTAGTTTATGGAGTGCCAAGGAGGGTTCCGACACCAGAGGGTGAACCATTGACCCCGCACTCGTTCTACGGAGCCTCTAAGGCGGCAGCGGAGGACTATTGCAGGCTCTACAGCGAGCTATTTGGAACCCCCACCGTGATCCTGAGGCTCTTCAACATATACGGCCCAGGCACCAGCAAGGGTCTCATGTTTGACCTCTACAGGAAGCTCCTCAGGGATCGACGAAGGCTCGAGGTGCTGGGCTCCGGGTTGCAGAAGAAGGACTATCTGTATATAGACGACGCGGTCGCGGCGTTCTTGATGGCTTCGGAAAAAGCAGCGTTCGAAGGGGAAGCATACAACATCGGGCTTGGAGAGTCTTACACAGTCCTCCAGATCGCAGAGATGATCTTCGAGGAACTGGGCCTAGAGGGCGTCCAAGTTGTGCCGAAGGGCGGCACCTCCTGGGCAGGGGACGTTGAGCTGACTCAGCCCGATGTCACCAAGGCCGAGCTCGAGCTTGGTTGGAAAGCCAAGGTAGGGATAAAAGAGGGCATAAGGAGGACTCTTGAGTGGTTCAAGAAGTCAATCGGACCATTATAAGGGGAAAAATGAGATGAGGTTCTGCACTCCAGTGTGCTAAAGAAGCGCTGCCCAAAATTTTACTTTCTAAACACCAAATTTTTGCTTTCTAAAAAATTTACCTGTAGGAGGAGTACCCGACCCCTTTGAAGGTCTCGAACGCTGCCCTGTAGGACTCGATCGAGCCTATGTCATACCAGTAGCCGGAGAACCTGAGGCCGTAGACCTTCTCGGTTTCCGAGAGCCAGCATATGAAACGCCCCATAGGGTCTGGCGGGTTTCCCCCAGCCAAGTACTCGCCTATCCTTGAGATGCACCTCCAAGGCAGGGCGTAGATACCTGTCGAGACCAAGCAACATGGCGGGGATTCTGGCTTCTCCTCGAACCTCCTGATCAGGTTCTCATCGTCGACGATCACGCATGCGTACTTCTTCGCATCCTCCTTTCTTTCAACCTCGTATAGCGCGATCACCGCTGAACTCACCTGATTGTAGAAGTCCAACATACAGCGGAGGTCAAGGGAGAAGAGGTTGTCACCAGCAGTTATGAAGTAGTCGTCAGGACCTGACTCGCCAATTATGAGTTGGAGCGCCCTTATCGGACCGAGCTTCTCTTCCTCGCTCTTGGAAGGCTCAGGTATGACTCTTATCTCAGCATATCCCCTCTTCTTTATCCATTCGACGAACTTCTCTTCGAACCGTTTGTTCGTAGAGATGATTATCTCTTCCAGATCTAGTGCCCGTAACTTTGCCACGATATAGTCGATTATGAAACCATCGCCAATTGGGAGGAGGGGTTTTGGGGTATCTACAGTCAGGGGCCAAAGGCGCTTAGCATATCCTCCCGCCAAGACTATGCCTTTCATTAGAACACCTTACTGATCTCTCTAACGAATAGTATAAAAAATATAACTTCTGTCATCTCCACGCCGCTGACTCCCGAATCAAGCCGCCGTGAAGGCAATGGTACGAAAAATCTCCAGATATGCTTATGAGCGACACAAGGCTTACCAAAACAACGCCTTCCAGTGGTAACAATGATCAGCCCTGAACTCTATACGTTCGTCATGGCGATGTCTCCAATAGTGGAGTGCAGAGGCGCAATACCATACGGGATCCTTGCGGGGCTAGACCCGTACCTAGTCATGATTTTGTCTGTGACTGGGAACCTGCTCCCGGTCCCGTTTCTACTGGCATGTCTCTCATCCCTTGAGAGGGCTATCGTCGGAAGACCAGAGGGGAATTTCTTCAGGAGGGTTTATGTCAAGTATGTTGACTCGCTCAGGAGAAAAACCAAGCCCAAGATAGATAGGTACGGGTTCCTAGGGCTGATGCTCTTTGTGGCTGTTCCGCTTCCTTTCACTGGAGCGTGGACTGCGAGCCTCGTCGCCCACCTGTTTGGAGTCGGGAAGACAAGGTCGCTGGTATCGATCTCGCTCGGAGTCGCCATAGCAGCATTTCTGGTGCTCGCTTTCGCATTAGTATTGAAGTTTTTCATTTAAATAAAGGGAACACTGCATGGGCTCAGAGCCTGTCGACGATCTCGACCCACCGGCGCATCATCTCGACCTGGAGCGCCAGGAACTTACGGTAGTTCTCGTTGTCTAAACCAGATGCCCCCCTTTCAAGGAGGTCTGCGAGAGACAAGTAAGCGTCTGCGTATGAAGAACCAGACAGATCTCCGTCAACGAAGCGCCAGACCGACTCGTTGAGGACCATCCCGTCCATTTCGCTTCTAAGATCCTTGAAGACGCTCCTAGGCCTCTTGTCGTGGGTCCCAGCTGGCTTGCCTAGGCAGACCCGGTCGCCCAAGTGGTCAGCCACCCGTTTCAGGAAGATTCCTGACCATATGTCGTCGAAGCGGTCCACCCCCATCGTGTTCATGTAGAGCTGGTAGAAGGCTGGAACGATCTTTGGAATGAAGGATGTGTTCATGCTGCAGACCGCGAAATACGTCCCCTTTCCCACGATTACCTTCTCGCGGAGTAACCGCTCCCCCCTAATCCCGCACCTCCCGTCCATACCTGAATGGTAGAGGATAGTCAGAGCGTCGAAGTCCGGATTCCCGACCCAGTGCCCCATGTTAAGGACGCAACTACCTCCAGATCCCTCCCAGATATAATCCTCTACCCGGGTATCCGGGGAATACGGGTGTCCCCTCGGGAAGAACCTCCCACTTGTGTTAATTGCTATCGAGTCCAAGGTGTTGTACCACCGTGATTTTGACCTCACGGTTAGCCCACCTTCACCGAAGAGATTTTCGCTGTGTCCCTGCACAACGCCCATGATGAAGACATCGTCGTCCAGCTCTACGATGAAGTCAGCGCCCTCCTCGAACGCCACCAGAAATCCGAAACTAGTCTCCGCGTGTGCCCTTTTTGGTATAACCTGCAGGTACTTCTGATAGCAGGCTCCGAAGCGGTCCCTGAACCACCTTTCCCTCTCCTCCGGACCGTAGAAGGCATGCTCCAAACTGGAGAGGATCTTCTCGTTTCTCGAGCGAACCTCTTGACTGCCTTCGTCGACTACGATCACCTTGGTACCAGTTGTGCCCAGCTCGTCCCTGATCAGTTCTAGGTTTTTGAGAACATTTATTGAAGCGATCACCAGATATGGGCGCATAAAGAGAGAGGGTTTGAGGGTCCTTAAAAATCATTTGATTAGCTCCGAGATCACGTCTCTAAGGTTGAATAGATCCTTGAGGTAAACGAATTCGTCGGTGCCGTGGAAACGGGTATCCTCGGCTATCGCCCCGTAGCTAACCACTGGGATACCGCGCGACGCTAGGAACTTCCCATCGTCTCCCCCCAAGGACGCGCCCAGCGGCAGCGGCTTGCCGAAGACAGAGGCGGTCGCTCTTCGGAAGCGCTGTACGAACGGGCTTTCTGGAGGAGTGAGGAACCCGGTATCCTCGTGCAACAACTTCAACTCGGCATCTATCCCTAGCTGTTCCTGCTTCTTTCTGAAGTATTCTGCCAGCTCCGACCGCGCCTCTGCGATTGGCTCGTCAGGCAAAACGCGCATGTCGAACCTTGCCCAGGCTTTCGGAGGGATCACGTTCTCCTTCTCCCCACTGCCCAGCATTGTAAAGGAGAAGCGCCCCCAAACCTTATTCTTTGGGGAACCGGGAGGGGCATCTATCTTCGAAAGCTTACTCTCCCTTTGTCTGATGAACGCCTCAAAATCTTTTATGATTGCGGCAAGCTTCGGTATAGGGTTGTCGGCCCTATGCGGGTAACCCGCGTGCCCTTGAACGCCGCGGACTCGGATCTCCCCCTGGATTATCCCGCTAGCCCCGATGCAAACCATGTCAGGCATCGCGTCGACGACGACCCCACAGTCGAGCTTGAGTGCAACCTCTCCGAGGACGTAGCCTATGCCCCACCTCCCCCCGACCTCCTCGTCTGGAGAGGCGATCAGTTTAACGTTGTACTTGCCGCTTTCCTTGGTCTTGGAGAGGGCTCCCAGACAGGCGGCTATTGCGGATTTGTCGTCCGCTGCGCCTCTACCGTAGGCACGGCCCCCCTCCACAGTCAACCTGAACGGGTCCCTGTGCCACCCCTCCCCGGGCGGAACCACATCATAGTGGGTGACAAGCCCGAGCGTCTCTTCAGCCCCGATATCCAGCGTTCCCACGACATTCGGGCGCCGCTTCCCGTCTCCGACGATATCTACCGGGTCGTATACGTCTACCTTCAGCCCGATCTCCTTCATCTTCCCAGCGATTACGGATGCGCACTCCTCGTAACCGCACTTCCTCGTGGAGTCGGTGTTTATTGCCACAAGCTCCTCAAGAACCCTGAGCTCGTATGAGGTCATTTCCACACCGGTTCTTAATTTGTTGGTGGACTTTATTAATCCTTCATACTCTAAAGGCTCAAAGTATGAGGACCAATGCCCAAGAGGGCACAGCAAACAATGCCCACGCTACCTTCGACCAAGAGAAGACCTTGTAACCGTCAAATGGTGGTATGGGGATTAGGTTGAATGCTGCCAGCCAGAGGTTAATACGGATCCCGTATGCCCCGAGTGGTGCGAATATCCCCCCAAGGAACGAGAGGGCGTAGAAGAAGGCAGCCAAGAGTAAGTTCATCGACGGGCCAGAGAGCGAGATTATGCCGTATGCCTTTTTCATAGCACCAATATCGAGTGAAGGAGCGGTCATCATGGGGACTATGTAAACCGCGCCGAGCGCGGCGAAGATCACACTTCCCCGGGTGATCACTGCCATGATGAGGGCGAGGATGATTCCGAGGAGCCACACATTGTAGTAGGCGTAGCATCCGTACCTCCTAGCAGCAGACCTGTGGGCGAGCTCGTGGAGTAGGAACCCAAGACCTGCAGATGTTCCAGAGAACAGGAAGACGTAGGCGAAGAGCTCGGGTGAGAAAGGGTAGAAGAGAGTCCTGATCGAGAAGCAGAGAGTGATGACAAACCAAGAGAGCGCAAGTCCCAAGAATTCAGGGATCCTCAACCACCATACCTCATTATGGCTAGAACGCAAATGCTAATAAATCTAAAGGTTTGAAGGTAGCTGCACACAAGGGCGACTAAGGCTAAATGGCTCCCACATGATCGTAGTTGTTCAGGAAGAATTGAGCTGCAAAAGGCGCAATTTTTATGGACATGCCCCGTAACAAGGTTTTTCGGTCTTAGCACGAACCTTGGAGCGTCGCTATAAAGAATGACAGTTCAAGGAAGCTGCCTCGGAGGTTGCCTTGCCATTTGTTCTTGGATCCACTCACGTCTGAAGTCCCATCGTTTTTTAGAGGCGTGGCTGAGCATGTTAAAAAGACGCGCGTTAATTTTCTCTTCCATTATTGGACAAAAGATTCGATATGTTTCTGCTAAGATGCACTGATTTGCCTTATCTTTTTTCTTAATTGTCACTCGAGTTGGCTCAAACAGTATATCAAATCTATAATTTTACAATTATTTTGGTCAGAAACTCTTTAATATGCGCATTGTAGAATAGAGTTTGGAGGACAGTTATGGCTGTACGCGTGCAGAAACGGGTTTACAGATGTCCTATATGCAAGAAGGAGGTCAAGATCGGCGACAGCCAGTGCCCGAATGGGCACGCATTGAAATGGGAAGGGGTAGTATAGATGTCCGAGACTACGGCAACGAAAACATCTGAACCAGTGACACCAATCGTATCAACAGAGCTGGTACTGGACCGCAATGTCTTGTACCTTTACGTCCTAATCGTGAGCATACTCGGATTGGCTCTGATGTATAGCCTCTACCTGGGCGAAAAGTACCAG
>JASFYL010000027.1 GCA_030055575.1 Thermoproteota archaeon | reverse complement strand
TCCGCTGGACGCTGAGCCCCATGACCCCGGCGAGCTCCTCTATTGGGAGGGCGTTGCCCTTTGCTGTGCCGAGGGTGAAGAGCAGCTGGGAGAGCGCGGATGCGAGTGCAAACGATCCCAACTCCATGGATTTCTGGTAAACGAGGCTGGGTTGGGGTTCCCCCCGATCTTCAAGGAAGCCGAGTATCGCCTTTATGCTCTCTCCCCCCAGCGCAGTTAGGCGGTAGGTGGCTGACTTGCCGTTCTCCGACGCGGGCTCGACGAGACCCTTGATCCTCAGCTTCCTCATAGCGTCGGTAACCGCCTTCCTCCTCTGCCCTAGGATCGAGGCGATCTCCGCTGGAGATAGCTCGCCGCGGCTGTTGAGCGCGAGGATGATGTCGAGCTGGAGCGTGCTCTTGGAGATGTCGATAAGGCCGGTGACACTACGAAGCCGCGTAAGCCTTTCGCTCAAGAGCACTGTTTCCATTTAACCACGCCCTGGTGCAGTTCAAAGATTACCTGCGAAAATCCCAGATGCCATCAGTGCTCCCCCGACCAGCACTGCTGCGTCGGCGAAGACCAGCCCACTCGTCTCGACTCCCATAATTGCCAGAAGGAGCGGCGCGCTCCCCGCAAAAGCCGTCCCGATTCCGAGGCGGCGGAGGATGCCCCTCGGGCTGCTGGACCTCGTCAGCGAACTGAGCACCCTGTACGTCCTCGACCGCTTAAGCTTGGTGTAGGCAGGGAGCTTGTAGAACTGCTGGAGACCCTCCTGGGTGAGACCGTAGTAGGTCACGAGCTGCTTTGGCTTGACCCTGATCCCGACCTTCCTGAGTAGCCTGGCCCACGACGGGTCGTCGCTGTACTTCCTGAAGAGCCTCGGCTCGGTGTTCATGAAGACCTCGAGGTAGCTCTCGGTCCGCTGGACGCTGAGCCCCATGACCCCGGCGAGCTCCTCTATTGGGAGGGCGTTGCCCTTTGCTGTGCCGAGGGTGAAGAGCAGCTGGGAGAGCGCGGATGCGAACGGCAGCTGGGAGATGTTCCCGACCACACCAGGGACAGATGAATCGGGTTTCTGCGCCGTCTTGGACCCCAGCGCAGGGTCTGCCTTTGCCTCGGGCTTGGCGCGACCCTCATGTCCCACGAAGCGGTAAAGCACGGAGATGCACTCGGCTCCCTGGCTGCTGAGGCGGTAGGTGGCTGACTTGCCGTTCTCCGACGCGGGCTCGACGAGACCCTTGATCCTCAGCTTCCTCATAGCGTCGGTAACCGCCTTCCTCCTCTGCCCTAGGATCGAGGCGATCTCCGCTGGAGATAGCTCGCCGCGGCTGTTGAGCGCGAGGATGATGTCGAGCTGGAGCGTGCTCTTGGAGATGTCGATGAGACGGTCAACATCCCTAAGCTGCTCCAGTCTGCTCAAAATGGCGTGAGACAGACGAATGACCCCCGTTAGTAAAACTGTTTAAGAGTAGAACTTATAAACTTTTGGATTTCAGCGACCGGCGATCGCCCTGCAGCGTCTTGCTGAGCGCCCTCGGGGAGTTGTAAGGCTATCCCCCGCAGCTCACTCTTCCCATTCGAGACCGAGCTCCTTCAGGGACTTTGTGATCTGCTCTACGAACTGCTCCGAGTTGACCTTGGGGTTTATGCCCAGAACCAGGTACTTCGATTGGCTGACGGATATCACAACATACTTCTTCCGGGGCATAGAGATCACTAGGTACCTGACCGCCGGGAGGTTGTCGATGATCATGAAGGAGACATTCTTTATCCGCTTCTCTAGGTTCGGGCCCTTGTACATGATCTCCTCTCCGTCAGAGTTGTCTACGAGCATCGCCTCCCTCACCACTTCTCCGTCGACGAGCAGATCTAGGAAGCTCATGACATCACACTTGCCGAGTTCTATCCTCAGATGGCGTTATATTGTTATTAAAATTTGGCGACAGGAGGGTATATCCTGACGCGCGGAAAGGTGAGTGGTGGTCGCCAAACGTGATTTTGCTTATAGTTCAACTCCACTACCTGAAAGTCAGATGATGCTAATGTCAGGAGGCAGGGACTTCAAGAGCAGGGAAGATGAATCTGCCCTGAGGCTCAGGCTGAGGTCCATGATGTCAGAGATGCAGACTGACACAAGCAAGGTTGAAGACGTCATCTCCAGGTTCGAGGATAAGCTCGACGACATAACTAGCAGGCTTGACAGCCTCGAAAGCAGAGTCTCAAGGCTAGAGAAGCGCCTCGACATATGAGAATAATTAAAGACGATAAAAACAGGTGAGATAAAGATATGACAACCACCTGCGTGGTGCATTCGTACAGGGGGGGCACTGGTAAGAGCACGACAACCTCAAACCTTTCCGTGCTCCTCGCAGCGCTGGGCAAGAGGGTAGCCACGATAGATATGGACATAACGTCTCCCGGGCTGCACGTTATATACAACGTCTCCTCTCAGATGATGAGCCACACCCTGAACGATTACATATACAACAGGTGCTCCTTCCAGGACATTGTGCTTGATCTCACGAACCACCTCAAACTTCCGAGGGGTGCCGTCTACTTCCTGGGATCCAGCATGAAGCCCGAGGAGATTGTGAAGGTGATAAGGGAAGGCTACAGCGACAAGTTCTTCCGCCATGTGGCCGAGAAGCTGAGCCAAGAGTACAAGGTCGACTATGTGATATTCGACACCCACCCTGGGCTGAACGAGGACACGCTCCTGGCGATAATGTCGAGCGACGTGAGCCTTCTGCTCATGAGGATGGACAAGCAGGACGTGACTGGGACCTACATCACTAGCCAGATAATGAGGAAGTTCGGGAGGCTGAGCTACGTGATCCTCAACATGGTCCCTCCGAACCTCGCCGAGTCGCCAGACCTCCCGTCTGAGGTTTCTAAGATAATAGAGGCATCAGTGGTAGGGGTACTGCCATTCTACGAGGAGATACTGTCGCACAGGTCCAGGGGGGTCTTCTGCCTCCACCATCCGCAGCACCCCTACTCGTCCCAGCTCCTCAAGGTCGCGAAGAGGCTTATAGAGCTCACTGCGACCGAGACCCAAACGATAGACCTTAGTAGGGCCAAGTGAACGGGGGAGAGGCTGCGCAGGTAGCAAAGAACTGGACCGATGTAACCGAACGGAACCTCCTGGCATTGGGTTGGATCTTGGTCAGCGGTTTAACAAGAAGGGAAAGGGAAAAGGGTGATATGGGTGACCGAGGAGGACAGGTATTACCGGGAGATCTATCTTGGTGAGGTCAGGGACCACATCTCCAGGTTGAACGAGCTGTTCCTCCACCTAGAAAAGAGCCCGGAGGACAGGGACGCCCTGAACGAGGCATTTAGGGTCATGCACACCATCAAGGGGGACTCTGCGATGATGGGGCTCTCCCACATAGCGGAGAAGGCCCACAAGGCGGAGGACATACTAGACGGGCTGAGGGGCGGCAGGGAGAGGGTCTGCCAAGAGGTCATAGACAGGCTCCTAAGCCACGTTGACGATATAAGCGAGTTGGTAGAGGAGTTCGCCGGACGCGCCTCGGGGAAGTTTGGAATAGTGAATGCGAACCATGCGGACGAGGCACCCGCAATCAAGCATGAGACCGGTTGCCAAGCCTCGAAGATGAAGGAGCTGGAGGACGCCATATTAAAGATGGATGCGAGTATCAGCAAGGCCGTGGGCGAGCTGGAGATCGAAGGTAAGCAACCCCCCCTCTCCCCAGACCCCGGGTCGTGCGGCGAGACTGGCGCCCCCAAAGGGAAGGAGGCAATACCTAAAGGATTCAGGCTGACGATCAAGACAGAGATGGAGAAGGTCCTCCGACCAGTCAGGGCGTTCATGCTCCTGAAGATCCTCGTCGAGAACGGAGAGCTGATCAGGACGGACCCGCCAAACGAACCCCTAGCCAACGGCGAGTTCGAGGACAGCATAGTTGCTGAGGTGGTTACCAAGGACCTGGGCGCCATGCTGGATGCCATAAAGGCAGTCCCAGGCGTCATCGATGTGTTTGTCGAAGAGTGCGAGCCGCCCGAGCAAGAGGAGAAGATCTCGCTGGCTGACAAGACTTCCCAGATAGACAGGCTCGTGTCCTGCGTTGAGGCGCAGGGCAAGGAGGTGGAGACCGCCACAATAAGCGTGGACTCAACGAAGGGAAGGCACAAGGTTGAGGAGATCAAAGTAAACATAGCAAGCCTGGACAGGCTCTTCAACCTTTCCGGGGAGCTTGTCCTCGCAAAGTCCAGGCTGGGGAACATAGTCAAGCAGCACGAGTCGCCTGAGATGAAAGAGGTCCACAGGTTCATCGAGGGAGTCGTTTCGGACCTGCAGACCGAGGTCATGAACCTGAGGCTCATGCCAATAGGGCAGGTGTTCGGGATCTTCCCAAGGATGGTCAGGGACATGTCGAAGGCGGTGGGGAAGGAGATAGACCTCATAATCGAGGGGGGAGACACCGCCGTGGACAGGAAGATCCTCGAGGAGATCGTCGACCCGGTAGTCCACATAGTGAGGAACTGCGTGGACCACGGGATAGAGACCCCCGAAGAGAGGGTGAAGAAGGGGAAGGGGGCTGTTGGGACGATAAGGATCTCGGCATCCAGGGACGCCTCGCACTTCATCCTAGAGGTGGAGGACGACGGGAGGGGTATAGACCCGAGCGCCGTCAAGCAGACCGCGATAGCCAAGGGGCTGATATCACCCAAGAAGGCTGAGGGCATGAGCGACGAGGAGGCGCTCTACCTGACCTGCGTCCCTGGCTTCTCGACCAAGAAGAGCGTATCGGAGCTTTCCGGCAGGGGGATGGGGATGAGCGCGGTAAAGAACAAGATAGAGGCGTTTGGAGGTTCACTCTCGATAAGCTCAAAGGTAGAACAAGGGACTAAGATCACGATCAGGCTGCCCGCATCTATGGCGACGGTGAAGGTCATAGTCGTCGGCGTGGGTGGGCAGGTCTATGCGATACCCGTTGCCGATGTGCTGGAGATCGTGGAGATAAGGAAAGAGGACATAAAGTTCATCCAGGGGGCGCCCTTCATAAACCTGCGTGGTGATGTGATCAGGCTCTACAGGCTAGCCTGGCTGCTGGGCGTGCAGGAAGGGATATGCAACAGCTACCCGGCCGTGATAATCAGGAGGGGAGATGGGAAGAACTACGGGCTCCTCGTCACAGAGGTGAGGGACGAGGACGAGGTAGCGATGAAGCCAGTCCCAAGGATCCTGAGGGGTGTGAAGGGGTTCCTCGGATCCGCCATCCTGGGGGACGGCAAACCCACGTTCGTTATAGATGTGATGAGCATTGTCTAAGTCCGAGATAAGGTCGATCTCAGAGGCGATAAAGAACCTCAGGGACATGGTAAAAGGGATGAGGGAACTCGAACCTTATGAGCTGGAGCTGGCATCGAGGGCGATGATGGAACACCTGGAGGCGATCGAGGAAAGGATCGAGTCGATAGAGAGGAAAGTCGGGGATTTCGAAAGGAGAGTCGCCGGCAGACCAAAGTGAACAAAAAAGTCAGATTCTGAAGCCAACAACACAGAACCTCGGATGTATTGCGTGTATCGGAAAGAAAGGAATGTTTGTTGTCTCTTTTTATATGGCTTCCAATTATCGTTAAAGTTTGCCAGTCTCAGGCACTACGATTTTGGTGTGTGGGGAGGGTCCTGAGTTAAGCCAAAGTGGATGAGGCGGTAGTGCCTAAATGAGGTCCTTGGGACGCTTTAACCCGAAACCCCATCTTAGATGTAGTTCAGGGAATGTCCACCGGGAAGCATCAAACGGTACAAACCATTTTCGCCAAGGTAGATTTCAGGCTCTAGCGGATAACTTTGGTACAGCAGGTCATTGTTGAGCGTGAGCAGGTATTTCGAGGGCTCCAGTTCGCGCCAACGACTGAAAAATGGGCGTGGCAGCCGAGTGGTAGGCCAACTTAAAAAAAGAAAGAAAGAAATAAGGTGGATGGTGAGGTTACATCTTCTTCAAGTATTCGTCGATCATTGAAGCGTTAGCCTCGATCGACGAGTTCGCCTCCTCGATTGCGCTGGTTATCTCTTCTGATGCCGATGCGTTCTCCTCCGCTACGGCTGCTACCTCGCTGATCGGTCCTTGTAGCGACTTTACGACATCCATCGCAGCCTGCACTGCTCCAGCCCTCTTTGTGATCCCCTCGGACTGGCTGACCGTGAACTCGGAGAGTAGCTTGAGAGACTCGGCGCCCTGGCGCATGATCTCGCCTCCGGAGCTTATCTTTTTGGTGAGATCCCCGGCGCCGTCGAGAGTCTTGGCGGCGGCCTCTTGCACTTTCTTGACTATTTGCTGGGTAGCGTCGACCGACTTCCTAGTCTCCTCTGCGAGCTTTCGGATCTCTCCAGCCACTACCGCGAAGCCACGCCCAGCGTCGCCCGCCCTGGCTGCCTCAATGGCCGCGTTCAGCGCGAGCAGGGACGTCTGGTCCGCGATGTCCTTGATAGTGTCTATGACGTCCCCGATCTTCTTGCTTGCCTCGTCAAGGTAGTTCAGGGAGGGCCCCAGCGTGTCCAGCACAGACTTTATCTCCTGCAGCACTTCCATGCTCTTTTTAGACTTGTCCATCGTCTCGTCGGCCAGCACCTTCCCCTGCCTTGCGTTCTCGGAAGCCTCCTCCCTAGACTTCACGACACCCTGTATTATGCCGTCTGCTTTCTGGATCTGCGCCAGTATGTTGTTGATTGCGACGGAGGTCGTCTGTGCGCCCTTGGCGATCTGCTGCACTGACTGGGCGATCTGCTGCATAGACTGACCGATTGCCAGCTCCTGGTTCCTGATCTTCTCTAGCACCTCGACCCTATCCTTCTGCGGCTGTGACCCCTTGGTTGGCTCCGCTTCCGGGTAAGCCCGCACCGCCTCTTGCTGGACCTGAGCTTGAACAGGAACCTCGACCCTTGCTTTCTTCAGTCCTAACACTGCCTTTACTCCCCTGAGATTAGGGATGCCGCACGAACGTATAAACCAATAAATCCAAGGCGACCGGGCGACGGGAACCAGAGTGGCGAAGGCGACGGCAATGGCAGCAGCGTCGTGCAGGTATGTGGGGGAGGCATGGATTCAGTAAGGTGGCAGCTAACCCCTGTGGAAGGCGCCCGACGATGCGCAAGACAGTGGGCGAGCGCAGGCTTACCAAGGGTCGACCCTCGGGCGTCTATCCGAACAGGCACGACCGACGGTCGCCTTACGATCTTCTGTTTAAAATCGGGCAGCCCAGAGATAGGTTCGGTGACAGGCAGTGGGAGGCACAAGAACCGAAGTCCAGGCGATCACCTTCCAGCTCGACAAGGAGATTTACGGGATAGACGTCCACCAGATCAAGGAGATAATAAAGGTCAGGGAGTACGTGAAGGTTCCGAACGCGCCGGAGTACGTGGAAGGGGTAATCAACCTCAGGGGCCAAATCACCCCGATAGTGGACCTCAGGAAGATCTTCGGCATGGAGCACAAGAACTTCGATGAAAATTCGAGGATAATAATGGTCGAACTCGACTCCGACGTGGTCGGGCTTATCGTGGACTCTGTTGTCGGCGTGGTAACTGTGCCTGTCGGCGAGATCGTCAGGTCCCCGTCGCTGACTATGAGCGCCTCGAACTCGTTCATCTCCGGGATCATCAGGGCCGAAAACCAGCTCACCATCCTCATAGATGTCGTTAAGCTGCTCCAAGAGCATTGCCAGATAAGCCAGGACGCGGGGAGCGCACTAAAATCGATGAAGGTGGCAGTTGCCGGGACTGGGATCAAGGCATGAGGGGTCACGATGACCATCCTAGTGGCTGACGACTCGATGTTCATGAGGAAGCTCATCTCCAGGACGCTCCAGGCTGGCGGGTTCAGATCTATAGTTGAAGCAGTTGACGGAGAGGACGCTGTGAGGAAGTTCGTAGAGTTCTCGCCGCACGTCATACTCATGGACATAAACATGCCGAACAAGAGCGGAATAGAGGCTGCAAGAGAGATAATGAGGCTGGATCCGACCTCCAAGATAATAATGCTCACGGCAGTCGACCAGCAGTGGGCAAAGGAAGAGGCAGCGAGGATGGGGGTAACCGCTTTCCTGACCAAGCCTTTCAAGCAAGAGGAACTAGTGAATGCCGTTGGGGGGGCGCTCTTCGCAACCCCAGAGGGTCTTAAGGCATAGGGGGAGTTTGGATGCAAGAGATCGTCTGTTTCGACGGGGGGTTTGCGGACAGGATAGCGAGATCGCTCGGCGGGCTCCTAGAGCTGGACTTCTACGTGGCAGCCCAGAAGGTGAAGGGCGACCTGCCTGGGCTCTCTTCTAACCTCAACCTGGTCGAGGACTTCTTTTATATGGGGATATTCTCCAAGATAGACGGCGGGGTAGAGGCGTACGCGATCATACTGATGGACATAGCCAGCGCAGATGAGATGGTTAGCAGGCTGACTAACGAGCACATAAGCGTTCTGGACGAGTACAAGAGCTCCGCTGTCCAGGAGTTCGCCAACATCATCATTGGCGCTTTCTCCTCGGAGGCAGAGAAGAGGGCCCAAAGGAGGGTCGACTACACGATCCCGACCATCGCGGTGGATCACCCGAACGCACTGGTGGACGCGATCTGTGCGTACCTCTCCGAGATGGAGACCGCCTCGACGCTGGAGATAGAGATCTCTTGCAGGATTCCGCCGATCTTGGTAAAGATGATATTGTGTTTTCGTTGATCAAGTTTGGGGGGCTGCAGGATTAGCCTTAGGCTCAGGTTCGTGGACAGGATCAGTGAGCACATAGACGGTGCGATAGTCGTCGGAATGGGGGAGGCGGCAGTCTCCAAGGACAAGAGCCTAGCAACGCTGGCGCTGGGGTCTTGCGTTGCCATCGTGCTCTACGACCCAGTCACTAGGGTGGGAGGCATAGTCCACGCAATGCTCCCCTGTTCTAAAGGGAAAAGGCTACCGAAGTACGTGGACACGGGGGTCGAGATCCTACTCTCCAAGCTAGCCCAGATGGAGGCGAAGAGGAATTTCCTAGTGTCGGGAATCATAGGCGGCGGCACGATCTTCAACTTCGGGGGCGAGTTAGCGATCGGGAAGAAGAACATAGAGGCGTCACGGTCCGTACTTAGAGAGCTAAACATCCCGATCGTGCTGGAGGAGGTCGACGGCAAGAGGGGCAGGAGCATGATGCTGGACATAGCCACAGGCACTGTCACGGTGATGGTGTCAAAGCCGCCCGTATTCAGGGAGTGCGAGCTGATCGAGCGGACATAGGGCAAAGGTATCGCCCAAGAGGTCAGGAGCTTGATGGCAGAGATCACCAGGGACGAGCTCGAGGCGGTTCTGTCCACGCTAGCCTCGAAGGGGGTCCCTGTCAGGTCTTACAAGCCAGACTTCCTCAGGAGGAGGACCCTGCTGAGGATGGCAGCCACCAAGTCCAAGAACGCCATTGAGTACATAGCCCTCCTCAAGAGGAGCCCGACCGAGGTCCGGGCATTCTACGACAACATATCGATAAACGTGTCCGAGTTCTTCAGGGACCCGCCCGTCTGGGAGGGGGTTGCGAAAGCGGTCAGGGAGAGGGTTCAGGAGAAGCTATCATCCTGCTTATCCCCCTCGCTGCGGATCTGGAGCGCCGGATGCTCGTGCGGCGAGGAACCATACACCATAGCGATCGCGGTCACAGAGGCACTGCGCGGCACGGGCATCTCCCCCTCAGTCGCCTCTATATACGCTACGGACATTGACAAGGACGCGCTTTCTAAGGCAGCCAAGGGCGTTTACACTAAGGAGGCGCTTAAGAATGTACCGGAGAAGCTGAGGGGGCGCTACTTCGAGGAGGCTGACGTAGACGGCGAGAGGCGCTACTCGGTCCTGGGGGACATACGGGGCATGGTCAGGTTCAGGCAGCACAACCTGGTGAGCGACCCGCCCATGCTCTTCTTCGATATGGTCTTCTGCAGGAACCTGCTCATCTACTTCTCACAAGAGATCCAGAGGAGTGTCATATCCAAGTTTTCGGCTGCTCTCCATAAGGGAGGGTTCCTCGTACTAGGGATGAACGAGATGATAATGTTTGAGGACACAGGCTTCGAGGCGTACGACCCGAGGAACCGAATATACAGGAAGGCACTATTTTGAAGCTCAGCAAGCTCGAACTTGTAAGAGTATGGCATAGGGAGACAGCAAATAAAGGAGAAAGGGTCAAGGTCGCGCCATGGCAGAAGTTAAGCCGGAAAAAATTCCTGATGTGAGAGAAAGCAGCCAAATACCTTTATAGAGGCGATCGCAAGTCGCCAAAGTCGCATCGCTGTATCGCCTTACCGAACCACACTTAAATCAACTGCGGATTCTATTATAAAATAAAAATGGTGATAATCATGGGCATATCTTTAAAGGCGAAGCTTCTCCTGATCTTCTTGGCGATATCGCTCGCGCCGATGTCCGTGGCGGTAGCCTACACAAGCATGATGGACACGGAGCACACCAGGAGCCAGCTGCTGACGACCCTGAATTCGATCGCAGAACAAGTGGCTTCCAACTATTTCGACTATATGGAGAAGAACGGGGGAGCGGTCTGTAACGCAGCCGAGGATCTCTCCTTGGCATCGTCCTCCGAGTGGGGGGATTACCTAGACCACTTGTCGGTGGAGGGTGCGATCCTTTTCGGTGTAGCTGACGATACCGGAAGGGTCGTCGCAGTGTCAGATGCGGAGAGGTGGTCCGGGACATGGACCGCACCAGGGGCTTATGCCCCCCGCGAATTCATATCCCAGTTGCGGGCAGGAGAGGAGTTCAGGTTCTCCGAGACTGACTCGAGAAAGGCGTACTACACTTTACCGTTCGAGGACATTACATCCAAAAAGGATCCGCCCCTGGTCATGATCTTCGGCAAGTCGTTCACGGGATTAGACGGCAGGAGGTATCACCTCTACATGGTTTGGGACTGGTACACGGTCGCGCAGAGCCGAATACTCGTCCTGCAGGGGTCGCTCTTCGGAGACCTAGGGTCGATCGTGATAACTCCGGAGGAAGGGGGGCTGAGGCTCTGGGCGGACACCAATGCAGAGAGAACCGGGACGCTGCTCAGCCCGTCCGCGCTCGGGGAGTCGTGGGACTTTTATCAAGCGCTGAGTGGCAAGAGGGCCCAAACCATCGCTGAAATCTCCCCGGAGGTCAAGGAATACTCGCTACAGGGGCAGGGCAGGATAGTCGCAGCCTGCATGGCACCGAGCTGGTTCCACTACTCTCTGGGGTTCATTGCCTACATGACGAACCCGGACGCGATATACAGGTTCCTCGACAGCGCCAGGAACAACGCGATCATGATCGCAGGGCTCGCGGCGGCTGCTGGCGTGGGTGCGTCCTACTTCTTCACCAGGAGCATATCGTCCAAGATCAACCGGGTGATAGCAGATGCGATGCGGGTGGCTTCGGGGGACCTCAGGGAAGGCGGCACGGGCAATCTGCGAAGTACAGTGCAGACAGGAAATAAAGGAGAGTAGCGCAGACGAGTAAGCCGAGCACGAACTGGAAACAGTGCGAGATGTACTCTCGACGACTTGCTGGGTTCGGAGGCAAACCATTATTCATAAGAAATTCGCAGGACCTTCCTAACACGAACGCTGAAAGGAAGCCTAATGACGCTGAATGGTGAGAAGTTGTTCGTACATAATTTTTACTCTTTAAGCGACAATTTTGTTACAAACAGTTGGTTTGTCTCATTCGCTGAAAAGTGATTAAACACTACACTTCGCTATAAAGATCAACGGCTCCCCGTCGGTGTACAATTTGCCCTGGTAGGAGGCGCCCTTGTAAATAGGAATGGTTACATCGAAGGAGATGATCACGGCTGTGTTCGTCCCTGGCTCAAAGCCTAACATGAGATCGACTTGGCCCAAAAGTCAACTCCATCAACTGTCAGGGATGCGTTGCTCAAGAGAACCCAGCGATCTCCCATGTTCCTGACCGTTAGGCTCACAGTTTCGTCTGATGAAGAGACTGTTGGTATCCCCATCATTATAAGAGAGTTCTCCTGACCTCTGGCGTGCATCCAATCGAACATCAAGTAGACAGAGACGCAGGTAAGCAAAAGCATTATCAACAGAAATATCTTCAGCTCTTCCTTCAAGCGGGTACACCTTATGCGTAAACATAAATCAATTTTCCGAGTCATTCTATCTACTTATTCTTTCTTGTTTGTAAACTAGGTCGGTTGATGATCATAAGTTTTGACTCGCTAAACCAATGAGCAAAAAAGTAGTAAAGAAACTTACGATTAATATAACACGCAAGTAGGCAAATCCCATTTGTATACCTTTACTTAGCGCATGTGCAGGACCCCATTCTTGCCCTGACCCGGTGGGCTACGAAGAAGAAGGCAGAAACGATGAGAACCCTCACCACGAAGTTCAAACCCATGAGCTCAGTGGTCATCTGGAAGGTGGCGTAAGGCATCCTCACGATCCAAGAAAACCTGTCGCTAGTCCCGAGACCGACCATCCAAACCCACCAATCCAGAAGGCTGCCAGTGTATGATTGAGCAATAAACTTGGCGTATACAGGATACCCGAAGTCGTTCCCAAAGCTGGCGATCCTTCCGAGGACGTAAACAAAAGGAAGCGAGTAGATACCCCGGAAGAGGAGCATAGAGAAGAAAGGCACCATATAGAACACCTCTAGCCACAAGTGGTACGCAGGGGGAACAGAAGCGCTCGGAGGGTTGGATGTAAAGACGATGTACTCAGCGTAATTCACGAATAATGCGCCGTATAAAAAAGCAAAGATCACGAGAAGGAAAGTCTGCTTCCTGCTTACCGGAGTGAAAATCCTTGCGATCGCGTCTTCAGACAAAGTAATCCTCAACATATCCACCGCCTAATCGTGATAGGGCAACGCCTTCGTTTCTGCCCTTCCAGATTCTCCACTGTATGGCATTTGGCTTTCCGCCTACTTCCAGGTTTCGCATGAGAGAAGATCGCATTTTGATGGATAAATGGTTTATCAGAAGACCCCCCAGACTACCAAGCATTGAAACCTGGGGCTGAGCAAGAGATTCCTGGCTCGGATTAGGGATCTTTTGCTCGGGCTGCAGTCTGCAGCAACTTACTTTACGAAACTCTAAAATAGAAGGAGCGGGGTTGGGATAAATGGTTATATCAATTGTGGAGACCAGCTGCTATGCGTTTAAGGCAAGAATGGGGCAATTTTATTACGGTGTCAGGCAGTACAAATCTATTTCGATTCAATCTTTTACACCTAATGAAGGAGGTCCGTGCCCATCGCTTAACTTTCTTGACGGCATATAGGGCATTAGGGGAGGATTCGCTTGAAGACACTTCCGAAATCAAGAGAATCAGGTGGGAACATTGGACTCGGTCGACACATCAATAATACTATGTGCTTACAACGAGGGGCACGTGATAGCAAAGGCAATAAGGCGTGTCGAAGCCGCTATGGAAGGGTACGGTGCCAGATATGAGGTGATCGTTGTCGACGATGGAAGCACTGATGACACTCGGGAGAGGGCACTGGAGTACAAGAAAAAAAATAACGACAGTCGATTAAAAGTCTTGGGCTACGATAAGAACCGAGGAAAAGGCGGCGCGATCAAGTACGGTTTCGCCCACTCTGCGGGGAAGAAGATAGTGTTCATCGACGGCGACCTGGGCGTAAGTCCGAAGCATATACCAGAGTTCCTCGAGAAATTGGAGAAGAGCGATGTCGTAATAGGTTCGAAGTGGCACCCCGGGTCGTCTATAAATGCTGGACTGAAAAGGAAGTTCCTAAGCATCGGGTTCAACACCTTCTCTAGGATGATGACTGGCATCAAGATGAGGGACACCCAGACTGGGCTGAAGGCGTTCCGGAGAGACGTGCTAGAGCACATTGCGCCCAAGCTCGTCGTGAACAAATATGCGTTCGACCTCGAGCTGATGGTCATGTGCAACCATGGGGGATTCAGGATCGCCGAGATGCCCGTTAAAGTGACCATAGACGGAATGGCCAGATTCAAGGATATATTCAGGATGGCGCTGGACACGCTTAGGGTGGCATACAGGATCAGGGTTCTGAAGGTACACGAGCGCTGATCACTTACGGTTCTCAAGGGAATTTTTCATGTGAAATTTTAAGGTGAATGCACGTGGAGTGCCTCAAGATCCTCTTCTTTAATTGGCGGTGTTGGTTTAACCCCGAGATGGGCGGGGCGGAAGTCTTCACTAGAGAGGTGGCCAAGAGGTGGGCGATGGCTGGCCACGAGGTGACGCTCTTCACGTCCGAGTATACCGGGTCGAAGAAAGAGGAAGAGTCAGAGGGGGTCAGGATAGTCAGGGATGGCGGGAAGTATTCAGTATACTTGAAAGCCCGGAGGTACTACAAAAGGGTGCACCCGAAGGAGAGGTTCGATGTGGTCGTTGATGAGATAAATACAGTACCTTTCATGGCGCCCAAGTTCGTGGAGGGAGGGACCAAGGTGGTCCCCCTCATCCACCAGCTCGCGAGGGAGTACTGGTTCTACGAGATGCCATCTCCTCTGAGCCACATCGGATACCGCTTCCTAGAGGAGAGGTGGCTAAGGGCGTACAGGAAGCTCCCGACGGTGACGGTCTCGGAGAGTACGCGGGCGGATCTGCTTAAGTTGGGTTTCGAGAGTATTTTCGTTGTGGGAGAAGGACTTAACTTTAACCCCATCGAAAGACCAAGCGAGAAAGAGAAAAGACCTGTCGTGGTCTTCGCCGGAAGGCTCAAGAAGGCTAAGAGACCCGACCACGCGATCGAAGCCTTCAGGATCGTTAGGAGGGAGATCCCCCAGGCTGAACTCTGGGTGATAGGCGACGGATACCTCAGGGAAAAACTCGAGAGGGACGCACCGGAAGGGGTCAAGTTCTTCGGGCGCATCCCAACAAACGAGAGGAGAGAGCTGATCAAGAGGGCATGGGTGCTAGTAAATCCAGGAGTGAGGGAAGGGTTCGGGCTGAACGTAATAGAAGCGAACGCGCTTGGAGTTCCCTGCGTGGCATACGACGTAAATGGTCTCAGGGATGCTGTTTTAAACGGCAGCACTGGGCTGCTGGTGGAACCTGGTGAGGTAAGAGCGCTAGCACAGGGGCTAATCAGAATCCTTTCAGACGACGAGACCAGGGCAAGAATGTCTTTCAACGCGCTTGAGCATTCTCGAGGGTTTAGCTGGGACGAGGTAGCCAGCAAGTTCCTCGAAGTGTTAAAAAGTGCTGTGGGAATCCATATGCAAGAGAGTGCAACCTTGTTTATGGCGTAACACCGACACTCTTGAGTAGCTTAAGTCGGTCTGATGTCTCAACGTAGGCAAGCGTACCCTTAGACGCAGGTCATTGTCTGAAAACATATGCGGGTAATCTATCTAAAACGCAACTGCAGGACGGTGCGCGATCTACAGGGGGCACAGCGAAACCGCCCAAGTTCTTCAGTTGCACCATCAAGAGGCTGCGGCTTGGCGAGGATGTTAACCTCAAGATGCCGTGCTCCAATTAACATCATGCAAAAAGATTTTGACACACAATCCAGCACAAGCTAAGTTAAATAAAGGAGGGCAAACTTCCCTTTCACCCGACGAACATCCTCCATGATCTTCCGCCGAAATAGGAAAACCAAAAGCACTATCGGAAGCAGCACCGATGCGATCGACGAGTACACCAAGAGGCGCTGTGGCGCATACTCCAGGGTCAGCTCAAGGTCTCCGGTACCCTTTACGATCCACCCGTTAGCGAACCCGTTAACCTTGATGTGGAGCTCGTCCGGGACTGGATCCCCGTTGACGTAGAGCCTCCAGTCCTCGCTGTAGCTCTCGAGGAAGACGAGGAGGAAGGTGCCGTTGGCATTCGCAGTTGCCTTGTACAGGGTCGGATTCACCTTGATCCATTCGAACTCACTGGGCATGGAGAGGTTGAGTCTGCTCAGTTCAGTACCTGCATGGTCAGCTGGATCCGAGAGGACGAAGGCTGTGCGCGGCACGTCATCCCACGCGATGCCCTCGAGGGCGGAGACCATCCAGAGTACTGCTCGCTGGGTGTAATTCGGATCGGTTTCGGTCATAGAATCTGTACTGGATCCAGATGAGTCGGATTCCGGACGTCCAACTATCAGGTTGTCAGCAACGTAGATCTTCTCCACTACACGGGAGTTCTCGTAGAGGCTTACCTCCCCCCAGTCCTTGACGAGGACGAAAGCATCATCCTCATTCAGTTCAGGCTCACCATATTTGTTGCCCATCACGATAGTTTTTTCCAGTACAATATGTTTAATCCCCATCATGCCCAATAGTTTCGAGGTCCCGGACGCCTCCGAGAGGACCTCGAGATCCCAAATACTGACGGACCCGAAGCTCGTCGCCTTAGTGAAGTTGATTCGGAGCTTAGAGGCGAACACATGGTCGGGAAATGCGTATTCTAGAACGGTCGAATTGTTGTCGGTCACAATGACCTGGGTGATCCACTCCTTCC
>JASFYL010000026.1 GCA_030055575.1 Thermoproteota archaeon | reverse complement strand
TGGAGTACCAGGGCTACCTCCTCGAGGGGGCTGACGCATCGCTCTACCTGCTCGTCTCGAAGGAGCTCGGCTACTACCGAAAGCTATTCGAGGTCGTACAGTGGAGGACGATCAGCGAGTCTAGGGACGGCGGGTTCGCGGCAGAGAGTTCGATCAAGCTCAGGGTGGACGGGCGAGAGCTCTACGTGATCGCTGAGGGGAACGGTCCTGTGAACGCCCAGGACAGGGCGCTCAGGAAAGCGATGTCCGAGTTCTTTCCCGAGATAGACCGGGTTCAGTTGGTCAACTACAAGGTCTCTATCGCCGAGGCTGCCAAGGGAACCGCCTCCTCGGTGAGGAACTTCGTGGAGTTCTCGGACGGCGGCTCAAACTGGGTCACTGTGGGGGTCTCCACGAACCTGCTGGAAGCCAGCAAGGTAGCGCTTGTGGACGGCTACGACTACTACCTCCAGCGTGAGCGGGTTGGCAAGCATTCTGGCTGACGTGGCTCGTTGATCCAGGATCGGTTCTGCACAACCCGGCGGAGGTGGTCCAGGGACATTAGGCGGAAGCGCACAGGATCGAGTAGGGGGCTGCCGTAGCTCAATGAAAGAAATAAGGTGGGGTAGCCTAGATGTATAATGCAGTATAGTCGTCAGAGCTTCCTCGCGAACTCCCTGCCGAAGCTAACGCACTGCTTGAGCTCCTCCTCTGTGGGCACCCAGTTGACCTTCATTGCCGGCATCGCAATCTCCATCCCTGCCTCCCTCAGCGCAGCCTCAATCTCCTCCGTGGCTCCCCCCATCCAGCCATACGAACCAAAAGCTGCTGCCAGCCTCCCCTTCGGCTTCAGCCCCCTGAGGTCGGTCAGGAGCGGAGCCAGCGTGGGCAGTATCCCGTTGTTTATCGTCGAGGACCCGACGAGCAGCCCCCGGGAGTTGAGTAGCTCGCCGATTATGTCGCTGGTGTCTGAGTAAGGGAGCCTGTATAGCCTCGCGTCGACCCCCTCGGAACTTATCCCCTCGAGAATAGCCCTAGCCATTCTCTCGGTGCTCCCCCACATCGTATCGTATGCGATCACAACGCGCTTCTCAGTGGCGCCCGTTGACCACCTCAGGTAGGCCTCCACTATCTTCATCGGGTCTTTCCTCCAAATGACCCCATGGCTTGGTGCGATTGTCTTAATCGGTATCTTCATCCCCACGATCTCGTCGATCTTCTTCTTCACGAGGGGGCTCAGCGGCAGCAGTATGTTCGCGTAGTACTTCGCCGCCTCCTCCATCAGGACATGCGAGTCCACCTGATCGTCGAACCTCCCAGAGCTGGCCAGGTGCTGCCCGAAGGCGTCATTGGGTAGGAGCAACCCCTCCTCCTTAACATACGTGAACATGCTGTCTGGCCAGTGGAGCATCGGAGCCTCGATGAACATCAGCGTCTTCCTGCCAAGCCTCAGCTCGTCGCCCGTCTTCACGGTCTGGAAGTCCATCTTGCAGAAGTAGTGCTTCTCGAGCCCGGCCTTGCACCTCGCTGTGCCGAGCACCTTTGCCCGGGGGGCAGCCTTCATAACCTCGGTCAGCGAGCTGGAGTGGTCGGTCTCTACGTGGTTCATCACCACGTAGTCTATCCTCGAAGGGTCTACGATCTCGCGTATCCTGTCGAACATCTCGTCGGAAAATGGCTTGTACACGGTATCGACGAGCGCGATCTTCTCGTCCACGATGAGGTATGCGTTGTAACTCGTCCCTCTATGGGTAGTGTACGAGAAGCCGTGGAAGTTCCTCACGTCCCAGTCTACCGCACCGACCCAGAATACCCCATCAGAGATCTCGATCTTGGTCATTCTTATACCTCTCCATTTGGTATTCTACTCAGGGACTGAAATCCTTTTTCATGACAGAAAAAATGGTTCGGAATAGATCACACGCCTGAATCAGGAATGTTTGGTATGACTTTTGAAAAATAGGCTATTCGGATGGTTGCTTGGTTGACCTTGGAGCGTCGGCATTAGTGTGGACGAGCAAGGGTAGGTGGTTGAGTGGGTGGGCGACTAATGATTTTTGTGGAGCGGCGACCAGCGTAGAAGAATCCATCAGATGAAATAAAGGGTTGGATGAGAATGCATAACATAATATTTGGGTGGGAGAGATCGATTGTAGGCAAGCTGAAGGGCGTGGTGAAGTATGGGAGAAGAGGTTGGGACTCCCCTTTCGCCTGAGGAGATCAGGGCAGTGGACATGAATGCTGAATTCCTTGGCGTGAGCCGTCTCCAGCTCATGGAGAACGCTGGGAGAGGCGTTGTCGATGCTTTGAACAGGAGGCAAGACCTGCGCTCCAAGTCAATACTCGTCCTTGCACACACGGGGAACAAGGGGGGAGACGGCTTCGTCTCAGCCAGGCATGCCGCGTCGTTGGGAGCCAAGGTCTCCGTGGTGCTGCTCGCCAAACCGGATCAGATCAGCACAGAAGAGGCGAGGTCGAACTTTCTCGCCGTTGCAAAGATGCGGTACTCGGTGAACGTACTGACCGCCCCGACCGAATCTGAACTCAAGCTGCTCGGTGACCTCTTTGGCTCAGCGGATATCATAGTCGATGCAATGCTTGGCACTGGCTCGAAGGGGATCCTCCGGGAGCCTATAAGGACCGCTGTTAGGATGGCAAACGCATCGGAGGCATTCAGGGTGGCAATCGATGTCCCTACCGGCATCGACGCTGGGAGCGGGGAGGTTATGGGGGATGCCTTCAGGGCGCAGCTGACCGTTACGCACCACAAGCCAAAGACTGGGCTTGTGCAGGGCATCTCGAAGGAGTTCATCGGCGAGTTAGAGGCGATCAGCATAGGCGTCCCACCCGAGGCTGAGATATTTGCAGGTCCTGGGGACATCTACCTGGCACTGAAGCCGAGGAAAGCACACTCCCACAAGGGGGATAATGGGCGCCTGCTGGTCGTGGGCGGATCAGCAAGGTACACTGGGGCGCCGGCCCTCGCCGCGATGGCAGCCCTCAGGACCGGCATTGACCTGGCGGTGGTCGCAGTTCCGTCCTCTATAGTGCACGAAGTGAGGGGATACTCGCCTGACCTCATCGTGCTGCCCTTGCCTTCGCGCGAGGAGATGACGTCAGAATCTCTTGGCATCCTCACCGAGGAGGTGAGCAGGGCAGACGCAGTCGTTGTCGGCATGGGGCTTGGCACATCATCAGAGACGAGCAAGGCTGTATTGGGGCTGCTCAAAATACTCTCTGGGACGAAGAAGCCTACGGTCATTGACGCCGATGCCATCAAGGCTCTTGGGGCTGATCCAGCCGCTGTCAGGGGGCTGCCCTCCGTGATCACCCCCCACGCGGGTGAGTTCGCGGCTTTGACTGGAGTCAGGCTCCCTGAGGAGAAGGAGGACGGTTGGAAGGAGCGCCTCCCGATTGTCAAGGAGTGGGCGTCGAGGCTGGGGTCCACCGTGCTGCTAAAGTCTAGGTACGACATCATCACTGACGGGGCTGCGTTCAGGATAAAGAACATAGGGAACCCGGGTTTGACTACTGGCGGTACGGGTGACGTGCTCGCAGGTATCACCGGGGCGCTGCTCAGCAGGGGCGCTACCCCGTTCAGGGCAGCCGTCGCTGCCTCCTTCCTCAACTCCTATGCGGGAGACTTGCTCGAGAGGGAGATGGGGCAGAGGTTCACAGCCCGGGATCTGGTAGACGCATTGCCGGTTGCGCTCAAGGATCTCGGCTTCTAATCCCATCCTGAGGCATTATGCCAGGCAAAATCTGCCCCCAAATCCTTGATTGCCTGGTCTCAACTGCACCATTTTCCGACAGTCCAAACAGCGCATTCAGAACTTTTTGAACTTTTCCTTCGGCGCCCCGCAGACTGGGCACTTGTCCGGCACTTCGCCATTAGTCGTGTATCCGCAGACAGGGCAGATGTATATCTCGCCCACTTGGATGTCCTTCCCTTCCATGACTGTCTGCTTCGCCTTGGTGTACATCGCCTCGTGTATCTTCTCGGCCTGGAGCGCGTAGTTGGTGGACCTGACCGCCCCCCGCTCCCCCTGCAGCTCCGCGACCGCCTTGAATGCCGGGTACATCTCGTTCACCTCGTAGTTCTCGCCGTTGATGCAGCTCTCGAGGTTCTCCCTTGTTTCCCTGAGCAGACCCAATTCGTTTGCATGGTTCCTCGCATGTACCATCTCCGCGTAGGCTATCGCCCTGAACATCCTGGCTGTGTTCCTCAGCCCCTCCTCTTCGGCTATGTCCGCGAAGAGCAGGTATTTCATATGGGCTTGGCTCTCGCCCGAAAACGCAGCCTTAAGGTTCTCCTCAGTCATCTTCCTCATATCCACACCCTGCCAAATTCAGCAGCCTCTCGTATAAATAGCTTCAGATTTGCTTACCAATTTTTCACTAAAAAAGAATGTTGGGTTTTATTTCTTCTACTCTTTGATCTCTTCGAACATTTCCTTAGAAGCCCCGCAGGCTGGGCATACCCAATCGTCCGGGATGCTCTCGAACGGGGTGCCTGGGCTGATCCCTCCGTCCGGGTCGCCCTTCTCGGGGTCATATATGTACCCGCAGATCGTGCATCTCCACTTGTTCACAGAACCACACCTCACCAGCTGATTGCCATCGCTAATTTAATAGCTAGCGGGAGTCTTAAGCCTTCCCTCGTCCATCCCATTCCAATCTCCACCACAATTTGTGGCAGCTATGCATTCGATTCCAAATTCTGGCGGTTTTGTGGCAGGCTCCCTACATTCCGTCTTTGCGCTGCAGATATGCCCCATAGACCAGACTGTATTATATACAGCATGTTCAGACAGAGTCTATCGTTACGAGAGGGTCGGGCAGATGGAGCCGGTAGAGGGTCATAGCAATAAGCACGCTGCAGCCGCCGTCTTCTCGGTGATGTCAGTGCTCTACTTCTTCTCGATCCTGCACCGGGTCGGCATAGCGGTCATCTCCTTCGACATAATGGCGGAGTTCGAGACCGATGCATCCCTTCTGGGGCTGATGTCCTCCGCATACTTCTTCCCGTACGCCGCTGCCCAGCTGCCGGTCGGCATCCTGCTCGACAGGGTCGGGGTGAGGAAGACCGTCGTCTCGATGGCAGCGGTGGCGTGCATCGGCAGCCTCGCCTTCTCGACCGGCAGCTCGCTGCTGGCACTCTCGGTCGGCAGGGCGCTAGTCGGGTTCGGTGTAGGTGGTTTCTACATCTCGGCCCTGAAGGCGATAGCTATCTGGTTCAGCCCCAGGCGCTTCGCCACTCTAGCTGGTCTCCTCACCTCCCTGGGGAACGTGGGAGGAATAGTCGCGACGTCCCCGCTCGCGCTGCTGACGCTTTGGATCGGGTGGAGGGGAACGTTCCTTGCTATAACGGGGCTAATGGCAGCTTTCGCCGCCTCCGCCTGGTTCGCGATCTCTAAGGAGGAGGGCGATTCGTTCAGGAGCGGTTCCAGCGTGCGCGCCGACCTTAGAGAGGTATTCGCCAAGAGGGACTTTCTGGTCTTGGCGCTCATACCCTTCTTCGTCTACGGCTTCTTCATCAGCTTCCAGGGGCTCTGGGGAGGTCCTTTCCTGATGGATGTCTACGGCATGGACAAGTCTGCTGCTGGGTTATTCCTCATGTTTATAGCCTTTGGATTCACAATCGCTGGGCCGACTGGGGGGCTCGTTTCAGACCGCTTCCTGGGGAGGCGCAAGCCTGTTATGGTTTCTGGCATAGCGATCGGGCTCGCGTTCTGGTCTACCCTCGCTCTCTTGGGCGATTCGATGGGGGGGATCTTTATTGCGACCGCGTTCTTCCTCCTCGGCTTCGGCTTCGGATTTGCCAACATCTACATGACCATCTCAAAGGAACTATTTGACTCGAGGATCTCAGGAACCGCGATGGCTTCGATCAACCTCTTCAACTTCATGGGAGCCGGATTCTTCCAGTACTTCATGGGTTTCCTGCTCGACTCCTTGGAGTCTGGTGCCAGGACATTCCCGGCATACCAAGGCGTATTCTTCATGTGCGTAGTGTTCATGATACTGTCACTCGTGCTGGGAATATTGAGCAAGGAGACTTTTGGAGGCTATGGGGCTCGAGCGGAGCCGCCTCCCTCCCGGAAAGATACAGTTCAGCCCGCAGCCGCTTCTAGAGACAAAAAGCCGAGCTGGGCACCCTTTTTACGCCTCCTGTCCAAACACAATTTTGATTGGCAAGATTCCTCGCAGCACCCATTCGCTCCTGCTAAACCAGATGTTGCCGCTGCTTCAATGTCCGCATTGGCAAAATCGTCGTGACCATGGCACGGTCGACAAATCTATTTTTGATTCTTCCAGCAACCGCTAGAGTTCTGAAAAGATAAAAGTGATCTCAGCGCTAAATACTCGGGGTGTTGGCGTTGGCAAAGGTTCTTATCGTGGTCGCCGAGAAGGGCTTCAGGGACGAGGAGTTCGACATCCCCTATAAGGCATTCAAGGCAGCAGGGCACGATGTCACCGTCGCGAGCACAGGTCCAGGATTTGCCGAGGGGAAGCTGGGGATGCGGATCAAGCCCGACACAACGGTGGACAGCGTGGATCCGTCCGGTTTAGACGCGCTGGTAATCGCGGGCGGTCCGGGATCACCAGCTTACCTATGGGCGAACAAGAGGCTCCACGAATTGATCCGGAGCGTTGCTGGGAGGGGCGGCGTTGTGGCCGCGATATGCCTGGCACCGGTGGCGTTGGCTAGGGCCGGAGTCCTGGTAGGGAGGAATTGCACGGTCTACAGGACCCCCGAGTCGGTTCGGGAGATGGAGGCAGCTGGCGGAAAACTCCAGAAAGATCACGTCGTCGTTGACGGGAGGCTGGTCACCGGAGACGGCCCTGAAGCTGCAAAGCCATTCGCAGAAGCGATCCTAAAGCTGCTCTAGTCTACTCGTCTTATCTTTTTTTTAGAAAAAGAAAGAGTCAGCAAGTGTCCTTGACTCATATATAGAGTACATGCTACCCTAAGATCGCCCTTACAATGAGGTAGGCGAAGGAGGCGGATATCAGTGCCCCCGCAATTATCATCCTCTTTATCTCCGTTCCTTCCATAGCCATCCCCTTACACCTCAAGAGTCCGGGATAAAAGCCTTGTCCTTCTTTATGATCCCTGCGGTCCCTCCCTTTCGTTTCTCCTCATTCTTGCCATTTTAGGTGATGGGGGCGTTCACTTCACAGGTCGACTTATAAGCCGTGACCGCCAATTTGGAACACAAGGGTGTTGGATAGTGTCAGAACTCACGAGGCAGGAGATGGCTGAGTACGCCTCGGCGCTTGTCAACCGTTCGATGTCGATCGGGAGGAAGCCTGGGGACGGCTTTGAATCAGTCTCGATCGTTTACAACGACCGGGATCTCTCTTGCGAGGAGTTTGCCGAACTCGTCGAGGAGGAGTGCTGGAGGCAGGGCGCTTACACGATCATCAGGGGATACTCTTCTGTGCGGAGCAGGAGGAAGTACGAGCTATCGCCGGAAGAGTCCCTGAGGGGCATGGATCCGATCGCCAAAGCGATCGCGGAGACCGTTGACGTGAGGATGTTCATAGGCGAGGAGGACGACCCCTGCTGGCAGGATGGGGTATCTGAGAAGGTTAAGCTGACGGCCCCAAACCGGCAGAGGCTGTACGAAATCATGGACAGGAGGGGCGTCCGATGGGTCTACTTCGGGTGGCCGATCCCGGGGGCTGCTAGGGGCTACGGATGCCCCGTGGAGCGGTTCAGGGAGATCTTCTTCAACAGCATCAGAGCCTCCTTCTCAGAAGAGTTACTCGACCTGTGCAGCTACTACTCCGGAGCGCTGAGGGGAGTGGACAGGGTCAGGATATTGGCTGAGGACACAGATCTCTCCTTCAGCGTCAAGGGGAGGCCCGTTATTGTCGACGACGGCATAGTCTCCAAGGAGGATGTGGCTAATGGCGATGTGGGGCTCAATATCCCATCAGGGGAGGTCTTCATAGCCCCGCTGGAGACGAGCGCTAACGGACACATCACCTTCCCACTCGTTGTGATCCCAGGGTTCGGCAGGATCGAGCAGCTCAGGCTGGAATTCAAGGAGGGGAAGGTTGATTCCTACAGTGCTGCGATGGGAGCGGAGCGCTTCGCCAAGTTCCTGGACGCCAACACGGGGGAGAAGGACAGGATCGCCGAGCTCGGCATTGGCTGCAACCCGGGCGCCGAGTTCACGGGCGGGAGCATCATAATAGACGAGAAGATATACCGGACCGTCCACATTGCGATCGGCAACAACACCGGGTCGTACCACGGGATCAACCAGGCGTCGAGCCACCTAGACATGATAAAGGACATGCGCTGTGGTAAGCTCTTCTTCGACGGGAGGTTGGTGATGGATGGCGGGGAGCCGGTCAGGTGACCTGTTAACGAAACTCGCGGAGTCGATGCTGCAGGGGAAGCCGGACTCGAGGGATTTAGCCCGGTCCTGCCTGGAGCATGGGGAGACCGTCGAGGAGATCCTGGTTGGGGGAGTGATAAGGGCATGGCAAGACTTCGCAGCCTGGTACGAGAGGGATCCAGACGGAGCGCTGAAGGGCTGGATGGAGGCATACAACGCCACGAATCGCGTCCTCAAGGAGCTAGAGTCGGCGATCCCCATTCAGCAGACCCCTCCGTTCTCTGTGGCGGTGATCACAGTGCGGGGCGAGGGCCACGTCCTGATGCGTGATGTGCTCGCCTTGCTCCTCAAGTCCAAGGGGGTTGGCGTCTACACAAGCAAGCGGGGCGTCACCCCAGAGGATCTGGAGGGGCCTCTCTCCGACCCCTCGCTGAAGTGGCTCGCGATCTCGTGCACCGAGAGCGCACTTAACGGTAAGGTAACGGAGCTGATCCGGTGGGCTAAGGCGAGGCGCCCGGACATCAGGGTAGTCGCCGGGGGATCCCAGGCTGGGCTGGTGGGCGCAGACCTGGCGTTGGGGGGACCGATGGATCTGTTGGGCATGCTTGGGCTCTAGTTAGCGATTGAGGGATGGAGAAGAGGCTTGAGTGTACGGAAACGGAAAAATTGGACCCTCCGGTTCTAACGGGAAAAGGGGTGCTTGAGTGGATGGACGGATAACCGGTGGAGTCATCCTATCTTCGGTGTTATCTTCTTGCTAACAGCTATCTCGTCCACACTCTTCAGCGCGGTGCTGTTCTCTGCCAGCACCTTCGCGACCTCTTCGTAGCATATGCTGTTGCCTTGAATGACCATCCTGATGGTTTCGGTCTTTATGTCCGTCTCCACGACGTTTATGCTCACATTGTCTACACCATCGATCTGGCAGATCGCCTTGGATAGCTCAGCTATCGAGATCTCCCTGGGCTTGAGTGCGTCCAAGACTAGCTTCTTTATGTCGATGCTCAATTGTGGATCCCTGGATACAGATCGTCTAGCTGTTTTTTACCTTTTTCCTAAGTCAGAACCAGAGATGCGTTGGGCACTCACTCAAGTGCGTGCGTCCCCGAGCGCATCATTCAGCGGGCATGCAGGAAACTTAAGACGGATCAGACCCCCGCGCCCGTAAGGAAGAGTATGGCGACTATGGTCAACCCCATCGCTACGGTCAGGAGGCTGTACTTCAGCCGGTTGGCTGAGGCTATCTTTCCTAGGTAGACCCCGAGGAGCGCCAATGTGGAGAGGTTTATCACGATCGCCGCTGCCATCGCGTACTGGAGGGGCAGAACCGCGGGGTACGCCCTGTGGAATATGAAAGGCGCAAGCGTGAGGGAGATTGTCACCGCGGGCGAGATCCCGTCCACGAGGGCAAGGGCATAGGTTACGAATTTGGATGCCCTGTAGATGATGCTGTCCTTGATGTCCATCATTATGCTCTCCTCTATCTCCTTGATCTTCCTCGAGCGCTCTGCCTTCTCTGAGAGGAACGCTCCCACAAAGCCGGAGATCCCTGTAGCCACCGCCAGCCCTACCCCAGAGTTGATTATGAGCTGCGCGTCTGCCCTCCCGGTTATGTAAGCCCCCATCACGACGCCGAGTATCGCGAGCGCTCCGTCGAAGGAGTTCATGACGAAGTACCTCCTGGAGAGCTCGGTAGCGCCAGCCACTCTGAAGTACTTCCTCGCCCTCCTGCCGAACCTCCTTAGCCTGGGCAGCGTCCTTCTTGCACCCCCCTGGGGATTTTGGCGTTGGCAGTCCTTCCCCTCACAACGAATATCCCCCTCATCCTTGCCGCTGCCACCATATCCGCTCAGCGCCTTCTGCTACTCTACCTTTCGATGCCCTATTTCCCCTCTCCTTCCCTTTCTCGCACTCGTCTTCCAGTCAGGTGTACTCGGTGGGGTCAGAGACGCCAGCCTCTGCGAATGCCCGCTTCCTGTTGTTGCAGGACTCGCAAATGCCGCAGTGCTTCTCACTGTCCCTGTAGCAGCTCCACGTCAGCCCGAACGGCACCCCGAGCCTATTCCCCAACCTCACAACCTCGCTCTTCTTCATCGATGAGAGGGGTGCCCTGATCGAGACTCCTGATCCGGTGCCGAGCCTGGCAGCCCTCTCCATCGCCTCGACGAACTCGGGCCTGCAGTCTGGATAGTTCTCTATGTCCGATCCTTGAGCGCCATAGAAGACATGCCCTGCGCCCACAGCCTGAGCATACGCGACCGCTACGGAAAGCAGTACCCCGTTCCTGAACGGTACCACGATCTGCCTCGAGAAGCTGCCGGTGATCTCCAGCTTTCGGTCGACTAGCGAAGTCGCACCCTTGTAGATCTCCGATAGCCCGCTGAGGTCCACGAGCATCCACTTGAGCCCTAGCCTCCTCGAGATCGCCTCGGCGCTCCTGATCTCCGCGCGCGCTATCTGCCCATAGTCAAACGTAATCGGAAGAGCCTCGAAGCCCTTGTCGAGGACATAATAGAGCAGGGTCGTGCTATCAAGCCCTCCAGAGATCACCACGACTGCCCGTTGGCTCCCTTCACCGCATCCGCACCGATTCATGTCACTCACTCCCTTCTCCTTCTTCCATCCCTCATCCCTCGTTCTCTCCCTCCACTTATCTTTAACATTGCCCTATCCGTATTTCCCTCTCTATTTTTTGCCTTCATGCTCCGCCTTCCTGTCTGCCCGCCCCCCTCCACTATCCCTAAGCACCATCTTGAGCGAGGCATACAGCAGGTATCCGAGCCCAACAGTGGCAATCCCTATGCCGACGATCAGATAAGCGAAAACGATTACGAAAGGCAGCCCGAGCAAGTGGTTGAGGAGGAACCCTACCCACGCAGAGAGTATTGCCGTGTAACATGCCAGCCCGGCCAAGACCGACACCCGCTTCAGCCTCAGCAGTATCAGCAGGGAGGCGAATGTGGGCACAGCGCTCAGCAGGTCAAGGGGCCCCAGCGGGCTCGCCAAGTTCCCTATCAGGACTCCGAGGCTTATCCCGACCACGCCGGGCATCCCTACGAGCGGAACTAGCCCTATAAGCGCATTCGCAACCCTCACCTGGACCTCACCAAAGCTAAGGGGGGCCAACGAAAAGGTGAGCGCCGCGTACGTTGCGGCTATGATGGCTGTCTTGACGACAGCCCTTGCTTTCGAGGGTGTTGGCATGCTTTTACCTTCTCCCGACTCCGGGTTTTCTAAGGCGGAACGGGTGGGAGTCCACTCACCCGCCTTCCAATGTAGGTGAGAGATTACATATAAAAACTTATAGGGGGCAGGTTGGGTGGCGTTAGAGCCACTAACTTTGATTGTGAAGTGAGCGGATAGGGGATGAAGGAGTCTCCATTGAATGATGTGCGCTATGGCGCTCTTTTTATAATGGTATTGGGCTGCTTCTCTTTTATCTTGTTACATTCCGTCTCGCCTTATTCAGGAGGATCGGTGCCCCAATCTGGAACCCGTGCGCCTCATCTCAGCGCGTGAGAAGCGAGCCACCGGCTTCCTCCCCAAATCCGCGTCGATTCATAGTGGAATCCATCCGATTTACTGTCCAACCTGATAGGTAGAACTCAGGCTGTGCTTTCCTCAAGCATCGTTGCCGGAGGGAATGGAGATTGATGCGGAATGGCATTTCTGGGTCTCCGGGCAACTCGTGCCGGGATCTCCGGCCAGATGTTCCAACAGACAGCAGGCCTTTAGTGGTCGCCTCTCACCGGAGTATCGGACAACATCCGCTTCTTCGCACACCCGACAAGAAGTTTTTATTAAACCAGCCCTCCGAATAAGACAAGGTGATCGATTGCAGCTCTCTAGCCGAATCCTTAACCTGAAGGAGTCCGGCACCCTCAAGATCTTGGACAAGGTTAAGTCCCTCCAGGCGAAGGGGGTTGACGTGATCCAGCTAGACGTGGGTGAGCCCGACTTCGACACGCCCCGGAACATCGTTGAGGCAGCCTACCGCGCAATGCGCGACGGTCTCACGCACTACACCCCGAGCGCCGGCATCCCGGAGCTCAGGGACGCGATCGCTGAGAAGCTCAGGTCCGAGAACGGGCTCGACGTTCGGAGGGAGAATGTTCTCATAACCCCTGGGTCGAAGCAGGCGCTATTCTACGCGATCATGGCACTGGTCGGTGAAGGCGACGAGGTGATACTCCCCACCCCTGCTTGGCCGTCCTACGCAGAGATGGTCACAGTAGCCGGGGGTGTGGTGAGGGAGGTGCCACCCAGGGAGGGGTTCTCGCCCGACGTAGAGGGGATCAAGGAAGCTGTGAGCAACAGGACCAAGATCATCATAATAAACTCCCCGAACAACCCGACTGGGTGCGTCTATACCGAGGGCGAGCTGAAAAACATCGCGGAGGTGGCTGCGGACTCCAAGACCTTTGTGGTCTCGGACGAGATCTATGAGAAGATCCTCTACGAGGGGCGGTTCAGGAGCCTAGGCTCTTTCCCCGGGCTGGAGGACCTCGTGGTAACGGTGAACGGTTTCTCGAAGACCTACGCGATGACAGGGTGGCGGGTCGGTTACGCGGCTGGGCCGAAGGGCATCATCTCTGCGATGAACAAGCTCCAGCAGCACTCCGCGAGCTGCGCAGCCTCCTTCGCCCAATGGGCAGCGCTGGAGGCGCTCAAGCCAGAGACCCAGGTCCAGCCAATGGTCGAAGAGTTCCGCAGGAGGCGAGATTTCCTTTGCCGTGCGCTGAACGGGACAGGCGCCTTCTGCGTGGACGCCCCAGGCGGCGCATTCTACCTCTTCCCCGACATCTCCAAAACAGGGATGGTATCATCCCAGCTCTGCGACTTTCTGCTCGAGAGGGCGCACGTTAGCGTCACACCTGGGGAGGTGTTCGGAGGCTTCACGGACAACATCAGGATCTCCTACGCAAATTCGATGGAGAGGCTGAAGGAGGCTGTTTCGAGGATAAGGTCTGCGCTGGATGGGCGGGGCTTTGCTTAGCCTGGGGCTACCGAGGATTACCAAGGGGTGTGCAGCCGCTGAAGGAAGCCCTGAAAAACCCCCACAGGAGGAAGATACTGGAGCTCCTCGCAAGCCGGAAGTCTATGACCCCGAGGGAGATCGCGGAGGAGCTCCACATAGGTGTACCGACAGTTTACTACCACCTCGAGGTCCTAGGCGACCACGTCCAGAAGACTGGGAAGGGCGAGTTTTCGGCGACCGAGAAGGGTCTCGAGGTCTACAGGGCGGAGATCGTGAATGCGACCCCCAAGTCCCCAGGCATCTCAATCATCTACTCTTCCGTATATCTGCTGGTAGCACGGCCCCTCCTGGCACTCCTGCTTGGGGTCGTCGCGATGGTGATAGAGCTGGCGGCTTGCTACGGCATGGGCTTTGCCCCCTTCATGCTCGGATACCGCCCGGTCTTGGATGCCTCCTCGCTCCCAGTATACTATGTAGCAAGCATAGCCTTTGCATTCGTAACGCTTGAAGTTGCCTCTTATGCCCTGAACCGGAGGCTCGGAGGCGAAGCCCCGCTGCTTGCAGGGCTGCTGCTCTCTCGCCTTCCGCTCCTGCTATTTTTCGCCCTGCCATTTGCTAGAGTGGACGATCTGGTCGTTGGCATCGCAGTTGCCGCCCTCGCTCAGTTGTTGTCGATCTTCGTCCTCTCTACATTCCTCTCCCTCTCAAAGGGATTGCGCCAAGAAGTCTCGATAATTTTGTGCCTGCTGCTGCTCTACCTTTACCTCCTTGTCAATTCCTCGGTTCAATTCTGACATACTGGCGGAGCTCGGCGAACGCTTGTTGAGCCCCGTCTCTACGTGCTCTTCCCATGCCAGCCTTTCCTCGTTCTAGGCTGAGGGTCATGAAGTCAGAGGTCAAGAGCCTTTCTTCGTTAACAGTGCCCGTGTGTCTAGCACAGCTCCTAGCTTGGCTCGTGGAGCCGATCTTGGAGGGATGGCTCGCTTAGATAGGCTCTCGCCTCACTGAAAGTGGGCAGAGTAAGCGGCCTAATCCAGAACAGAAAAAGCTTGTGGTTGATCCCAGATCTAGCTATGTAGCGCCTTTCCCCCCTAAGTAGTCTTCTCCAGTATTGCTCTAGGCAAGTTCAGAAGCATTTTATTCGAGCTCGAGCTCTGTTTATTGCTAATGAGGCACCCAGACTTAGTACGCAGCCTTCCAGCCGATTAAACTTTTGTGAATAATAATAAAAAATAAAAAAATGAAAAAGAAAAGATAGGCGGTCGGAGTAGGGCGGTCTTGCTATACCGCAGCCGGGTGCCTCCTAACGAAGATTATCATCGCCAAAGCCCCTGCCAGAACCAATCCCCCTGCAAAGAGGAGCTGGGGGCTCCCCGCCCAGCCTGGGGTTGTAGGCACCGCTTGGACCGAAGCCACGCCTGTCCCTGAGGATGCGAGTGTGACTAGGAAGGCTGGGTTCGAATCCTGCACCTCCCCCTCCACACCAAGGCTCGGGTCGTGTACGAGGGTACCGTTGAAGTACGGGTAGCATAGGAATACCTTCACGTGATTGCCCGCGCGCATGTAGGAGGCAGTGACATCGACCAGCACCCTCTCTCCTGAGGACTCCACCACAGCCTGCGGCACGAACCTGAAGAACCCACCGAGGGTGCCTTCTTCTGTAAGCTTGAGCTTCGCCGGCGTTGCGAACTTCATTGACTTCCCAGCCAGGAATTTGTTTGCCAGCTTATGCTGTAAGCCTATCCCCCTCGCGTCCTGGTCCTCTCCATTCGCGTTTATCTTGATGCCAGGCCCGTCATCGCTGAATGTTATGTTCCCCAGTCTGGTCTGAGCTTTCACACACTCGAGGTCACCAAAGAGGTCTTCCGTCACATTCTCCACAGTGAACGATGAAATGTCCGCCCAGAGCGCCAGCGCGGGACTGACCGTGATCTCAGTAGAGTTCAGCAGCTTCACCGTCCTTGGGTCAAAGTTCCACTCCCACCCCCGCACGACTAGGTCGATCTTCACCTCGCCCGCAGCCACGCTGTAGGAGTACGAGTACGAATCGTTCACCGCGACCGACTCAACCACGTCGGAGCCGTAGATCCTCACCGCAAGGGTTACGTTCCCCTCGGCGAAGTCGAACTTTGCCGGAGCATCTACCACCGTCAGGTTGAAAGCTATCCCAATGGGCTCCCCGGAACCGCCGCCTGCGAGTATCTCAACCACCTGGCTCATCTCCCACTTGCACCCGGAGAACGGGAGCAGGGCTGGGTGGAACTCTTCAGCGAGCGCCTCGAGCCCTAGCCTGCTCTCTATCATGCTGCGGACAGCAGCCTTGGACTTCTCTGCGATCATCTGTGTGAGCCTCTGGCACTCCCTCACAGCATTAGATATCGCGCTCCTTATCTCACCCTTATTGGCTCCTCTGTCAAGCGCGTCGATTGCGGCTCCAATAGCTCCCAATGCGGAGTCGATCTGCTGCCTTATCTCCGGGTCTTCCGCCTCCTCCCTTAGAAGCCCAAGCATCCTAGCCGCCTCCTGAAGCTCAGCCTTGACCCAAGAGGAGTCAGCCTTGAAGAGTGCCGCCTTACCCGCCGCCAGCATCAGCCTGCTGTGCGACTCGAAAGCGTAGGAGAGCCTCTCCGACAGCGAGCCCACCTTGGAGAGATCCCTGGCATTCGCCTCCTGGATGACACGCTGCCACAAAGCCCCCTCAGCCAGGTTCGTCAGGGTGAAGTCCGCCCCGTCCACCGAAGCATACTCGTATAGCCCCTTGAATTGAACAACGTAGACCTTGGAGGGGTAGTTGTTGTCCCACCATACGAAGTGCGGTTTGGTCTGGTTCCCCGGGAACAAGACTGTTATGTTCCCTGCGGTGATGTTGACATAAGCGTTACAGTAATTCATGTTTGGCACAGTCCCACCCGCGCTCTTCGCCTCAACTGCAGGTAAGAAGCCTATCCCTCCCGCCACAAGCAAAGTGACGAGGAACGCGCCCATTATTCTTTTTACGTATTCCATCGGAACCACCGTGTAATGGTTGGTCTCGGATCTAATAACCGCTATCTCTATAGACTCTTCAAAAAAGGGATTCGAATTTTCGAAAACTCTCGTAGCCGGCAGAGCTTTCCGAAATGCTGGGGGGAGGCTACTCAAGTAGAAAGTGTTGCCTGCTCATCTCCTTGGCCTCCTTGCTCGAGCCGCG
>JASFYL010000025.1 GCA_030055575.1 Thermoproteota archaeon | reverse complement strand
CCAACTCGCCAGATAGCTAGACAATACGGGATCAGAGGCGATATTGAAATAACTTCGCCTCAAATAAATGATGATATTAATTTAGATTATAAGCAAAGCGTAACTATCTTAGTTAAGTTTGTTTCATTTGATGATGATTTTTAAAGAAACTACTAGTCACGTTGATCCGAAGTCAAATTTTGGACTTTGCATTGAGCAACCCCCTCACTAGTGGCAGCTCAAAGTTAACGATATTGTAGCCTATGACTCACAAGGTCAACTGCCGATAAAAGCAAACGAAACATACGTGTTGACTTTAATCATAGACCACACAAAAGTGCCAAGGGGAGCTTCATTCCCGGTCGGTCCAGTAGGTCTCTGGGCAGACATCCCTATAATTGATTACACGAAGGTTGTGGCTTATGGATAAATCGATTATGCTAAAAGGCACTTCTGTTGATCCTTTTTCCTAACTGTACAAATACAGACTGTTTCTTCACAACAGCCATATATGGGCATGTATTTTGATAATACACACAAAGTAGCTTCAAAAGTTTTGTTTAGTGCATATTTCATAGGTACATTTTCCTGGTAATTTTCCAGTTAGTGGTTGGTTGGGAGCAGTAGCAAGTGTTGCTGGAGCTAATGGTACATCACTTACTGGACACATCTATCAAGCTCTGGATGGCCTCTGCCTTCACCTCAGCCCAATCATACTCCATCAGAAGCCTACTCAGGTGGTTTAAGTGGTCCCAGAGTACTCTTTGAGGTCCACCTTATGGGGCCCTCTCGAACTGTCCGACCCACTCCTCGGTGTACCGTACCATCAACCCTGAACAATTTTCAGGATCACTTCTTTTGGTTGAGCTTTTCTTTCAAAGAAAAGGTCAGATGGAGCCTTAGGGGGGATTCGAACCCCCGACCAACGGTTTACGAAACCGTCGCTCTGCCGGGCTGAGCCACTAAGGCATCCCCTCAGTCTAAGCTCCACCAAAAAATAAATCCTTTTCTACCCCCTAAGCGCAGGGCTTACTGGAGTGGTCTGCGTGGTGCTTTTGCGGGCTCGCGACATCGGTGAGAGGGGTCTGATCAAACTGATATGGGAGCTCGTTGACCGTGGGGCGCGCCCCGAAATCAGAGGGAATGCTCTTCCGCACCCTGACGATGCTTCAGCCTTACAGTTAAATGACGGTCGTTACATTGTCATTAAGACGGATATGTTCGTAAAAAGGACCGACGCTCCGAGGGGGATGCGGCACTTCCAGATGGGGAGGAAATCAGTGGTGATGTGTGCCAGCGACCTGGCGGCCAAGGGCGCGAGACCCCGCGCATTCATGCACTCGATGGGAGTGCCGTCCAGGTATTCCTCGAAGAGCGTCCTAGAACTAGTCGAGGGGGTTCTTTCCGCCTGTTCTGAGTACGATCTGACCTTTCTGGGCGGGGATCTGGGCGAGTCCAGGGATCTACTCGTGGCGGGGTTCATGGTTGGATTCGCAGATCGCCTCATAAAGAGGTCTGGAGCTTCCCCGGGAGATGTTCTCGTGGTCACTGGTCCATTCGGCGACACCGCCTCCGCCCTCGAGATCTTGCTAAAAGGCAAACGCGCCCCTCCGCGGCTCAGGAGGCATCTGCTCAGGAGCATCTACCTGCCTAATGCGAAAGTAGACCTGGGGGTCGCCCTGGCAGGTACGGGGGCGGTTAGCTCGTCGATGGACTCGAGTGACGGGCTCGCTTTTACCCTCCACGAGCTCGCCAGGTCAAGCGGCGTGCGACTGGCGCTTTCCAAAGTCCCTGTCTCCAGTGCTGCGGTGGAGTTCGCCGCCATCCACGGCATTCCTGCCGAGAGCCTAGCTCTCTATGGCGGGGAGGAATATGAGCTGGTTCTCACAGTCAAGCCTGGGGCTCTAGAGGAAGCAAAAAGTGCCGCCGAGAGGTGCGGATCCTGCCTGATACCCATAGGCGTGGTCGAGGAGGGAAAAGGGGTCTTCATAACCGAAGGGGGAGCAGAGCGACCCGTCGAGGCCAAGGGATGGGAGCACTTCAAACGGTGATCTGACGAGGACGGCTTGGGCGAAGGACCTAGGTGATATGAAGGGGAGCTGACTGCTTATGAGGGTCTTGATAATCGACGGCTACACCGACGAGCCGGCAGGTCTCGGGGTCCCGCCCTACATAGACATCTACCCCAGGTACATCGCTGGGGCTGTGTGGAGTGCGGTTCACAACGCAGAAGTTGTTTACGTCACGATCGACTCCGCGAGGCGGGATCTAGTAGCACTGAAGGACCTCTCCAGAAGCTCTGACTTGGCGGTTCTGATCGCAGGGGTGACTGTCCCTGGTAAGTACCTCTCTGGAGCTCCTGCCACTTGGAACGATGCCCTTCGTCTCCCGGGATTCTTAGAGTCCAAGTACAAGGCGATCTGCGGTCCAGCCGCCAGGTTTGGGTTCGGGAGGGGCGGGGGGAGCAAGTCCGTCAAGAGTGGCCTGTCCGATCTCTACGACTTCGTGATAACAGGTGACCCAGAGGCCGTCATTTACCGGCTAATGAAGGAGGGGTTCGACGCAGGCGTTGAACTGGATTCCGTGCGGGGGGACGCAAGTGGCTCGGACCGTTTCGCCGCCAGGGGTGCCAAGATAATCCGCCAACACCCGCTATTCCCAGACGGGCTCATCTGCGAGCTAGAGACCTTCAGGGGGTGCCCCAGGTCGATGATCGGCGGGTGCTCGTTCTGTACCGAACCGCTCCACGGGATTCCGAGCTTCAGGACGGTCAGAGGAATCGCCGAAGAGGTCGCCGCACTGCACCAGGAAGGCGCTGTTAACTTCAGGCTAGGAAGGCAACCGGATCTGCTCATCTATGGTACTAGGGAGGTGGATGTCCCAAACCCATCCCCGAACCCCGCGGCATTGCGGCGCCTCCTCTCCTCGGTAAGGAGGGCTGCCCCCTCCCTTAAGGTCCTGCACATCGACAACTGCAACCCAGCAACGATATCTGACCACCCAGAGCTCTCAGAGAAGGCACTGAGAGCGGTAGTCGAATTCCACACTCCAGGAGACACGGCAGCGCTCGGGATAGAGTCTGTTGACGAGGAGGTGGTTCATAGGAACAACCTGAAGGTCGACTACGATGGCGCAATGCTGGCGCTCTCGGTCATTAACCGAGTGGGTTCACAAAGGGGTGAGAACGGCATGCCCCACCTCCTTCCCGGATTGAACTTCGTATACGGGCTCCCGGGCGAGAGCAAGGACACCTACGAATTGAACTTCGAGTTCATGAAAGAGGCGATGGAATCCGGTCTCCTCTTCCGCAGGGTCAACCTGAGGCAGGTCATGGTGCTGCCCTCGACGAGGATGGAGGCGTTTGGGGGATACCTGGCGAAGAAGCACAGATCTTTCTTCCTGTCGCACAAGCTGAGGGTGAGGCAGGAAATAGACCTGCCCATGATGAGAAGGATAGTTCCTTCCATGACTGTGCTCAAAGATGTTCGAACCGAGCTGAACCATGGGGGCATTACTTGGGGGCGGCAGATGGGATCATACCCTGTGCTCGTGGGGATACCGAGACGGCTGCCGGTTGGGGAGTCGCTTGACGCCCTCGTCCTATCGCACGGTCCAAGGTCCGTAGGCGCCCTGAGGTGCCCGGTCAGGATCAACGAGCTGGAGCTCAGGGAGCTCGAGAGCATCCCCGGCGTAGGGCAAAAGAGGGCTGCCTCCATTATCAAGAACCGGCCGTTCCCGTCCCTTGAAGCTTTCTTGGAAAAATTCGGTGATGTCCCCCAACTCGTGCAGCTCGCTCCATTTCTGGAATTCTAAACAACACCAACCCAGCTTGATTCGGCTATTCATACTTCAAAGTGACTGTTTGAAACCTAACATTCAAGTACCTGAGAACTATAATTCAAGTGGTGCGCTCTCTTGGAAGTAAAGCGGATTCTGGTTCCAATCGACGGTTCCCCGGCAACCCCGAGGGTACTGGAGTGGGCTTCCCGATTTGCCAAGCTCTTTGCCTGCGAGGTCGTGCTTCTCCATGTTGTGGTGATGCCGCCTGTCTCAGATATCGGCGGCGTCCATGCTGCAGCGAAGGAGTTAGAGGATCTCGGACAGTCGATCCTAAACACAGCATCGGGCGAGCTGGAGCGTCGCGGTGTTAAGTCGGTTCATGTCCTAGACTTTTCTGTCGGCAATGCAGCTGCCAGGATAGTGCAGGTCGCGAAGGATAGGGGGGTTGATATGATCGTGATCGGAGCCCGCGGACAGAGCAGGATCAGGGCCCTACTTATGGGCAGCGTCGCAAACAGTGTCGTCAATAGCGCCCCGTGTCCAGTCTTTGTGGTTAGGCCATGCGGCGAGCTTGGGTAGGCGGAAGGAGGGAAAGGGGAGGGAGTAGGGCTTGGACGCAGTGCAGGCGACGTTCCTTGGACTAGTGCAAGGGTTGACTGAGTGGCTCCCCATCTCGAGCTCTGGTCACCTTGCCTTGCTCCAGATTCTGGCTGGAATGGAAGTGCCTGTTGCGTTCGATGTGCTTCTCCACTCTGGAACACTCTTGTCTGTGTGTGTTTACTTCAGGAGGGAATTGGGGAGGATCTTGAACGCCCTCGCCAAGGTGGATACGGGATCTGGAGATTTCAGGATGGCATTGCTCATCGCGGTCGGAACGATCCCAGCAGCTGCCGCTGGCCTGCTTCTCAGGGGCTTTTTCGAATCTCTCTTTACCAGCCTCGCTGCAATAGGCGCTGGGTTCTTGGTCACAGCTGCTATGTTGGCTGTCGCCAGGCTTGGTAGAGGTGGGAAAAGTGAGATCGACCTCAGAATAGCGGTCATTTCGGGATTCTTCCAGGCAGCGGCGATTGCACCTGGGATCTCGAGGAGCGGCATGACGATCTCCTCCTCACTAATTGCGGGCGCAGATAAGGGATCTGCTTTCAGATTCTCCTTCCTGCTTTCAATACCCGCGATCTTGGGTGCCCTAATTGTTGAGCTTCCGTCACTACAGCTATCACAATTCGGTTGGGAGTATCTGATGGGCTTCATAACCTCTGCAGCTGCCGGGTTCGCGTCTATAGGTGCCGTCAGGCGAGCCGTGCTCTCCGAGCGCTTCCCTGCGTTCTCTATCTACTGCGCTTTGGCTGGTTTTGCGACCCTTGCCCTTGCGCTGTATGGTTGATTGAATTCTATTAGAGCGGTGGTTACTTCGAACGATCCGCTCTCCCGTTCAATCTGAAACCTCGTGCAGGTCGCCGTAACCTCGCCCAATTGGGTGAGACAGGTTCCTAGCCGACCTTGTGGAGCTCTATTTTCCTCCCTTCGAGGAAGGCCGAGATGAGCTTCTCCTTTCCACTCTCGACGAGGCGCCAAATGGTGTTCCTGGAAACTCCCATTGCCATTCCTGCCTCATCGTAGGAGAGCTTCTCCATCTCAACCAGCCTCATAGCCTCGAGCTCCGCTAGGTCAAGCTCAATTGGCGGGGCATTCTCGGTCGGCACGGGGACGAGGGCTTCTGCAGCTGGGACCGCCGAGATGTTGACGTTTTTTGGTCTCCTTCCGACGCACCCGCGCCTGCATCTCTCGCAGTAACCCCTCGGCATGAATATGTGCTATATCACACAAATATAAATTGGTTACCAGGATGGGGACCGAGGTGCTGGGTTCAAGGATAAGATAACCGGAACTTGATCACCGTTCCCCTGTCCGTCTTCAGGTACAGGAAGTAGTCCGCCCCCTCTGGGTCGAGGCTGAATCCTATTGGGATATATATCTGCGACGAGGGGGCGACCTGAATGTGCTCTGGGAACGATTTCGAAGCCACGGTGATCCCGGACTGTATTTTGACTAAACTCGCCCCATTGATGGCGACTGTAGACGACGCTGAGGATGTTACGTTAACCCCTGTCAGCGTGTTCGCCCTCCGGTTCAGCTCCACTCCGCTCACTGACAGCTCAGCTTCCTCTTGGAGCGAGGACTGAGACCCCTTCAGGTACGATAGCACGACTGCCGAGGCTATTGCCCCTATGGCCACCATGATTATTATCACAAGACCCCTTCTGGAGATCATCTCATCACCCTAGTGGAGAAATGGGCCGCCCGAAAGCACCTGCAGTATTGCAGGAATGAGCGAAACCGTCCCGATTACTGCAAACATCAGTGCGACCGTAACCAGCCTCCTCATCGCGGCATTTCCGACCCCCTCCATCTCCTTAATTCTGACCGTGTAGTACCTGACGACGAACCCCCATAACACAAGCGATACCGCGAGCCCATAGGAGACTATCACGACTAGGAACATCGGCGCGTCGTGGAACACGAAGCAGTAGGGGCACGGGACTGGGGAGGTCTCTGTGAAGACGGTCCTGCAGCAGGGGACTGTAACCGGACTTACGGTGAAGTAGAACGCTAGGTCAAGTATAGTGTCGAGGATTAATAAAGGGATTAGCAGGATGAATATCTTGGAAAGCGAAGCTAGCAGCGGGCTCCCTTTCACCCTCCTATTCAGCAGGTCAAGAATCAGCCAGATCCCATATGCCAACATCACTATCAGCTTTACTCCGGTGTCTATCCATGAATAGGGGCTGCCCGCCTGGCTCACCCCGAACTGGCACATCGCGCCGGGTATGAGCGGGATAAGGCTTTCGTTGGTTACCCAGAAGAGACCGCTCGCAAATATCCTCGAGACTAGGACGACCCAGACCACTGTGGAAAGAAGGTAATAGTTCTTCTCCAGCGTATACCTCTCCTCGAGCCCTGCCTTGGAGACCTTTTTGGTTATCGCGTACGCCTTACCGGAAGCATAAGCGACTAGGGCTATCCCAAACACCCCGAGTACAGTCATTATGGTGGTCAGAGGGGTCCAGATCAATGTTGCCTTGCCCTCCAAGGATCATTCACGCCCCCTCCTATAAAGGGGTAGTGGAGTTGGTCATGGAATTGAACTCTGAAATCGGAAGGGGCAGTGGAAGGTTTATTTAAGATCTTTCATATTAATACGTGACCTCAAAATGAGACAGGTCTCACAACCCCTCAGGGCAATGTTCCTCGTGCTGACATTGTCTACGGTGGGCGTGACTGCGCTGCTGGCAGCGTTCTTGAGCGCGCACCCCTACTTCAGCCCTTTCCAGCCTTTCCAGCTTCCTAGGGGTTGGGTGGACCAGAACACCTATGTCTCAGAGAACTTCACAATCGCCCGGGGGGGAATGGTAAAAGACATCTTCGGCTACGCTGGGGCTGGGGGTCAGTCCATAATGATATTGGGAGTCCAGCCCCTCGCGATTGGTGCCCCTGGGAGCATATTTGTGAAGTTCAATGGGATACCTCTGGGCGAGACCTACATAAACCAGACCTTGGTTGTGAATACCTCGATCGCTTCTTGTTGTTTCGTAACACTGATTCAGACTGGAGTTGATAATGTGGTGGAGATCACCTCGAAGGACTTTGTGGGGGAGTTCAGGTATCTTATAATCATCCCAACAGGGGGGCGTTGATTGCGGAGTGCCTCCTTATTGCCTCTACTCACGTTGCTTTTGACAGCCTCGGTTCTCGCGATCTCAATACACAGCGAAGCAGAGTGGCATGGAAGGGACTATGACAGGGCACTGAGGCAGGTAGTGGCCCTTCCGAGCATTGCCGTGGGAACCAACTATGAGGGCACTCGGAACCCCCTGATCGAGGTGTTCGTGAGACCATTGTACGACATCCCGGGCGGGTACGACTATGTCCTCGCGTCCAGCTTCATAGATACCCCGATGAGGATTGGGGAATTCAGGGACACCGTGCCTGGGTTCAACTACACCGCTATAAAGGGGTAACTCCATGCTCAGAAAGCACCGGAACCTCTTGGATTACTCCTTCGACTGCCTCAGGCGGTACCGTATGAGGACAGCAGTCATACTCGTGACATTCCTGGTGGCGACCACGATGATCTCGGCGGTGCTATTCGCCAAGGAAGGGCTCGAGAGGGAGGCGGAGTTCAGCGTCGAGGCAGCGCCAGACCTCACGGTTCAGTACCTCAAGGGTGGGAGGGTTGAGCCGATTAACACCTCCTACATAGATATAATCGCCGGTATCCCGGGAGTCGAGAAGGTCCTGAAGCGGACTTGGGGGTACGCAGGGATAGGTGCTTATACATTCGTGGTTGTAGGTCTCGACCCAGAGGGGCTCGACCACTCGCGGGGGGTTATCACTAGCCTGGAGGAGGGGAGATTCCTCAAGCCTGAGGACGAAGGTACCGGGAACATCGTAATTGGCAAGCTCATCGCTTATATGCTGAAAGTAAAAGTCGGGGACGACATAATCCTACTAAGCGAATCCGTGGAAGCGAACAAGTTCCATGTCGTCGGTGTCTTCTCTGATTCCTCCTCGATTTACACAGCGGACCTGATCCTTATGTCGTTCAGCGACGCAAACAAGTTTTTCAGCATGCCGGAGGGGATGGTGACCGACCTTTGCGTATATGTTGACCCTGCCGAGGATCCTGCATCCGTCGCGTCTAAGATGAACTCCGTCTCGAACATCAGAGTGCTCGACCAAGACCTGTTACTGCGGGGATACAAGGCTGCCTACGGGGCCAGGGGCGGCATATTCACCACCTTGTGGACTATATTGCTGGTGGCGATAGCCATGATCGCCTTCAGCCAGGCGATAGTTGTGGGCCACGAGTCGAAGTTCGAGGTAGGCCTCCTCAAGACCTTCGGCTTCTCCACACTAGACATCATTGAGGTCAGGCTCGTCGAGAGCCTGGTGCTGGGATTCTTCGCTGCCTCGCTAGGGATGTTGATCGGCTACTTCTATACTGCATTCTTCAATGCGCCGGGACTCGTGGACATCCTCCTGGGATGGGCGTACCTGCCCCGGGAGTTCCGGCTTCCCGTGTACGTCAGTCTCCAGTCGGTCTTCTCGATATACGCGGTGACTGTGATCCCACTTCTGATAACCACCGTCGTGCCTGCCTGGCTCAACGCGATAACCGACCCTGAGCTGGCTATGAGGAGGGCAGCAGCATGATCGAGGTCAAGAACCTAACAAAGATCTTCAACAGGGGCAAGTTCAACGAGACTGCAGCCCTGGTGGACGTCTCGCTGAAAGTCAGGGACAGGTCCATCGTTGCGCTGACTGGCCCGAGCGGGTGCGGCAAGACCACGCTCTTGAGCATGATGGGTTTAATTCTCACGCCGACCTCCGGGGAGATACTGTACGACGGGGAGAGCGTTCTGCGCGCCTCTGACTACTGGAGGACGCAGTTCAGAAGGCAGAACTTCGGCTTCATCTTCCAGCACATCAACTTGTTGCCTCAATACACGACTCTCGAGAACGTGCTCCTGCCCCTCTACTCCTCCGACTTGGCCCCGGGAGAATACGAGGGAAAGGCAAGGGAGTGGTTCTCGAGGCTTGGTATCGCTGACCGGGCGGATCACCTAGTCGAGCAGCTCTCGGGAGGAGAACAACAGAGGGCTGCCTTTGTCAGGGCACTGATCAAGGACCCAATGTACATATTCGCAGATGAGCCAACGGTATTCGTCGACGAAGAGACCTCTCGGCTGATATACGGCATATTCTCCTCGCTTAGGGACAGCGGTAAGACTATAGTGCTATCGACACACGATCCCGAGCTGATGAAGTTAGCCGACGAAGTATTCCGGTTCTCAAAAGGGAGGCTCTGTTAGGCGAAAGGTTGGGCATGCATGTCAAATCAATATGAATGAAATCTAGACTGATCAACAACATGCTGAAGTTGGTAATGAGATATTGTCCGTAGCATATTCTCGCCGAATATCTCATTTGTTTGATGCTATGCATAAAAAGAAACCTTGATTCATAACCAAATATCGTCGAAACAACGTGATTTACATGATTTAATATGATAACATGACCCAGGGTTTCTAATAAAAGTGAAAATTAAGCGAGATTCGGATAAGATCAATCAAAGGAAAGCATTTGGGCTGCGTGTTTTAGAATATGGTTGCATTCCAATCAGTACGAGTGCCTCACAGTTAATTTTCACAGACAAAGGTCGTTGGAATATGGCTAATTCCAAGCCAAAAAGGATAAGATAAACGGCTTAACCTCCACTGTTGCATTCAGCTCATCACACAGTTCATGTGCATTCCATATCAGTTCATTTTCCATCCGATCTTCAATAGACGTCAGATGTCTTCTGGAATTCACCGCTGGACAGTTTGACCGGAAGGTCGATCTTGAAACTGGTCCCCTTACCGACCTGACTTTCTACCGATATCCTCCCTCCATGCGCTTCCACGATCCTTTTGCAGATCACGAGCCCCAATCCAGACCCTCCTGGCTTTGTGGTATAGAGTGGGGTGAATATCTTCTTCAGACTATCCTCAGGGATTCCGATGCCTGTATCCTTCACCTCTAAGGTGATAGAGTTGGGACCATCATAAGCACATACCTGTAGCTCTCCCCCCTCTGGCATCGCCTCGATCGCGTTTTTGATCAAGTTTACTAGGGCCCTTGCTATCATGTTCTCATCGAGACACACGGGATTTTTAGTCGCTACATTTACAACGACCCTGATCTTGCTCGGGATCCTCACCATGGAGAGGGCATCATTTATAAGGCTTGGAACATCAACCTCTCTCGGTTTTAGAGCGATGCTTTTAGTGAGATCGCTGAGATCACTGACGATGTTGTTCATATAGTTTACTTGGCGTTCTATCTTAGAAAGCAATTCAAGGATCTCAGAGGCGCATTTCGGAGGTATGTGTCTGTTCGAGGCGGCAGCCCCAATGAGGTACGTATTGTAGAGTATGGACTGCATGGGGTTTCTAAGGTCGTGCCCGACCGAGGCGGCAATTTGACCCAGCATCGCCATCCCTTCCGCCTCCCTGAGCTTCTTTGTTCTCTCCTCCACAATGCTCTCCAATTTCTCCTCAAACTGCTTCATCTCTGTCACGTCGCGTCCTGTCGCCTGGATCTCAGCAACACTCCCTCTTCTGTCGAATATGGCCCTACCAATCCACATTATCCATCTTTCTTCTCCGTCAGCCCCCACGACCCGCTCCGTTATCTGAGCGACAGGTGTTTCCTTGATTCGCTTCAAAAAGCCCTCGACCTTTTCCTTGTAATCCCTTGGTATTATGAGGAGAAAGTTCTTGCCCAGCAGGCTTTCTTTCTCGACCCCCAAAAGCCTTGCAAAGTTGTCGTTCAAGAATGTTATCTCACCATCCGGTTTGAACCTGATAACCGCCTCCAAGAGATCATCGACGATGGCCCTGTACCGCTCCTCGCTTTGCTTTAGAGATTCCTCAAGCTCCTTATGATCTGTTATGTCTTTGAAAGTCTCTATGCCGCCCAGTAGGTTGCCTGCTGAGTCGTGTATCAGTGTAGCATGAGCTATCACATAGATCCTCCCGCGCTTCGAGTTTACATATCCCTCGGCAAGCGCCCAGTTGGAGCCCCTTTCGAATCGCGAATACTGCCGCTCGTATGCCGATTCGCTCTCGAATAAGAGATCGACAAGGAGGGGTCTAGGCTCTCCATAGAATAAGGGCGAATATGTTCGGTAGTCTTTTCCCATTATCGACTCTTTAGAGATCGCCGTCATCTCCTCTATCGCTTTGTTCCATGCTATCACCTTTCTATTCTTGTCCAATACAAATACGGGGTCTGGGATCGACTCGATAATCGCATTGAGCAGATCCTTAGAAGTCTGAAGTTCCCTTTCTGCTGACTTCAGCTCCGTTATGTCTGTGATAACCCCTATTATGCCGCAAAGACTACCGCTTGTGTCCAGAACAAGTGATTTTTTGACCAAATAGTGCCTGGGCGTGGAGTCGACCTTGAGGACAAGCTGACACGTCTGGACCCCTCTTCCATCCCGGATCAGCTCTAGGTCTCGCTGCTTGATTAATTGCGCATTTTCGGGAAGTACTTCGTTGACCGTTTTTCCTAAGATCTGTTCCTTGGGCAGTCCGACTATTCTCTCGAATTCCCTGTTGCAGTCCTCAAAAATGAAGTCTTTGTTCCTGAAAAATACCCCTCCAGGCACGGTGTTTAGCAGAGTCCTTGTCAACTGTATGTTCCATTCCACTTCGCCTTTGGGACGGACCGGCGAGGACCATCGTTTCAAACGTTCGAGATTCATTGAGACGATCCTGGCGATGAGTTGGGCAGGAGGAACGAACTCCCCTCCTGCTTCTGCAGCACCAATCAACAAAACTCCTGTTACCTCGAGGTCAACACTGAGGGGGATGGCTACTACTGAGTAATTGTTCGTAGACGTGTGCCTGGTAACCACCGTGGTCGAAGCTACTTCCCTTAGCACCTCTTCCAAAGGTAGGAGTCTGGTCTTCCCAGAAACCGCATCAGATAACGCTCGAACCGTTTCATATGGTACACTCTCAGGGAATTCCACTGCGTTCAAAACCTTGTGCCTTGATTTCGCCTCTATCTTGAGGTCATTCTGTGATTTCGAGAAAATCAATACAAAGCAATCGCCCGAAGCGGAGAATGTTTCGCTTACGATTCTATAAACTGATGCCTCGTTCTCAGTTAGCTGGAGAGCCTCGGCTAGAGACGCAGCAAGATTATAGAGTTTTAGCGCTTCAGGGGATCCCATGGTGGCACTTCCTCCTTAATATGATCTTTTGTGTTTCCTCTTTAAAGAGATGACTAAACCCCAATATGGTTAAGTCTGTGCTTCATAAGTCGCGTAAATTCGCTCTGTAAGGCACTTCTCATAGTGTGCCTGAAAGTTAAGTTCCTTCTCGGAGTGCTCTCGCAATGGATCGTATTTATATGAATGCTTGGGATCCGCACTTTTTGCCTTGTACATTGGAGCGATGTTTCTTGTAGCTAAGTACAAAATCCTTTGTCCCATTCGGATTCCTGTTTATAGATATACATCCGAAAATTAGTTCTCTTATTCGATGAAACTCTTTCCAACTGTGAATCCAACAAGGATCGAAAATTTCTTTGGTGGACCGGACGGGATTTGAACCCGTGGCCTCCCGCACTCCGGTGCGGAAGGGCTTGCCTGCCTTCCTGCTACTATGCCTACCCGCATTGCCAAGCGGGCGCTCTTCCAGGCTGAGCTACCGGCCCCTGCCCGATAGAGAGCGCGGGGCAGTTAAAAAAGCTTATCCGCCCCCGCCCAGCTCAGTCCGCCTTCTCCAGGAGCTTCTAAATGGTTAACCGAAGGGTTCTCTCTGGGTCATAAATGTTCACCGTTGGTTAGCAACATAAATGACTGCAGGATTCCGTTCTAAATGCATGCCGTATTCCGGTGCCTGAGAGGATTATGTGAGCCTCAAGTACGTCATTGTCTCTGACGGGTGTTGATGCCATGCCTTTCAGAACTGGAACTCCATCCTCCTGAACAGCACCAAAGCCGTCGTAACTAGTGCCAATGAAACGAATGATGCCAGCATCAGCCCTGTTACCTGCGGGAGATCCAACAACACAGCATACGAGCTCGAATAAAGTGGAGCCACGAGGTAAAGAAAGCCACTCATCACAGGATCTATTCTTCCGTAATGCCCGGCGGTGGCAAACACCACCGAGCTTGCCATGGGCATCAGGAACTCCCATGAGAAGAGCACCACCATTGCAATTTTACTGTCCTGGAGAAGGCTCGAGCACATGGTGAATGCTATGTATGTCAGAAGCAGGACTAGCAATGGTGTAAATAGAGATTGGGCATCGAAGAAGTGCAGCAGCAGATAGTCTCCAATGGCTATGGGTACCATGCCGACAATGAGCGCTAGGCATCGCCCCAAGAATACCGCCACAGGACTCTTCACCAGAGAGAGTTCAAAGATGGTTGTTCTGCCGTCCCTAAGAAAATGGAGCCCTATCGTCACACCGTAGAGAGGGAGTGCCAGGAAGCTTGACACAGAAACGAAGACTTCCGTACCCATGTTTTTAATCGCAAGGTACTGACCGAGGAGCACTGTGACCAATACTATTTCGAAGATCGGAAAAGGGAACAGTCCCTTGCAGTACCATTTAAACGCGCGGATAATTCTTCGCGTAGACATGCCTCAACCCCGCCTTCCTAAACCCGTTGATCCTGCCTTCGGCGTAAAGGGACATTAGCCGCTCCTCTGAAGACTTCACGAGCGCGCTCCTCCCGAACTTGGACACGAGTATTGTGTCTTCAGGCAGCTCTGCAGCCTTCAGGAACACCTCAAATACGCCCTCATGATAGAGGTCGTCATGATTCCCGCACCACATGATCTTCCCCTCGTTCATTATGACAAAATGGTCCGAGACCGCCTCCGCCTCCTCTGGGGAGTGGGTGGCTATTATCAGCCCCCTCCTTTTTGACAGGTTTTCAAGTACTATGGTTGCACGATACGCGTCGAGGTGGACGAACGGTTCGTCGAGGATGAGCAGCTTCCTTGTGCTGCTCATTGCCACCAAGAGGCCGCAAAGCTGGGCCTGACCGCTCGAGAGGTTGCCGATCCTCTGCCCTTGGAACGATTCTATGCCGAGCTCCTTGCACAGCCTTTCCACCTCGCTGGCGTTCTCCTCCTCTTTGAGGATCCCGATCAGTTCGCGAACCCTGACGCGGAGCGGTATCTTCGGCTTTTCGAAAAGGTATGAGAAGTCGTTGAAGGCAGCTTCCCTGTCTCGGTAGGGTTCGATGCCGTCGATCTCAAGCCTTCCTGCCGACGGGCGCCTCAGACCTGCAATTATCGACAGCAAGGTGGTCTTTCCGCTTCCGTTTGGACCGATCAGTGCCAAATTATCTGTCGAAATACTGAAATCAATGTTGTTCAGAGCCCATACTTTCGGAAATTTTTTGTAAAGACGTTCGGCGCGTATATTCATCAGCTTCTCCTCGCTCTTAAAATCAACAAAAGTAACCCCGCAACGAAGAGAACGATGGGAATTGGGAATGCAAGGAAACTGAAATTGAACGTCGCTCCGTAAGCCCAGTCTTGGTCAGCCGGAACTATGCTTGTGTATGTTAGGCTACACAATCCTTGATTAGCGGAGATGTTGGCAGAAAACAACTGAGTCACAAAAGTGATGTTCTCATAAACGCCGGTGGCGATGTAGCAGTTCTCGGTTCTTACGTAGTGGATCGCCTCAACTGCGCCCTGACTCTGGTTTAACGGAATCGTGTAAATGCGCGGGAAGCCTAGCGTAGATGGTCGGTATATGGAGCGGTTGAGGGCGAATATTTCGTACTCTTGACCGTTAAAGTAGACCGTTTCGTTCCTGGGGAGAAGAACGGTGAGTAGGTTACTAGATGAGTATGTTGCGTTAAAATCCTTTTGTTCAACTATTACAACTGTACCGTGCGGTTGGAAAGGGAAATGTGGATTTAAGGATGATGCAAACAACGTTCCGTTGACGAATCCGTAGAGCGTTGCGTTGATGTGGAACAAGTCATCGCCAAGATATTCAACTGACAGCACATATCCATAATTCCCTAAACCTTCGGGCATGCTTATTGATTCGGGAAAGGTTCCCCCGTAAAAAAGGAACTGCCAGGAGTCATTCCATGGGAACTCCTAATGTAGATGTTCAAGTAGAAGCCTACTAAAGGGTAAATCGTTATCGTGATGCCTATTATTATCATTATGGCAGCAGCCAGCAGATACGGATCCTTTTTCATATTACCACCAAGTTGGTTTTCATAATAGCCATTTTGTATCTTGAAAGGTATACATATAATTTTAATAAAAAGTTAGTTATATTAATGCTAGTATCAGACGTGCAACGGGAATAAAATCGTAGACGATGTCACTTACATCACCTATATACTCTGCGTGGCTGAAGTAATATGTCATTAAGCATCCTGGTGTGTTCGTAGTAGAGACCGTCATCGTGTGGTATCCAATTACGCTGTTCCAGATGCCCCCCATCTCGAAAGAAGCCAAAGCATAGCAGTAACTATCTCCCGTTGCCGCTATGGCTGAAGTTAAATGGGAATAAAAGAGCCACAGCGCCCCCCCATCAAATGTAAAGAATGTGTGTAGTGGATTAGTTATGAATTTGTTCGTTGCATCATCATATGCGAACGTCAGGAATGTCCTGCCAAGCGACCTTCCATCCCCAAGTATTCACTATGTACGATTCTAGCTGTACTTTATTGTTGTATGTCGTATAGGCAGATGTGATCGGAAAACATAAAAAAACAACCAATGATATGGGCAGTATTGCCCGAATTAACGTTGTTTTTTTAGTCGTTTTTCGTCACCATATTCATTCATTCATTCATTCATTCATTCATTCATTCATTCAATATAAATTTTTATATAAAAAAGTTGTATCATTAGATTATTAAGCACAGAATCCCGTTCTCTTACATTGATCAATTGTTCTTTTGGCTGATCAGACTGCTTTGAACTAATGCATACTGATTGTCATACATCGACAGGTCTTCACATTTCGAACCCTTTTGTGTATGTGTTCTTAGTATCTGTCTGGTATTCGAATGTATTACTACGCACATAACCCCCAGATACTTCTATACATCTCCACTGAACGAATTATCTTGTTAATTCCTAAGGCTTTTTCCTGACTAGAACAGGCAAAATTACAAAATTTACAACTTTGGTGGACCGGACGGGATTTGAACCCGTGGCCTCCCGCACTCCGGTGCGGAAGGGCTTGCCTGCCTTCCTGCTACTATGCCTACCCGCATTGCCAAGCGGGCGCTCTTCCAGGCTGAGCTACCG
>JASFYL010000024.1 GCA_030055575.1 Thermoproteota archaeon | reverse complement strand
ATATGTCGGGAATGGGCAACCTTGGCAGAGAGTACCACAACTTCCGCCCCTTCACAGTCTCGAGCTCCGGCAGGCGCCTCCTTTCCCTCTTAGACCCCCTCGTCACCTCGACCTCTAATTTCTCGCCGTACTCGATGTACTTCAGCGCGTTGGTGCCCTTCAGCTCCTCCTTCGGCTTGTCGCACATGAAGAAGCACTCGTCCACGTCCTCGGGGCGGATCACTAATCCCTTCAACTTCTTGGGCGAAGATACGCACGGGACGAGGAACTCTGGCTCTATGCCCCACTCCTTGGCTTTTTCCTTCGAGAGGATGAAGAAGCCGTTGCACCCCGTCGTCGGGCCCCTGACGACTTCGGCGACCTCGCCCAAAGACTCCATCTTCGTGTGGCTGGTCAGCTTGACAAGTGCGCCTGCTCTTTAGAAATTCTTAAGTTCTCTGCCAGAATATATCTACCTCCAGAGGGGGCGCAGAAAATCACCGAGTATGACCAGTGGGCAGAAGTCTATGACATCATGTACGGAAACTACCGGGATGACATCGACTTTTACGTGAGGGAGTCCAAAAAAGTCCAAGGGAAGGTCTTGGAAGTCGGGTGCGGCACCGGTAGGATATACATCGAGCTGCTGAAGGAGGGCATAGATGTCGAGGGCATAGACATCTCTGGGAGGATGCTGGCCCAGCTGAGGGAGAAGGCAGCTGCCCTAAATCTCCAACCTGAGGTCTCGGTAGCCGACATGCGGAACTTCGACCTGGGTCGAGAGTTCTCCCTCATAATTGTTCCTTTCAGGTCCTTCCTATATAACATCACCCCGGAAGAGCAGATGAGCTCGCTGCGCTCCTTTTACAGGCACCTCAAGCCTGGAGGAAAACTGATCCTGAACTTCTTCTACCCGGACCTCGAGATGCTGATGGGCATGAACAAGGAGTCGGAGGAACTCCTTGTGAGTGACGGAGGAAAGTACGTGCTCAGGCAGAGGTCGTACTTCGTGAACGAAGTCGACCAGACCATAGAGACCATCGCCGTTCTGTACAAGGACGGAGAGCTCTACTGGAAGGGGACGCAGAGGCTTGCCCTGATATTCAAGCGGGAGTTCGAGCTACTCCTGAGGATAACTGGCTTCAAAGGTTGGGCGGTGTACGGAGGTTTCGACTGCCGCCCGCTGACCTCGTACAAACAGGAGATGGTCTGGATAGCTGAGAAATAGGCCCAAATTCAGAGGGCCACGTAGCTGTAGGCTTCGTCAGTCTCTCCGAATGAGTACCTCACCGTAGTGAACCTGGAGCTCAGACTCCTGACCTCCTCGCGCACAGACGCCGGGTTCTCCCTGTCCAACGCAACTCTCTTAACGAGCCTAGCTACCTCCGCCATGTCGTCCTCCTTCATGCCCAGGCGCGTCACCTCCTGCGTCCCAAGCCTCACCCCGGAACAGTCCTCTTCAGTCTTGTCCGAAGGCAGTGGCGTCTTAGTGGTGATTATGTTTGCCTCCTCTAGCCTCTTTGAGGTTGCGTCCCCGTTGTTGTTGGTCGCCCTGAAGATCACTTGGTGAGAGCGCGTGAACCCATTCTTCTCCCCGAGCACGGGAACTCCCATGCTGTGCAGCTCTTCGGCGAGCCTCCGGGCGTTCCTGACGACCTGGGCCGCATAGTCCTTCCCAAACGCTAGGAACTCGGCAAGGGCGACTGAAAGCCCCGCTACCCTGTGGATGTGGTGGTTATTCACCAGCTGCCAAGCTGCGTTGTCTATCTCCTTCGCATACTTGCCCTTGCAGAGTATTATTCCGCCCTGTGGGCCGAAGAAGGTTTTGTGCGTGCTTCCAGTCACGATCTCCGCGCCCTCCTTGAGAGGATCCTGGAATGTTTTTCCAGCTATAAGCCCTAGCACATGGGCAGAATCGTAGGCGACGATAGCTCCTATCTCGTCGGCTATCCTCCTGATCTCCTTTATCGGATGTGGGAAGAGGATCTCGCTAGCGCCGAGGAGCACTATCCTCGGCTTCACTCTCCCTATCACCTTCTCGGCCTCTCCGACATCTATGTTCATCTCTTCCATAGAAAAGGGAAGAGGAACAAGACTTACGCCGTGGATCTTTGAACACTCCCTGAAGCTTGCGTGCCCCCCATCGATCACGCTGAGGGCGGTGACCACATCGCCCGGGTCGGTCATCGAGTTGAATAAGACGAGGTTGGCCATCGTGCCTGATATTGGCACATAATTGACGTGCTCGGCGTCAAAGACTCGCCTCGCAAGGTCTGTGGTTATCCCCTCGAGCTCGTCTATGTACTTCGTGCCGGAGTAGAACCTGTTGTGCAAGAAGCCTATCGCATACCTATTCCCAAGGTCTGATATAAGCATCTCCTTGACAGCCTTGCTGACCACATTCTCACTAGCAATCAAGTTTAGGCACGTGCCCCTCCATTGAGTGTGTTCGGCGACTATCTTCCTGATCGATTCGACCTCTCTGCTCAATCGATTCACCAAGCCCCAAAAATTAAAGCGATATTTAAAAAATATTTGTTCCCATGTGATGGATTTTCAATCGGACATCTAAAACTTCAGAGCTTGAAGCTGTCTCCCATCGTAGGCGCGTACGCTTCGTGCCCAGTCTCTTCCTTTATCCTCTCCGCGAAATCGGTGCAAGACTCTGCCTCTCCGTGCACGCAGAGTATCTTTGGATTCCCCTTAAGGGACTTTACGAGTTCCATGAGGTTGCTCTTACCGCAATGCGAGGAGAAGTCTATCCATTCGACTCGGCATTTAACCTTCCTCAGCTCGCCCGGTGGTCCGTATTTCCCCTCATCCATCAGAATCCTTCCGGGGGTTCCTGGGATCTGGTATGAGACGAGAATCACGGCGTCCTTCGGTCTATTCCTTATCTTCTCCATGTAGCGCGTAGAGGCACCGCCAGTGAGCATCCCTGAGGAGCTTATCACTACCCCCCTCTTTTCTAGGAGCTTTTTCCTGTCCCTCTCCCCCTGAACCCACTTGACCCTAGCCATGGCTTCTCTGAGGAGGCTTGGATCCCTCAGCTCTTTTGGGCATTCGGCTATCATCCTGGTTGCGGTTCTGCTCATCCCATCGATCGCGATATCGTATTTGAATCCATGTTTATGGAGGATGCAAAGGATCTCTTGGGATCTGCCTACCGAGAATGCTGGTATGAGCGCTAGCCCTCCCCCTTCCACGACTTCGGTAGCAGTCTCAACCAGCTTCCTCTCACACTCCTCCCTCGGCAGATGATCCACCATCGCATACGTGCTCTCTATGATCGCCATGTCTAGCTCCGGAAGCTCCGGTTCGGCGCGGGTCAGGAGGGCGGTGTCGATAGTATTGATGTCGCCTGAGTACCAGATCCTCTTCCCCTCGATCTCGACAAGCGCGTTGACGCTTCCGGGGATGTGGCCCGAGTTCTGAAATCTCACCTCCGCCTCTCCGATCTTGTATGTGCCCTCCGCAATGCTCCTGCAGCTCTCAAGCATGGTCTTCAGCTCTAGGGCTTCGAACGGGATGTAATAAGCCGACAGGTGGAGGAGATCTCTGATCAGTATGTCCGTCAGCTGCTTGGTTATCTCAGTCATGTATATGGGTGGGGTTTCCGACGTGTAGAAGAGTGGAGCGGTTCCCGAGTGATCCAAATGCGCGTGGGTTATGATTATCCCGTCTAGGTCCTTAGGAGATGTGGAGAGTGGAAAGGCGGGTCTTTCCTCTTTAACGAGTATGCCGTAATCGAGGAGGATTTTACTCTTCTCCCCTTTTATCTCGAACCCGGATCTCCCGACCTCTCTCCCGGCACCGAATACTGTCACATTGACCAAATTGGATTTGACCTCCATAATAATGATCAAAAGAAACTTGTACCTGCTTAAAAAGCTTCTCAGCTCGATGCGGAAAAACTAGTCAATATTTCCCTCGCGAGGCACTATTTATTAATGAGAAATGTTTATCGATAAAGAGGTCATGGATATGGCAATTACCTTCCACGTAAACGACAAGTCTCCCCTCAAGGGATGTTCACTGGTCACGGGTTTTCATGGGCTTGGCGCAACGGGGTTCATATCCGTAAAACATGCGGTCACATCACTGAACGCCGAACTGATCGGGTATATCGAGACGGACCGCATCCCCCCCTTCGTCTCGATGGAGGACAGGCGCCTTTCACTCCCATTTGAGATCTACAAGAAGGAGAACTTCGTCTTCGTGCTTACGAACGTTCCCCCGCACCCTAAGGAGAGGCAGGCATTTTCAAAGTCGCTCGCCGAATGGGCAATAAACGAGGGCTTCTATAGTTCATACTTGATAGGGGGGCTTGATAGCCGCCTTAAACCGTCAGATGCTGACAAAATACGCTGCACGGTAACAAAGAAGTTCAAAGATGATGTCGGCATCCCCCTCCTCGAGAAGGGGCTCTTCGTCGTGGGTCCCTTGGCCGTTATGCTCACATATTTCGAGATAAATGACTTCCCAGCAATAGCGCTTCTCCCATATGCGAACCCTACGAGACCTGATCCTATGGCAGCCTCGGTCGCCGTTGAGAACTTGAACAGACTAACGCACCTCACCATGGATGTCTCGCAGCTTATAACAGATGCACAGCGGATCGAGATGGAGATCCAGGAATTCAACAAACAGAGGCAAGACCGGGGCAAGATGGATCAGCACACGCTCTACATCTGAAACCCAGAAGATCATGCTACCAGAAGAGCGACAACTGTGGGAGGACGTAAGGGTAGTCTGCTCCCTGCGCCACTATGCGCTCGCATATTGAGGAAACGATCTACCTACCTAAACCCTGCCCCCCTCCCCTAGCCTCAGAATCGTCTTAGCCCCCCGCCGAAGGGCTGCGAGGAGCGAATCTATTTCCCAGTCGCAGTCGATAACATTCAGTACAGACCCGATCTGCTGCTTCTCATGGGCGTCACTGCCCCCGATCACGGGTATCCCTACCGCCTTTGCGAACTCCTTCGCCTGCTGGTTCTCCTTGTTCCCACACTTTCCATTGGCGCATTCTATGAGGTCAACGCCAAGAAGGGCGCTCCTCTCCCCGAGTGATGCTCTCCTCCAGTCGAACGGATGCGGGGCTACGAGAACTCCGCCAAGCTCCCTGGCCATCTGGGCGACCTCGAAGGCGTCGGTGGTGTTGAATGCCTCTTGGATCCCTAACACTATGAGGTCCCCTATTGTGGTAGATACCTCGATCCCGGGGATCACAATGTACTCCGAGAAACCCCTTGTGTCCATTACCCTCCTGTAGCCCTCAAGCGTGTCGTGGTCCGTGATCGCGACAGCATTCATGCCCCTCAGCTTCATCCTCTCAAGCAGCTGTTTTGGCGTAATTGAGCTGTCTGGGGAACTGTTCGTGTGCACATGCGCGTCAAGCAAGATTCTCATCGAGTTGCCCTCTGAGTTGGGTTATCGACTCCAGTGTGATTGTCCCCTTTAGGAAGATCGATTCGCTGGGATCCACGATGTAGACTTTCCTGTAGGCATTCGCGTCAATGAATCTTCTGATCTCGGCCACGATGTTAATCCCGCTCCCAGGCGTGTATTCGTACTGGGAGAGCGGGAATGTCTCCGATAGCTCGGACGGGACTACGCCGAACGGCTCTCCGTAGAAGCAGATGTGGGATGGCGAACCCTCGAGGATTGCCCTCGCCTCCTGATACTCCTTCGACTTCACGAACGGTCTTTCTTGAGGGTTGGGGATGAAGACTCCAATGTCCTTGCCAGGCGGTCTTGCATAGTTTTCTACGACCCTATGCCTATGCCTCAGTACCTCCGGCCTCCTGAGCGAGAGCCTGTCGTAGATGAAGACTCCCCTCACTCCCTTCCCTACCACTGGGTCGTTCTCCTCCAGGTACTTGGCGTACTTTCCCAATCTCTTGAACCCCTCATAAAGCCTGGGGTGTGTCCTGCAGCGTGCCTCCACGAGCTCCCAGAGCCCGCCCTCTCTGAGAGCCTGCCTTATCGCCCTCATCTCGGCAGCGGTAGCGTACAGGTTGTGCCTGGCGAGCGCCTCCTCCCTCTCCAGCTTCGGCATCTCAAGCAGGTCCTTCTGATCGTGCTGGGAGCATACTGGGCAGCTGCATGGGAGCTCGCTCAGCCGCTCCAGCCTGAAGGTTCCCCTGGTCGTGAGGTACCTGTCATCTTTGGCGAAGAGCGCATACGCCGCAGAGTCAAAGAGGTCGCACCCTAGGGCTACCGCGAGCGCAAGCATCATTGGATGACCTGCGCCGAATAGGTGCAGCGGTCTGTTCGGGGGGAGGTTCCGCTTGGCAGTAACTATCATGTCGACCAGCGTTGTATAGTCGTACCCTTCCATGATCTGGACAGGGCTTCCCAGTGGGTGCGTATGGAAATCCATCTTCCCCATCTCCTTTGCGCTCTTCCTTATCAAGTCCAAATACTTCCCGCCTTGGATCGGACCTGCCCAGAGCATAGTGGGGTCTTTCCTCAGTCTAAAGCTAGTCTTTGCCCTCCTGATCGTCTCCTCCACTGTCCTCTCGGCATCGGCTCTACTTGCGAAACCGCCTGTCGGGGTATCCAATATCACCCCAATGTCGCTCCCTATCTTCTCCTGGAACTCCACTATCTCTTGGGGGCTTGTCTCGACCCCTCCATAAATGAGTAACTGATATGCCCCCGAGTCCGTCATAATCGCACCCTCGAACCCTGTCAGCGAGTGGACATCTGGCGCATCCTTGCCGAAATGCTTAAGGATCAGATAAGCGTTGGTGATTATCATCTTAAACCTGAACTTCTCCTTCAACTCGCGGGGGGAGATCAAGTTCTTGACTGGGTTGATGACTGGCATCAGGCAGGGCGTCTCCACCTCTCCCCTTCTCGTCTTGAGGACGCCCGTCCTGCCTGCAAGGTCGCGTTCCTCGATCTCAAAGACCATTAATAATTCCGTCCGATAAAAAATGGGTGTTAGGCGCCCTTCTGCTCTAGCAAGTACTGCTCGTATACTTTCTTGACCCTGTCCACCATGGGACCCGTTCCCTCGACGCCCTCAGCCGTGACCCTTATCCTCTCCATTACGGTTATGAATCCTGCGTCCTCGTAGTACTTCACCATGTTGGGGAATAGCTTTTGAAGCCTCTCAGAGAGTCCTTTCATGTCAAAAGGCTTCTCTTTGAGAAGGATCTCCGAGATCGCTTCTCCTCTTATGATCGCCCGGGCAAACTTCTCCTTGTTTACAGTCGCATCCTCAAGACAGACACTGAGGTTCGAGGAATCGAACCCAATCAGTTTTCCTTCATAAGCGGCGCCTCTCGCCGTGATGATCTTGACTGGCTTGTCAATGAATCCATTCAGTTCGCTTATGAACTTGCGCCCACCTACAGCAACACTCATTTTCGCTCACCTACCCACCCTTAAATATTTTATAAATTATAAATATAGTGCAAGTATCTGCAGCAGGATAGACGGAATAATCAGTTCCGGACGTACTGAGATAATTCGCCTGCGACTAAGCGCTACACCCATCCAGTTCACTTTCGCCACACCCACCCTATCTACCACAACAGAGGATCCTGTTGGCAGCAAGGGGGAGGAGGTCCAGCGGATCCCAGTGCCCTAGTAGCGGAAAGTCTTTTTTGAGAAGCCTTAAAGGAGCACAACCCGATCGCCCTTTCGGTTCCAATCCGAACAAAACATTTTTGGTGGTATGTGGTAATGAGATGCGATGAATGCAAAGGTGCCTTGATCTCAGACAGAACTGGCGATCTAGTCTGCGTCGAGTGTGGGCTTGTTCATACTTTGGGAGCCGCACAAAAACCGCTTCCCGGGAAAAAGCAGCGCCTTGGTAGCCTGATCTCCAAAAGCTCAACGCTCTTCACAGACGCCGGAAATAGACGCCTTCGCGCTAAAGAACAAACCAAGTACAACCGCCTCAAACGCCTCCAAGAATCTGCTTACAACGGTTCATGTTTTGATATGAGCCGGATACAGCGAGATCTGGAGTCGATCGCAAAAGACCTCGCCCTTCCGGAAGAGGCAATAGAGATCACATTGCAGTTCTTCGACAGCCTCCTTTCTAAGCTGAAGAATCCCTACAGCAGCTATGGTATGCTAATGGCGGTCTGTCTGGCATCTGTCTCAAGAGAGCTGGGGGAGCGGGCTCCTGTGAAGCTGTCTGAGCTCGTGGAGGCTTTCAAGCGAAGGGGTTACCGTATCTCTGGAAGAGTTTTGGCCAAGAATCTGAGCTTCCATTCCCTCTTCATACCGTTCAAGAAGACGTTCCGCAAATCTGAGGACTATGTAGGGAGGATCGTTGAAAAGCTTCGCGCATCCCCTTATATAGAGGTAAGGGTGCGTCTGATCGGCTTCGAACCGGAGGAATACTTCCGGTCTTTATGCGATACTTCGAGGATGCTGCTGACCAGCCTCCCCCCGCCTCGCAGGTCTGGCAAGAACCCCTACCTACTTGCAGCTTCAGCTGTTTTCGTTGCGAATGAAATGATGGCAAGATCCAGGTCAAGAGAGAGTATAGTGACAAAATCCCAATTCTCAAAGGACATAGGGATAGCAGAGTATACGCTGCGGAGCCACCTCTCAACGATCTTCTTGCATAATGGGGCTTCACATGGCGGATCTTTGGTTGCCCATGCCTAAGCCCCTCCTTTTTTAGTACTTATCCTAATCAGACAGCAATCCTTATTTCGTAGGTCGCGCTGAAGAGGGGTCCCTCCTTCCAGAACTCAACAATGAGTGTCCCTGAGATGAACCACTGCTCGTTCCCATCGCGCCCTATGTAACGCATCTGATATGTATCTAAAGACTGCCCATCATATGCCTCCACCGAGATAGAATCGATCCTCGCCATCATCCTCACGCCTTGGATCGTCGTACATCCCCACCCACATACCGTTTCGCACCAACGACAGCTCAAATTGAGCACCTCCTCATCCACCAATTCGGGCGTTCCATCAGTGTTAGATTTCAGAAACCAGCATAGGTCGAAGAGCGCGTTGTAGGACGAGAATTCAAGACTTTTAAGAAGGTCGACCGCCTCAGTCTCCTCCTCGAGCCTCCCCTGCAATGAAGCAATAGTCAAAATACCATTGACTACAAGGAGGAGGATGATTGCCTCGCTAATCAGTAGGATCATTCCTTTTTTGTTATATAGAATGTCGTTGTCCCTCCGTCTCTGCTCATGAAGAATGTTATGAAAGTAGTATCACCAATGGGCTTGTGGAGCGTTAACAACACCGATCCAGTTTCAACCGTGCCTTCATCAAAACACCTGTTCAGAAGTGTGGTTGCATTTCCGGATGATATTATTCGATAGATCTCCTGCCTCAGGGACTCCCTCTCGACCGCTCTTGCACCAATGTCTGGACGACCCGTCCCGATTGAGACGACGGCTATGAGGGCGATCGACACCAGAAAAGCACCCAAAGCATCTAGCAGTGCAGTATTGCCCTTAGCCACGGTAAAACTCCCTCGGGTAGGGGTTGCCCGACGCCCCGTCTGTGAGGTTCATCTCCCAGTCGAAGGTCTCGTTCAGCCTCTCCTGTGCGGCATCGAGCAGATCGATGTTCTCTTTGAGGTGGTCAAATGCCACAAAGTCGATTGTAATGATCACGAGAAGCAGAGGTACCAACAACAGGACTTCAACTTCCCTATCGTACGTCCCTGATCACCTCCAGGATATTGGATGCGTTCACCTCGAACTTCCCGCTGTTAGAGAGCTCATCTGCAGTCCTTTCGAGCAACCCCTCCAATTCGAATTCAGGAGGGCGTATGGTCTTGAGGCACGCCCTTATGCTCTCCTCCCCCACTGCCGTGGAGATCAAGAGCCAGAGCAAGAGAGCCCCTCCGTAGGTGAGCATACGAGAGGGCATAAGTCACCACGCTTAGATCGCAGGTATAAAAGTACGTCACTTCTTGCCGTGCCGTGTAGCCACTGCGCTTTTAAGCAATCCTCTATTTGGGGTGACCAGACTGTTTTGTAATGGCATAAAAAGGCGTTCAGGGCTGGAAACCGATCCCGTGGCGAGGCTCGAGGAGCGTATAGCCCTCCTCGAATACTCCATCTGCTTGGTATCGAAGAAGGTAGAAGATATTGAGAGAATGTTCCCTCAAGATCTATAAGAATGCCTCTCCCAGGATTTCGCTCCCCGTTTTCCAAGTCTTTGCCTCCGACCCCCCTAAGAAGGGGACCCTCTGCGCCATGACTGGGAAGGTAACTTACCTGTATACATACGACCAGATCCGCCTGCTGATAGCGCTGTGCAAAGACCTTAAGGTTTGCTTGGATCGCGTCTCAAAAAAGGCTAAGGCCTGTCATACCGCTAGGAAGCTGACTCTCTCCGGAGAGTTGCCTGTGGTAGACTTGCACAGGGTCGTGCGGCGCGAGCTCTCTCACGAGCGAGGCATAAGGTGCCGTTTCTGCGGTTTGTGCGGGGAGCTCCAGCAGTTGCCAACAGTTAAGCTCCAGAGCGGGGCACTGTCCTTCGCCCTCCGTCCCCAAATCCTGCCTCCGTCGATCCCTCCATTGGGAACTTTGGCCTACCGCTTCGGCTCATACGCTGTCTATGTCCTCAGCCGTTCTGGCAGGACCACGTACACGCCCGTGCTAGACCGCATTTCTGTGCTTGACCGCCTCAGAGGGTACCGCCTCATCAAAGCGATCAGGGCGCATGAAAAGAGCTCCATGAAACCTCCCTTCTCAATTGAACTAGGCAAAGTGTTGGAGGAGAGGAGGGCTTTTCTCCAGGAGAGCAAGGTAGGCGAACCCGTTGAGAGTTTTATCGCTTATGCTTCCGTCGGTTTGCTGGAGCTGCTTCCTCTTCTAACCGACGAGGAGATAGGCGAGTTCTACGTGGACTCGCCTTGCTCATTTGCCTATATCGACCACAGGGAGCTCGGACGCTGCGACTCGTCGGTGTGGGCAGGTCGAGGGACACTGGAACGTTTCCTGGCGTTCTCATCCTCTTCGGTTGGGAGGGGATTTGACTATCTCCGTCCATCTTTGAGGGCGTCTATAAGGACACGCGACTTCCATATCCGCGTATCCTCAGACATACCTCCCCTGTCGTTTGAGGGTGCCTCTGTCGACGTGCGTAAGTTCTTCAATTCTCCCATCGACATCAAGAGCCTCGTAGATAAAGGAACTTTGACTCGAGAGGCGGCATCGTTCCTCTTGGGTAAACTGAAATCTGGCAGCAGCTTCACGATATACGGGGAGAGCGGGTCAGGAAAGACCACTCTCGCGATAGCGCTTGATCTAGAGACTCCGTCCCACTGGAGGAAGTACTCGATCGAGTCTGATATCGCCGAGAATGTCTCTCAGCGTCGATATGGAAAGCATCAGGTTCGGCTTTTAGCAGCCACTGGCACCCAGGACGCTATCGATAGGAGGAGGGAGACCATCGACAGCCTACTTCACAAGTCTCCGGACTATGTCTTCTTCGGGGAGGTTCTTTCGCCCTCCGACAGCCAGGCGCTATTCCAGTTACTGGCATCAGGGATAAAGTGCATACATACGGTTCACGCGGGGTCAGGGGAGGCACTGCTGAAACGATTCGTCCACCAGCACCGTGTGCCGGTGTTGGCTCTTTCCGACTTGGGGGTTCTCATCCAGATGAGGCGGTTCGACACCTCCGGGAACTTCTCGCGCAGGCTGGTCAGGATTTCAGAAATAGCGAGAGGGAATGCACAGGAGATCCCTCCACTCCACGACCTATTTTTGTGGGATGACGGCACTGGAAGAGCCGAACCGGTTGCCCCACTCGAGGAGGTCTCGCTGTCTGTTTCCAGCGAGACAGCACACCTCAAGGAGGAGATCGCTTGATGGGATTCGGATCGAGCCTCTTCTGTGCCTTCTCCTCCCGACCACTTCTTCCCGTGAGTGTGCTCGACCGGGTCTCAAGCGTGTTGGGGTATGATCGAATCAACATAGAAGGGGTTAATGGCACTTCGGTTCTTTTCGGTCTCATTAACCTCCTGATTCTGTCAACATCCCTCTCAATAATTGCAGGTTTGTGGGGGTCGGTCCCCTTATTCGTCTGTTTAGCTTTACCCGTGGCATCCTTCGCCGGATTGTTGGCGATTCCTAAGGTTGTATTGAAGGGCTCTGGGATCAGGCGCATTCTCGACTCGGCGTTGTGTTTTGATGTATTTTCAACAGTATTGCTCGGGACTGGAGATGTCGGTCTCGCCGCGCGCAGGGCATCTCAGGGGAATGGGAGAGATTCTGAACGCTTCCGGAAGGCAGTGATGCTTATGAGGAGCGGCACCCCTGCCGAGAAGGCAGTCCTACAGGTATTCCGTGGAGACGCTTCATCTCCTGGATGGGTCTGGTCAGCGGTCCAAGGGAGGGAAGGGGACTTGACGCAGGTCATATCTGAGTGGCATTCGGAGTTACACTCGAAAATCTTGGGGGTAGACGACATACTTTCGCTGCTGGTGGCAGTCTCCACCATCCTCCCGATAGGGGTCTCTATGGTGATGTCGGTCTGGAGACTCGTCCCTACGGTGCTCTCGCCCCTCATGGTGGTCACACTCTCATTATCTTTGGAGGCGATCTTCATCTGGTTTAGGGAGCTGGAGGAGGCATTTCATTGAAGTTGTCGCTGCCGCATCCTCTGGCGGTCTTTGTTTCGTCCCTCCTCGCACTCGCATCTGCCGATGCCTGCGGGTTTTCCGTCTGGAATATACTGACCTTCGCCGCCGTACTTTTACCTCTGGACATCGCGATACATGCCAGGGGGATCTCGAGGCAAAAGAAAGAGGTAGTGGACAGTGCCCTCCTCCTCGCCTTTGCCAGGCGCTTGGGATCGACCTCTCCTCGCGAGGCATTTCTCAATTCATGTACCCCATTCGCCCAAAAAGAGCAGCCGCTCTCGGGCGCGCTCCAGGCGCTGAGGGACGGGAGGCCGTTGCCCGCGGTGATGCGCTACTTGTCTAGGAAAATGCCATCTGAAAGAGCTCTATTCGAGGCTCTTTCTGCCCTACTCGAGTTCGACGCTGCGTCAGCAGGGAAGAGAATCAGGTTATATGTGAGGCTTCGGGATGAGCGGGACAAGTTGAAAGGGGAGCTAGACGCGAAGCTGATTGTCATCTCAATGCGGTTCAAGCTGCTTTCCGTAATCGCTTCTGCTTCGCTAGCCGTTATCGCGTTCGCCTCGCCCCTCTTGGAGTCTTTCTTTACAGATAACCGAATTCCCCCCTCAGGAAACATTGAGTCGATCTTCCGCTTCGATATGAGCTCGTTCTTGGTCTCCTATTCCTTGGCACTGGTCTGCTCATACCTGCCTACTAAGGCCCTCCCATTCACGAGCGGATCCCGCTCTCTTCTCTATTCGTCCATGTCTTACCTCCTGACTTACCTTGTACTAGTTCTAGCTGCGGCGTCTGGTTTTTAAGGAGTACCAGTTATGGGGGTAATGGGGTTGAACAGGGGTTTCCGGAAAAGGGGATCTCCGCTCGTCGAAGAGGGTCTGCTTCTCGGTCTCTCCATAGTCACGCTGACAGTGGTCATGTCAATCGTCGTCGGACTCCTATCTGGAGTCCAAGGCACGTTCGACCTGTCCATCTTCAATGGCAACGAGTTCATCGAGAACCTAAAGAAATCCATCGAGCAGGTCCTCTCGTTCTTCAGGATAGGGTGACCTCCTTGATCCTTCCCTCTATTTTTCTCTCCGTGCTCTGCTTCCTCGTCCTGAAGGATCACCTTGGTTTGCCTCTTTCTGCCATGATCTCCGCAGTTTTGACCCTGGTGCTCTTCTGTTTATCCTCATTCGCCAAAAACCGATCCTATGCGGGTTCCTTGCTCAGGATTGGTTCGTCTGTACCTGTTTTCTACTTTGGGGGGAAGAGCTACACTTTGGTCGGGTTATCTGTCAGCCTATCCCAGTCAGAAGCCTCTGGTCGCTACGATAAAGAAATGGCATACGAGCGCCTCTGCAGGTTCGCTGATGCCATAAGCTCATTTGGCACGCCCTCCGCCTACATCCTCTACTCCGTGCCGGAGTCATCCTCCCCCAGTTCCCAAACGGAGAGGAAGGCGCTCCTGCTCTCTTGGAGCTCTGGTCGAGAGTCAGATCCCCCCAAAGAGAGGGCAGAGCAGATGGCGCGACAGATGGAAGGGATCGTCGGACTTGTGTTTCCTGGAGCCCACACTCAGAGGCTCGACCGAGAGGATCTGGAACTACTCGTTTCTTCCCCGATACCGCACTCACTGTCGAATGTGAGGAGGAAGATACACTGGACGCGTGAACAACCACCATCCGCCGCCCCCCCGCCGCCGAATCGCCCAGATCCTTCTTCATTGATCACCTCAGAGCCCCCTCCTGTACCAGATAGGGGATTGCTGGTAGGGACGGTCTACTCAAGGGGACAGAAGGTTGCCCCCCTCTGCATACCTCTCCAGGACCTCCGGCGTCATGTTTCCATATTCGGGGCTACGGGAAGCGGAAAATCCACGACTGCGATCAGCCTGGCCTTGAGGTTGTACTCGATGGGTACCTCTGTACTGATATTGGACTGGCACGGTGAACACTCTTCCGTGGTAGAGGACGCGGGGGGCAGGGTCCTCACCCCTGGCTCCGAAGGTGGGCTGACTATAAACCCGCTTGCTGGCTTCAGCTCCAGCGATCTGGGGTTCCAAGTAGAATTCATAACTGACGTGTTCGCGCAGGTATTCCGGTTTACCCCACCACAGTCCTATATGTTCAGGGAAGCCCTCAAGGCTGCGTATAGGTCGAAGATGACCCCGACACTATCTGATCTGATAGCAGAACTGAGCCTCCTCCCAATGCGTTCCAGCTGGGATCACGAAACCAGAATGGCATTGATGCGAAGGCTAAAGTCGTTCACAGAGGGCGCGTGTGGGTTCGCGCTAGCAGGCTTAGATTCTCTACCGCGGGAGGAGATCTTCCAAGGACTCGTGTCCATCGACCTGACAAGGCTGAAGGATGTCAACAACCGGATGGTGTACGCCAACATACTAATGAAGATGGTCTACGACCACTGCGTCCAGCGGGGTGAGCAGCCCTGCCTGAGCCACGTACTCTTCATAGAGGAGGCGCAGAATGTATTCCCGCCTAGACGCCCCGAGGATCCCATGACCATTGGGGAGAGGATACTCGCCGAGCTGAGGAAGTTCGGAGAAGGCGTCGTCGTGGTGTCCCAATTTCCGTCCTCGGTCTCCCAGGATGTAGTTAAGAACACCGCCGTCAGGATCATACACGCTATCAGGTCTGGAGAAGACCTCAAATTGCTCTCAGGCGCTACCTCGCTAAGTGAAGCGCAGATCGGCGCCATGCCGCTCCTATCCGTAGGCGAGGCGATAGTCTGCCTCCCGAACAGGTCAGGAAACTTCTTCGTCCGAGTTTACCCCGATCCCTTGATCAGCAGCGCCCGCACCCTTACCCGAGATACTCTTGGAGTGATCCCTCCCTCTGGAGCAGCTCAACCCAGTTGATCACTCCGACGTTCCCCCCCTTTGCACTTATAGCCTCCCTGATCTTTTCGACAACCTCCGCCACCCCGAGGTTGGTAGCATCGATTTCGAAAACCTTTTCCTGCCCGAATGCGTCGACTGCACCGATCAGGCAGGAGTCCAAAACTTCTGCCTCGACATTCTCTTTGACCTTAGAAGGTGAATAGCCCCTCTCTGCTAGCCGCTGCCTCAACACCTTGGGATGCAGCCTCATTACAACCGCTTTCTCGACAAAAGCCGGGGGGACTATCTCGCCATAGTGGCCCTCGATCAAAAACTTTCCATCACCCCCCCTCAAGATCTCCCTTAGCTTTGTCTTCAGCTTACCTTCATCGATTAGCGCTGCGCCCCTCTCTACATCCTCCCCGGAGATTGCACCGACCTCCTTAGCCAGTTTATTGAGCTCGATAAGCCTATATCCATCGCGCCTCGCCAGCTCCCTTGCTGCTGTTGTCTTGCCGACCCCTGGGGTCCCAGTAATCACGATGGCGCCCAACTCATTTCCACCACAATCACGTGGGGGAAGGATCCTCTTATTCCTGCACTTCTGCCAGTTGTGCAATAATGAGGAAAAAACAGAAAAAATTAAAAAATTGGGGTTTGCCGCTTAGCTTAGTTTAGTCCTCTCCAGCCCCAGCCCCGCTCTCGCTAGGCTTTTCGGGAGTCTTCGGGGTGCTGGTCTTTGAGGACGCGATTACGTCGTCTATCCTCAGTATCATGGCTGCTGCCTCTGCAGCTGACTTGATCGCCTGCGTCTTCACCGCCAGAGGCTCTACGACCCCAAGCTTTAGCATGTCTCCGGTCTTGCCCTCGCGGACGTTCACTCCTGCCCAGACCTCTCCCCTGTCATGAAGCGCTCTCAGCTCGACAAGTACATCGATCGGGTCCATCCCTCCGTTCTCCGCAAGCGTCCTAGGGATCGCCTCAAGGCTGTCTGCGAATGCCTCGATCGCCAGCTGCTCCCTTCCTCCAATGCTCGCAGCGTACTCCCTAAGGTGCTTCGCTATCTCTAGCTCTGGAGCTCCGCCCCCGGCAACGATCCTTCCATCCTCGATTACGTCTGCCACAACGCAGAGAGCATCGTGCAGCGTCCTCTCAGCCTCATCCACAACCCTCATGAGGCCTCCCCTGATGAGCACGCTGACCGACTTGGGGTTCTTGCATCCTTCGATGAACGTGAGCTTGTCCTCGCCGAACTTCTTCTCCTGCACGATCTTGGCTTCCCCAAGGTCGGCTGGAGTGAGGTCGTCGATGTTGGTGATGATCCTAGCACCAGTCGCCTTCGCGACCTTCTCGATATCCGACTTCTTGACGCGTCTCAGCCCGAGTATCCCTTCCTTGGCGAGGTAGTGCTGTGCAATATCGTCGACTCCTTTCTGGCACAGGACGACGTTGGCACCGGCTGATTTGATCTTGTGGACCATGTCCTTAAGGAGTCTCTCCTCCTCCTCAAGGAAGCTCTTCATCTGGGCTGGGTCAGTTATCCTTATCTCGGCATCGAACTCTGTCTTCTCTATCTCGAGCGGTGTGTCTAGTACGGCTATCTTGGCATTCTCAACGACCTTCGGCATCCCTGGGTGTACGACTTCTTTATCGACAATGACACCATAAACCAGCTGGCTGTCCGAGATGCTGCCTCCCTGCTTC
>JASFYL010000023.1 GCA_030055575.1 Thermoproteota archaeon | reverse complement strand
GCCTCCATTACGCGCACCACCCTTTCCTCGAGGGGGCAGAACTTCTGGTTGACCAGCGTCTCATCGTCTTTTATGAAGTCGACCCCTCCAATCGCGGCCTCGTAGCAAACTCTCGAGGTCTCAACAGGGCTCAGCCCGACCTTAGGCTTGACTATCGTGCCAAGGTGGGGTCGCCTCTTCCCCTCGGTTCCGACAAGACCCCTTACACCATCTATCCCCAGCTTGGGACCCGCGTACATGTCGGTAACGGTCCTCGGGAACTCAATGTCGACAAGACGGACATTTTTCAGTGCCGAGAGACCGAAGAGGTTACCCGCAACCATACTTAGCACATTGGCTATCCCGCTAGTATCTAGGTCGAAGAGATCCAGAGGGAAGGCGACCCAGACGTGACCAATCCCATTCGATCCTTCAGTCCTGAAAACCTTTGCCGGCAGCCTGGACCTTACCCAGTCGTTCGTGGTCGTTATCTCAGTCCAGGTGCCGATCGACTCTTCTGTGGCGATGGCAATACCAGACGATTTGAGGTCCATCCCGCTCTCCACGTAGTATTTAGCCACTATGTTCCTCTCAGGGTCTATTGACTCCGGGGTGGCAAAGAAGAGCTCGTCTATGTACATGCCCTGCCTATCCTCACCACTTGATCCCATTAAACGCCCTCCTCCTCAACGAATACCTTACCAAAATACTCCTCGCCTATCCTATACCCGAATTCCTCCATTAATATGAGTATTGCAGCCTGAGGGGGTATTACACCCCGCTCGGTTATGATGGCGTCAATCATCTCAGCAGGGGTGACATCGAAAGCAGGGTTAGCAATCCTTACATTCCCTAGCAGCGGGATCTCCTCCTCCGGAACTACCTCGGTGGGGGGTCGCTCTTCAATCTCCACCAGCTCGCCCATCACCGTGGAGGGGCTGAATTTGTAGGTCTCTGCGCAGACATATACCCTGACGCGCGCCTCCTTGGCGGCGAGGGCTATAAGCGATGTCCCGATTTTGTTCACGACCGCCCCGTTCGCGGTAACGACATCTGATCCCACGACTACCTTGTCCACTTTGGGCATGAAATACCTCGCGGCAGAGTCGACGATTAGGGTGACAGGGATTCCTTTCTCCGCCAGCTCCTTTGCAGTAATCCGCCCCTGGAACCGAGGCCTAGTCTCGGTAGCGATCACGGAGAACTCCTTCCCAGACCGCTTTGCCTCCAGCAGGGTCGATATGGCGACAGAGCTGTTGCAGTGCGTCATGATCAGATCACCATTCCTAATTCGTCTGGCACCAAACTCGCTTATCCGCTTCACTGCGCTGTACGACGTCGCCACAAAGGCATCGCTTGCCTCTACAGTGACCTGCCTAAGCACCTCCAGTGTTGCCCCCTCCTTGTGTGCTTTGAGCACCCTGTGGCGTATGTAGTTCAAAGAGTTCGCAAGAGAGACCGCGGTCGGTCTCGTGTTGAGGAGAACTCTGTACGCCTCGTTTAGTCCATCAATGTAGGACGCGGCATCGGGAGCCTTGGAGGAGAGGGCGTAGTGCTTCATTCCAGAGGCGGCTGCCCTACCTATCTCCGCCGCTCCCCTGATCCTCATTAACTTTATATCTTCAGCCAGTCTGAGCAGTTCAACATCAACCAAAAATCCGGCACCCAAATCACCTGAAACGATGAAGTTATAAAAAGGTTGGCTGCCTCATCCCCGCCCCCCGTACTTTTCGAGCAGGGTGCGGGCGAGTAGCGGGGCAACAGAAACCTTAGTGTGGGGATTCTCAATCGTGTCGGTCGTTATTAGTGAGGCTAGACCTGCATCCCTGAGCCTGATGAAGGCATCCTCGACCAAAAGGGAATGTGTGGCTATGGCGTCGATCCGCTCTATCCCAATCCTCCTAAGCTTTCCTATCACCTCGAGGAGAGTCCTGCCCGTGCTCACCATGTCATCCACTATCACGGCTGAGCCTAGGTTGGAGCCGCGCAGCTCAGAGACCTTGACCTGCCTGTCGCCCAAGCGTTCCTTCTCGAGGATTACGCATTCGGATGAGAGGGACTCGCTCACCTTCGATGCCCACTGCCTGGACTCGGAGTCTGGTCCCACAACAAGAGCGTTTGGAGAGCCTCCCTTCTCCAGGTAATGCCCGGCTAAGAGGGGCATGGCAGTTAGGTTTGATGCAGGGATGCTGAAGACCTCTCTGATTTCGTGGAACCTGTGGAGGTGCATGTCCACAGTGAAGACCTCGTCGGTGCCTGTTGCCTCTATCAGACTCGCGAAGACGCGTGCACTGAGGGGCTCCCCCCTATTGAACCGCTCGTCCTGCCTTGCATAGGCTAGGTATGGAAGGACGCCAATGACGCGACTGCACCCCATCCCCTTGAGGGCGTCCACTATCAGCGCGTATTCTACGAGAAGCGTGTCTGGATGGAAGGCAAAGGACTGGAATACTGCGACATCTTTCCCTTTCACCTCGCCAGAGACCTTCACGTACTGCTCCCCGTCCGGGAACAACCTACGGTTCACCTCCACAACCTCGGCACCAGACAACTGGGCAGTCCTTCTCGCCAACTGCTCCGCTGCGGATCCATAGGCGATCACTAAGTCCAGGTTCATCCTAAATCCCCTCCAAGATATCCGTGTATAGGTCGATAAGCTCGTCTCTGGAAGGCTTCCGCGGGTTCTTGATAATGAAACGCCTATGGTTGGTAATAAGGTCGTCGACCATGGCTTCGATCTCATGCTCTCCGATGCCTAGATCCTCGAGTGTCTGTGGCAGAGACAAGGTCTGCGTGATGTCGAGGATTCTGAACGCAACCTCGAGCCCGATGTCGGATGCTGAGAGACCGTATGTGTCGACCCCCATTGCCCGCGCGATCCTTGAGATCTTCCCAGGTATCGCGGGGGCGTTGAATATCGCTACGTAGGGCTCCGCTATGGAGACAGAGGACCCGTGGGGCAAGGAACGCTTCACGGCGTAAGTGTATGCGATTCCATGGGGCAAGCACAAACCTGTTGCCTGGAATGCCATGCCCGCAAGGACTGAGGCTGCAGAGATGCCAGCCCGCGCTTCTAGATCTCCCCCGTTGCAGTAGGCACGCTCCAGGTAGCTGCAAGCGAGCTCTATCGCGTGTGTTGAGAGGGCGTCGCTGACGGGGTTAGAATCGACTGACATCATCGACTCGATCGCGTGACAGAGAGCATCGATACCAGCTGAGGCAGTGGCTTCAGGTCCTGCGCCACGAGAGAGTGATGGGTCGACGAGGGCGAGGGATGGGAACAGGTTATGGTCTACGAGGGCGAGCTTGACACCATTCTCCACGATAACTGAGATGGGAGTCACCTCGGAACCCGTACCGGCTAGGGTAGGTATGGTAATTATCGGCGGACCTTTGATGGGAACTGGCTCACCTTTGAAGTAACTTATGGGATCCTTCCCATTTACGGACAGTGCTGAGGCTAGCTTGGAGAGGTCCATCGAGCTGCCGCCACCGACCCCTATGACGATCTCGGGCCGCTGCTCCCTCGCGATACTGGCTAGCGAGTTGAGTAAGGGGACATCTGGTTCTGCATCTGTCGTCGTGAACTCGGCGAGGTTAGCACCTGTGGATTCTACGAAGTTCCTCACGACAGAATATGCCTCAGTCCTGCTCACTTTCGGACCAGAGACCATTAAGATCTTCTCGAATTTGAATCGTTTCAGCTCCTCGGTCAGGCGTGAGATCGATCCTATCCCGAAGACGATCTTGGTTGGGAATCTGTATGAAAAAGTCCTGCTCAGGAGATCAAAACAGATGCTCATAATGGATTCCACTTGAGTATAACGCGCATCCGCTGTTTTAAGTTTATAATTCTCAGCAGAGCCATGAGATGTTGACATCCGTCTCAAAAAACTCAACTCCGGACGGGCATGGGCTGCAAAGTTTACTGGCGGTCTATTTGCTTTACTAGCTCCCGTTAACCTGAGCTAGCCTATCTGCGGACCGACACCCTGTAAAGTCCGGATACGAGAGCGCCTGCAACAAAGCCGCCAATATGGGCCCAGTAGGCTATGCCGCTCCCGTCCCCGCCGAAGAGGCTGGAGGTTCCGAAGAAGAGCTGGAGGAGAAACCAGAAGCCCAGCATAACGAAGGCAGGTAGGGTGGTCAGGTAGTACCCGAGCAGTGTGTGGACCTTGGCATACGGAAATAGGACAATGTATGCGCCCATCACCCCTGAGATCGCGCCTGATGCCCCCACGGTTGGGATCTTGGAGCTCGGATCGACAAGATAGTTAACGTAAGTCGCCACGAATCCTGTAGCGAGGTAGAATAAGAGAAACCTCATGTGACCGAACCTGTCCTCAACATTATCACCGAAGATCAGGAGGAACCACATGTTGCCGAAGATGTGATCTATACCTGCGTGGAGGAACATGCACGTGAATGCAGTCAAGAGGGATGCATCGGCAGGGATGAACCCGTAGGTGTATATTGTGCCTTCGAAGTCGAAGAGGCTGATGATGAAGACCATGGTGTTGATGCATATGAGCGCCACGGTGATGTAGGGGAAACTCCTCCGTTCGACAATATCTTTCACAGGGAACATTAGAAATCACTCTCCTAATCCTAAAGAAATGATTTTTGGTCAAGGCGATGGTTTCTTCGGGGCTGGGAGGCGCCTGTGCCTGTCCTCATAAATAAGGCATTGGATCTCGGCTACCTAGACCTAGGAAGGCGTAAATAAAACGGGCACGCCGCCAGCAATTCAAGCCTGATTTAGTTAAACTGCCTTTATGCCCCTTCACTCCAATATATTTGGACGTACCTTCCTAATGGAGAGGGATTGTCTTTAATGCTAGAAGAAACAAAATCCATCACATGGCATCATATACGGTTCATTATAGATTCAGCAAAAGCTTCGGATTCCCGGCTGAAGATGTATACCGATGGTGTACTGACTATAAGGCTGAGGATGTTGCATTGATGGGCGAGAAGGGCAAACGGATGGTCACGAGAATAAATGAAGAGACTCTTATCCTCACGGATACGATCCTCGAAGGGGACAAGAAAGTCACGAGAAAGAGGCTTGTCAGGCTCTTCCCAGAGCGCCTCTTCTGGACAAATACACGGCTAAGCGAGGACGGGAAGTACTCCCAGTTTCTATACCAGATCTTTCCAGATAGGGATGGCGGGTCACGATTGGACTTCATTGGATCCCATGTCTTCTACGACAAGGAGAGACCGAAGCCGGAAGAGATAGCTTCTATGGCTGAGGAATTGGCTATGAAGGACTCCAAGGTTTGGGAACTGTTGGCAGAGGCTATGGAAAAGGACTTTCGCCTGAGGGATCATGAGTGACCCTGCTTCACCAACCTCGACGATCTCCCCTCCCAGCTTTGAATAAGGGATCAGTATAGCCTATGCGCGCGAATTCAGCAGAGGTGGTTATGAATACTTATTTTAAGAGCGAAACGGGTTAATGGGATCGGTGTGACCCTTGATAACAAGGGAAAGAGTCTGGGAACTAGTCGACGGGTACGAGCCCCGCGCTGAGAGTCTCACGATAGGCACCCTCGGCAGCCACTCAGCACTGGACATTGCCGACGGAGCCAAAGAGCAAGGCTTCAGAACTGTAGTGGTATGCCAGAAGGGAAGGGAGTTGCCTTACAAGACCTACCGGAGGGTCGTGGACCACACGATCGTGCTCGAGAAGTTTTCTGAGATAGCCTCCCATGGTGTCCAGGAGGAGCTCAGGCGTAGGAACACCCTGTTCGTTCCCCACAGGGCATTCTCCACATACGTCTCCTATGAAGTTATCGAAGAGGGCTTTTTGCTCCCCATAATCGGGAACAGGATGATGCTTAGATCCGAGGAGAGATGGGCTCCGAAGAACCAGTACTACCTCCTCGAGAAAGCAGGGATAAGGCAGCCCAGGAAGTTCAGATCTCCGTCCGAGATCGACACCTTGGCTATTGTAAAGGTACAGGAGGCGAAGAGGAAAATCGAGAGGGCTTTCTTCACCGCGATGGACGAGAGGGATTTCTGGAGGAAGGTCGAGGAGAGGGTCTCGAAAGGAATCATTACGAGGGAAGACGCTGAGAAGGCGGTTATCGAGGAGTACGTGGTCGGGACGTACTTCAACTTCAATTACTTCTACTCCCCACTTAGTGGCGAAGTGGAGTTCATGGGGATCGACAGGAGGCTTCAGACAAACTTGCATGACTTTGTGTCGCTCCCAGCTAAGCAGCAGCTCGATATCGATATTCCGCTGCAGAACATTGAGATAGGGCATATGGGAGCGACGATAAGGGAGTCGATGCTCGAGAAGGTGCTCGAGAATGGCATAAAGTTTGCGAAGGCTGCAATGGAGGAGTACCCGCCTGGCATCATAGGTCCCTTCGCGCTCCAGGGTGCGGTCAATAAGGATCAAGAGATCGTGATATTCGACGTCTCACCTAGGGTTCCCGGTAGCCCAGTCATTGGAACTACTAGCCCATACGCAAGGTATCTCTACGGCAGACCAATGAGTGTCGGTCAGAGGATAGCCCTCGAGGTTAAGGAGGCTATCGAGACAAACAGACTGAAGGAGATTGTCACATGAAGCCTGCAATCGCAGTCATCGGATCCCACTCAGCGCTTCAGATACTGAAGGGGGCGAAGCAGGAGGGGCTGAGTACAGTCTTGATATGCCTCAGGGGGAGGGAGAAGCTGTACGCTCGCTTCGGACTGGCGGACAGGATGATCTCGGTCGACACTGTCGATCAGATCCTTGATGAGAATATCCAAGCATTGCTAGAGGAAGAGGAGGCGGTCTTTATCCCCCACGGCACCCTGATATCCGGAGGGGGGCTTGAAGAGCTCGAGAGGCGATTCAGACCAAAGATCTTCGGTAATAGGTTCATCTTTAGATGGGAGTACGACAGGGAGCTGAAGAACCGCCTCCTAACCGAGGCAGGGATCAGAACCCCGCGCAAGTTCTCTTCCTACTCCGAGATAGACGGACCTGCCATCGTTAAACTGCCTGGGGCTGAAGGGGGGAGGGGATACTTCATAGCGAAAAGCCCCCGGGACTTTGAGATGAAGATCACGCAGCTGATGGAAAAAGGGCTCCTCAGAAGGGGAGAGGAGAGGAATGTCTTCATTCAGGAATACGTAATAGGCGTACCAGTTTACCCGCACTACTTCTGGTCGAACGTGGAGGGTAGGCTCGAGCTAATGGGGTGCGACAGGAGATACGAAACAAGTATTGACGGAATAGGAAGAATCACGGCAGAAGACCAGCTCGAGCTAGAACTCACCCCGACTTTCAGGGTGATAGGCAACATACCGCTGGTACTGCGGGAGTCGCTTCTTGTGGATATCTTCGAAGATGGCGAGAGGTTCGTATCGGCTGTGCGGAAGCTTGTCCCCCCAGGTATGATAGGACCATTTTGTCTAGAGATGTTATGTGACGAAGAGGGCAGACTTTATACCTTCGAGTTCTCGGGTAGGATAGTAGCGGGCACCAACCTCTTCGTCAATGGTTCACCCTATAGCGATCTACTCTTCGACGAGCCGATGAGCATGGGGAGGAGGATCGCGAGGGAGGTTAGAACAGCCAACGAGCTTGGTATTTTGGACAGGGTGACGACATAGTGGTCCCAGTACATCACCTCAAGTGCAGACCCGGGGAGGTTGCCGAGAGGGTGGTCGTATTTGGTGACCCATGCAGAACCAAGAGATTCTCTGCCTTACTCGATGGCTGCAGACAGGTCAACAGAGAAAGGTGCCTCCTCACTTACACTGGAAGGTACAATGGGATCGAAGTCACGCTCTCCACGACAGGCATGGGCACACCATCAGCAGCAATCGTCTCAGAAGAGCTCGCTGCGCTGGGCGCGAGGTGCATCATAAGGGCAGGCACAGCCGGAAGCGTCTCTGCGGAGGTCCAAACGGGCGATGCGATAGTGCCAACCGAGGCGATCCCTCTCGACGGGACAACGAAGGCATACAGGCTGAAGTTCAAGATCCCGGCCGGAAGCCCAAGGGCAGCATCCGAGGTTTCGGAGAAGTTATTCGCACACGCGACTTCTAGGGGGGTTAAAGCACGTATGGGCAAGGTCTGCACCAGCGACGCGTTCTACCTTGAGGACGAGCGCAGAGCATCCTATTGGGCCCGCAGAGGTGTGCTGGGATTTGAGATGGAGTGCGCTGTCATATTTACAATTGGAATGGTTAGAGAATACATGAGCGGCGCCATACTGGTCGTCACAGGGGATGCAAGATCGCAGGGAAGTGATCGAGTCAAGAACACCACAGAAGTCAAGAGAGTTGTCCAAGAGTGTGTGATCTCTGCACTCGAAACCGCGATCACGGTGAACCCTACTTGAGAGCGAAGGCAACGATGAGTCTCCGATCCCCATGGGGCGCGCCCAGGCAACATGACCGATCATAAAAATTGATATAAACATTTAAAATCAATACGTGAAGAATACGGATTCATTTTGGTAAAAGGAAGAAGGCTCTTTAAAGAGCTACATCAACTTCCTTAACCATTGACAAGCGCTGGAATTGATGTGGGCATTAAAAGAACACAATAAGTGACTTGAAGTGGAGTATTATTACGCCGCAGTTGAGAACGGAAAGAGCCTGTAGCGACCCCTGAAAGGAACAGAAGGAAAAGGCATTCCCGAAAGGGTGCCTTAACGGACGGACCTGGAGGGTGGAAGCGGACAGGATGCACGACGGGAGAAATCCAGGGCGTCTGGATAGAATCGGACGCAACGGCCGCGGCAAGGCGTAGCATGAGAAGTCCGGGAGGAGGAACCTTCCTAGGGGGCGGCTGAGTCCCGGGCATCTCCTCGGAGCCGTTCTCAACTGCGGTCTTTATTTTGGGGCACCGTTGATTAGGAATACGGTAGAGCATGAGGCGTAGGAAAGGGCTGAAGGACCGTTACGAGTTGATGCAGAGGATACGGGAATTCATAGAAGAGATAAACATTGGAGTCTCCCTAGTGATCGTGGAAGGTATGCATGACGAGGCGGTTTTGAGAAGGATGATGCTCAAGACCCCCATCGTCAGGTTTTGTGACTCCCATATGCCCAGGTTCGAGTTCGTGGAGATGGTGACAAAGAACTACAGAGGACTCACAGTCCTGATACTCTTTGACTATGACAGGGAGGGGAGCACAATGGCAAACAGGATGCGCGTCGAGCTTGAAGAAGGAGGGGTGAGGATAGAGAGTAGGATAAGGGAAGAGTTAGGGGAGCTCCTTGTGAGGGAGGGCATTAGAAGGATAGAAGAGATAGATGCGATTTTTCGAAAGTTCTAATGGTGTCGCGTTGATGTAGTGCTTTTTTATATTTATAACAATAATGCAATATGAGGTATTCCGGGGTGCAGATAGGATTCGAGCCCAAGGTGGTTTTCCTTTGTCCACTCTGCAGCAAGGAAGTGGAGATGGTCTACGACAGGAGCGAGGGATGGACGGCTGAACATGGAGGTTGCCTCAACTTCTCCCTGATAAGAAAGGTGCCGAGCATTCAGGGGAGGGAGTTCAGAGCGCCTCTCGTGTTCATGGAACTGGAGTCAGATTTCTCTGTAAAAGAGGCTGTTGAAGAGCTGAGGCGGCTGATCTCCGACGAGCGCGACTTGGGGAAGAAAAGCAAGCTAGAGTCAGGGATAAGGAAGCTCGAATCAAAGATTGGATTCGCTGACAAGAAGCTGCCTGAGCTCCTCGAGGTTGTGAAGGGAGGATCCTTCGGGATTAAGGTAGTCTCCGGTAGGGCGGTCTATGCTTTGGTTTGGAAAGCCACCGAAAAATTCGCAGGGTTGGCATACGGCGGCGGAGCGGACGATAACCTAGAGGGCCTGATCTTCACCTCAAGCATGGACGAGGTGAGGGAGTTTGTCCTGCGCTGGCTCCACAACTGGGAGCGGACGCTACAGTTGCCGAGGAAGAAAGAGGGCGCATAGGATGCGCATGCCAAATAAGACCGAAGAACAAAGAATAGAAAAATAAAAAAGATCCCTATTCAGTCCTTTTAGAAAAAAGAAAGAAGGACTGTTGGATGGAGAGATTCATCATCAGGGAATTCAGGCCTAAAGACCTTGAGTCCGTTATTGTCATAAATAGAGTCTGCCTTCCAGAGAATTACTCCCCAGACTTCTTCATGGAACACCACTGGGAGAACCCAAAGATCTTCCTCGTCGCTGAGGTTGATGACAAGGTTGTCGGATACAATATGTGCAGGATCGAGTTCGGGGTCTCTAACCTAAAGAGGGAGTTCGTTAGGAAAGGGCATGTCATCTCGATAGCAGTTATGGAAGGGTACCGGGGCCTCGGTATAGGATTCAGACTGATGGAGCAGGGCATGAAGAATGTAAGAGAGAGCGGGGCCACAGAGATCTACCTAGAGGTCAGACAGAGCAACATCCCCGCGATTCAGCTTTACAGGAAGCTAGGGTTTAAGGCTGTAAGGGTACTTGAGGGGTACTATAGGGATGGAGAGAACGCATATATGATGGTTGCCAGCCTTGTAGGAAAAGACGAAAAACTTGCGGGGGATCATGACCTATCTTTAGATGGGCGGCGGATCCTGAGGTAGATGGAATAGCAGACTAGGATCGCTGCAGGAAAGTGGAAAAGGCAGACCTCGAAGACATTCTCGAAGAAAGGTGTCCCAGAGAGCCGCGCGTAAAGGAGGCTGAAAGAGGCCACAATCATAATCGCCGATGCCATCAGGGCACTCCTGAACTCGTTTATTTGCGTTGGCATAAGTTCATCCAATGTGACCTAATATAAAAATTTGAGCTGCAAAAGTAAGGGCTTTTGACAACAGACAGCACATTCCTTTTGTTGCAGTCGCTCCAGTATTCTGATTTTCTGTTCGGGTCAAAAGAGAGAGGAAAAGAGACCCACACCAATACCGCTCACTGGGTCGGCAGCCCTACCAGCAAAAACCAATAGCGAAATATATATATAGAAGCGCTTTCTGTTTTTTCAGACGTAAGAATTTGTAGACCAGGTGTGTGAACCATGGCAGCAACTCAGAGTTTACCGGTATTGGTTCTGAAAGAAGGCACTTCAAGGACCACAGGGAGGGACGCCCAGAGGGCAAACATAATGGCGGCAGTAGCCCTCGCGGAGGCGATCAGGTCCTCTCTCGGTCCGAAGGGCATGGATAAGATGTTGGTAAGCAGCTTCGGGGACGTGACTGTCAGCAACGACGGCGCCACGATCGTCAAGGAGATGGATGTGCAGCACCCAGCTGCGAAGATGCTGGTCGAGGTAGCGAAGACGCAGGACATTGAAGTCGGGGACGGGACCACCACAGCAGTGATCCTTGCAGGAGCGCTCCTGAAGAAGGCGCAAGAGCTCCTAGACCAGGAGGTCCATCCGACAATCATAATCGAGGGATACAAAAAGGCGATGGGCAAGGCGCTCACTACTATCGACGAGATCTCGTTCTCAGTAGATCCCACCGACAAGGGGCTCCTCAAAGAGGCTGCGATAACGACCCTGAGCGGTAAGAGCGTCGTTGCGGGCCACTTTGAGAGGATGGCTGAGCTTATCGTTGATGCGGTGATCCAAGTAGCAGAGAAGCAGGGCGAGAAGTACAAGGTTGACCTAGACAACATAAGACTCGAGAGGAAGAAGGGAGAGTCGCTTGACGAAACGCAGCTGGTAAAGGGCGTAGTGCTCGATAAGGAAGTCGTGCACCCGGGTATGCCGAAGAGGGTCGAGAATGCGAAGATCGCGATCCTTGACTGTCCATTAGAGCTTGAGAAGACAGAGATCACTGCAAAGATCAACATTACTACGCCAGAACAGATGAAGGCGTTCCTCGACGAAGAGACTGAGATGCTCAAGAGCATGGTGGAAAAGGTCGCAAACTCTGGGGCTAACGTCCTCGTAGTCCAAAGGGGAATTGATGACGTAGCGCAGCACTATCTTGCAAAGAAGGGCATCCTCTCGGTCAGGAGGGCTAAGAGATCCGATGTCGAGGCACTGGCTAAGGCTTGTGGAGCTAGGATAGTCACATCTGTAGACGATCTGACTGCCAATGACTTGGGCTATGCTGCGCTCGTTGAGGAGAGGCGCGTTGGTAAGGACAAGATGGTGTTCGTCGAGGGATGCAAGAACCCGAAGGCCGTGACTATTCTCGTCAGAGGCGGATCGGACAGGATGGTAGACGAAGCGGAGAGGTCACTGCACGATGCGAAATGCGTTGTTAGGAACATAATGCAAGAGCCGAACCTAGTGCCCGGAGGCGGAGCCCCGGAGGAGGAAGTGGCTACCAAGCTGAGAGAATTCGGCAGGTCCCTCAGCGGCAGGGAACAGCTCGCCATCCTGAAGTTCGCCGAGGCCATGGAGGAGATCCCATTAACCCTCGCCGAGAACTCTGGGCTTGACCCGGTGGACATCCTTGTCGAGATAAGGGCTGCCCATGCAAGGGGCGATAAGAGCTTTGGAGTCGACGTGATGTCTGGCAAAGTTGACGACATGATGAAGGCAAGAGTGTTCGAGCCAGCTAGTGTCAAGAAACAAGCGATCAAGTCGGCGACCGAAGCAGCTATAACCCTGCTCAAGATAGACGATATCATTGCTGCCAGCGCGCCCAAGAAAGAGAAGGAGAAGGAAGGCAAAGGCTCCTCGGAAGAAGGCATGGGCGGCATGGGCGGCATGGGCGGCATGATGTAATGGGTCAGGAAACGAGACAGATACTAGGTCCGACTACACTGACTAGATTCGAAAAGGCCCGGATATTGGGTGCCCGGGCCCTCCAACTTTCTATGGGAGCGCCACCTCTTATAGCATCCAGCGGGACTACACCCATAGCGATCGCAGAGGAGGAGCTGAAAGCAGGAGTCTTGCCAATAACAATAAGGCGAAGGCTCCCAGACGGGCGCCACCAAGACATCCCATTAAAGTGGCTCCTAAAGAAGACCCAATAATTCCATTTTTTTCCATTTTTAGTCATTATACTCGTTCTTCAGCAGCACATTCAATTAGGCAATCTGTTTGTTCAGTCGCCTATGCGGATGCGGCGTCACTCGCCTTCATGCTGGCACGTCTCGCCAGCGAAACGAGATTTTCGCAAACATGATCCTTGCCAACGCAGCCTAGAAATGGTTGCCGCAGCCACTGCAGCACCTACGCCGTTGTCTATGTTTACAACGAGAAGCCCAGGGGCGCAACTCTGGAGCATCGCCATAAGAGCCGCTACACCCTTCCCTCCATAGCCGTAGCCTGAAGACGTCGGCACACCTATCACAGGGATTGGCGCGAGGCTGCTCACGACCGATGCCAGCGCGCCCTCCATACCTGCGAATACGATTATAGCATCCACATCCATTTCTATTGAGTCCTTTAGGGCAGGAAAGACCCTGTGCAAACCGGCAATCCCCACGTCGCGGTACAGGTGTGTCGAACACCCCATCTCCTCCAGGATGAACCTTGCCTCCTCTGCCACACCTAGATCAGAGGTACCTGCGGTGAAGAGTGCTACTCTGCCGAGCATTTCTCGAGCTGGACCAGGGGGCTTAGAGATCGATGCCACGCGACCTCGGGCGCTGTACTTGATTTGGAATGAAGGATCGATGGCTGCTTTTAGGGACTCCATCTTTTCCCCAGATATCCGTGTGATCAAAACCCAGCCAGATTCTTCGAGGAACGCCGCAGCGATCTGGATTAGCGACTGTGTGTCCTTACCCTCTGCAAGGACGATTTCAGGAATCCCCTTCCTGGCTTCCCTTGAGATATCAAGGCATGCAGACTCGATTTCCTTCAACGCAAGAAGACGGATCATCTTTTCGGCATCATCCAGGCTCAGATTGCCTGACTTGTATTCGGAGAGTATCCTGCGGAGCAAGCGTCAGCACCTGTTATTAAATATGGGCGTTTAAGATATTACGATGGTGGCGTATTTGAACGTGGTGCTGATCGACCCGTCCCTTGCAGGGGCATCTGGTGACAAGATCCTTTCAGCCCTCACGGAGCTTTCTGGGAAGGTAGAGGAACTGACCAGAGAACTGAACTCCTGTCTAGAGTCTATTGGAAATGGAGGGACAAAAGTAAGGTTCGAGTCCGTCGAGAGTTATGGAATCAAAGGGACAAAACTAAGAATATACGGTGATGCGAGGTTGGAGGGGAGCCCAACGGATGCTATAGAAGCTGCATCGGACTCGATCGAGCTCAGCCGATGGGGTAAAGAACGCGCAATGGCGACTATGGAACGGCTCCTCAGAACCGAGGGTGCCATCCACGGTAGCGAGCACCTCCACGAAATCGGCAATGTAGACACGGTCATAGACATCGTCGGGACTTTTAAGGCCATCGAGATTGCAGGATTGAACAGAGCAGAGTTCTTGACCGCCCCAGTCGCAGTAGGGTGTGGGGTGACAAAATCAGCGCACGGATCCCTCCCAGTACCCGCGCCAGCGACACTATCCATCATACAGGAGGCGGGACTTCCTATTTGTGGTCTGGAGACCCCTCACGAGCTGACGACTCCGACAGGGGCGGCCTTGCTCTCGACCCTCGCTGGAGGCAGGGTGTTGACTAAGGCATTGAGGATCACCAAACGTGAACGCTGGCTAGGGATAGGAGTGGGCAATGCGGACCTGAGTTTTCCAAACATAACTAGGGTACTACTAGGAGAGAGTTCAGAAAGCGGTTCCGAGGAGGTGGTTTACGTCCTGGAGAGCAATGTGGATGACGTGGAAGGCGAGGTGCTTGGATGGATCTTTGAGAGGCTTAAGGGGATCGCAGAGGACGTCTGCATTGTTCCCATGGTAGCGAAGAAGAACAGACCTGGGCACATCATAAGGGTCGTCGTAACACAGGGGCTGTTGAACAAGGCAGTCGAGACCATTTTTGATGAAACAGGAACGCTCGGCGTAAAGATATTCAGCTGCCAAAGGCGGAAAGTGGACAGAGTCGAGGAAGAGGTCGAGGTCAGGATAAACGGGAAACTGTACAGAGTCAGAGTTAAGAAGAACCTGAAAACCGGGAGCGCGAAGCCTTCTTACGAAGATTGCAGAAAAATAGCGATCGAAGAAGGTTTGCCGCTCAGAACGGTATTCGAACTGGTTGGCAGGGGGCAAGGCGCTCACCGTTCAGCCTCGGCAAGTGAGCGATAGGCGCATTACTTCAGCTTGACGGTAACCCATTCACCCTGCTTTACCTTACGCACTTCATCGGGCGTTGTCACAAGCCTCCCCACGAGGTTCACTGGACTATAAGGCTGGGACGATCCGAAGAAGATGCAGAAGGCTCTCGAAGGGGGCCAATACGCGAGGGCTCCGGCAGTTACGCTTGACCTCGGTTTCTCCGGACCAATGGTTATCGGAATCTCGAAGTAGACTTCTTCTTTCCAAAGGAAGGTTCGCGAAGTTATAGGAAGGGCACCTAATATGCCTTCTACGGTTCTTGGGGAGAGGATACGCGAGAGTGTTCCTGTGACCTCAGTGCTCTCGAAGACTATCGATATAGGAACCTCGTCCTTAAGGGGAGGCAACTAGCACTCCTCACGCAGCAGGCGCATATATGTCTACGCGCCTTGTCTTTTTCACCTGCTTCAGTACCCCTTGTTTTACCATGTTCTCCAACACATCTTTGGCGACACTGTACTTAAGGTTGTACTTTGAGTACAGCTGGTAGGGGGTCACACATGGCAGCTTTGGAACCTCTTTTCTGAGCTGATCCAGAATCTTCTGGTCCACTACCGATGTTGCCGCGGATTTCTGTATCTCCTTCTTTGCAGCTGCCTCCTTCTTCTTCTCTGCCTCTGCATCCTTAGCAGGCTTCGCCACCGTCTTCTTTGCACCGCCCATAAAATTCACCCTGTCGGAATGGGAGGAGTTTTAATAAAAATGTTTTGGTCAGGATGGAGCTCCGGGTTTCATGTCGCTCAGGCTCCGCTCCACCCTCTGGCGATGGATGGAGTTCATAGTGCAGAAAGGCACTATCTTGCCGTTAGGGAGGGCGTAGTGTATCGTGCACCGCCTGACCCTCTCGAGGTCGAAGTTGTATGGATCCATGAAATGCATGCACCCTATCAACACAACCTTGCGCATGAACTCGCCGAGAGAGTCGTAATCCCCATGGAGGAGAACCGATGATACCAGGCTCCCAAGGAGCGACATTTTTACATGCCTGGCAGCCCCCAGGAGGTGCATCTTTGCCTTAAGCTTTGAGCCTCCAGATGCCGCCTCGTATACCCTCTCCATAGAAGACATGAATTTCTCTACATCCGCATACCTCGTTATAGGCACGAGTCTTTCTCCATCAGGGAGCACGAGTGTTGCCATGCCACAGTGTTGGTGGTTCGTGAACTCCTGGTAACGCCTCCCCTTCAGTGCGCCTACGGCTCTTGAGACCGGAACCACCACCGGTATCGGGTAGAAGTCAGAGGTCTTTATCTCGCCGCCCGTCTGTGCCTCTACAAGCTTGAGGAAGTCTGGTATTGTTATTCGCATCTCCCTTAGCCGGTTTCGGTCTATCCTCCCTGCCATTGAGACTGGCTGGAAGTTGACACCCCTGACGACATCGTGGTTCTTGGCTGCAAATCGCAATATCTCGCCGACTTGGTCGTCATTAACACCTCTCACCAAGGTGGGCACCAGCACCAGGCTGTGCAGCCCGACCTCTCGGCTGTTTTCAATCACCTTGAGCTTTGTGGGAAGAAGGTCAAGCCCCCTAGCAGCTACGTATGGATCCGGCTTCATTCCGTCGAACTGGAGGTAGAGTGTGCTCATGCCTGCCTCCATCAACTCCTTTAGGAATGGTATGTCTTTGGATATCCGTACACCGTTTGTGTTCACTTCGATATGGTCGAACCCCGCGTCCTTGGCCATCCTTATGATGTCAGGCAGATCGTCCCTAAGCGTAGGCTCTCCGCCGGAGAATTGGATCGCGTTGGGAGGGACGGGCCTGTTGCTTCTCAGATTCTTCAGCATCTCGGCGATCTGATCTCTCGAGGGCTCGTAGGTGTACCCTGCCACCGCAGCATTGGCAAAGCAGATAGGGCACCTGAGGTTGCACCTGTTCGTGACGTCGATAATTGCGAGCACGGTGTGGGAAGCGTGTGAGGGGCATATGCCGCAGTCGAAAGGACACCCGGACCCTTGGCTAGTCCTCGGATTCTCGACACCATCGCCTATAGTCTCATACCCTTCCGCCCTCTCGAAGAGCGAGTAGTCGCTC
>JASFYL010000022.1 GCA_030055575.1 Thermoproteota archaeon | reverse complement strand
GGGGCTCATCACCAGGCAGTGGGTATCAGGAGAAGGAGGGAAAGGCATAATCTGCAGGTTTGGCGTCACGGCTAAGTTCGACTCCTTGGACTATTGGGCAGGTGCAGAGAATGGGGACAAGAGGGCATTGGAGATCACCTTCGAATACATCGACGGGACGAACGCAGTCGTGAACAACCTCTTTGTACACGAGAGATCCAAGCTTAGACCGAAGGGGAATGAAAATCCCTACATTGAGTATCTATTGTCCCCCAATGAGAACGTATGGTATAGGTACAGGGTTAGGAACCCCTCTCCGGAGAAGCAGGTGACGAGCCTTGTCTTCAGGAATACGCTTCAAGAATGTAACCCGCGTATAGGAAACGTGATACATTACACCTCAAAGATATCCTCGGGAATGAAGCTTCCAGAGTGACAGGCATGCTCCAAGAGATAGAAAGCCTAATCGTCGAGACCATAATTCCCAGGATCCAGGGAGTGCCCCGTGAGAGGCTCTTCCCGAAGAAGCCAACAGAAGGGGCTCCAGCAGTCTACTTGAGCTGCAGATGGTTCAGGTTCGAGCCTCAGGAGATAAGTGAGAGCAACTGTGCCAAGGTCTTGGAAGTCTCCGAATCATTGGTTCTTGGAAATGGAGAAAAGTCGAGGAAGCTGAAGAACAACCCGGAGCGGGGGACGCTCTCTGTGACTAGTGGAGGAAAGATCCTGAAGGAGGGGGAAGACTTTACTGTCGATTATGCCTGCGGAGAACTTCACCTCGCTGACCATTACAAGCAATTCGAAGTTTTGTATAAGACAAAGGCTGAGGTGCTCAGAAGGACGCTCAAGCTGACTGCTAAGTATGCCATAGATGTAATTGGGGATGGGCAGGAAGAAGTCGATAGGATATGCGGCGAAATCGTTCGCACGCTCCTCCTGGAGTACCCTGCGATCGAGGGGAAGGGGGTAAAGATCCTGCCCCTCGGCGGTCTCCCTTTCAAGGGAGGGATGAGGCTTTTTTACAAGATAGAGAGCGAGGTCTCTGCCGAGTTCGAGGTGGGGGTCATAAAGAAGATCGAGGTAGGGACGGGAAAGAAACCCCATTGAGGCATTTCGCTCTTGATCTCTCATCCGCCCTCTTTCTATTCGCTGTACCTTTTTCGAGCTCCCCTACTAAAACCATCCTCTGCTTTCCTAATGCGCCCCCGTTCAGCCGCCATAGTGCAAACCAAGCAGCGGATTAGCTCAGCCAATAAACACATTTCCGCTAGAGATGACCGTGCCCACAGGCAAGTCTACCGGGTCGTTGCAGGTCACCGCAATATCCCCTGACCTTGCTGCCGGCTTTCCGTTTATCAAAACAGTGCTACTGCCAGTGATAATTTTCGCTTGGTTAGAAGGAGGCTTCTGGAATGTCCCAGGGGCAGGGGGAATATGCGGAGGGGCATTAATCGCGGTGCTTCCCACGGTGGCGGCTGGGACGCCATTGATCATCACGTCCTTGCTGAGCTCCCCACTTACTACCCCGAGGAAGGGGAAGGGCATGGGTGTTGGTATGGGTCCTCCAGGAGACGGCATCATCACTATGTGCGTGTCGGTCGCGGTTATCGTGTCCCCTAACTTGGCTGCCGGCTTCCCCATTTTTGACACCCTGCCACTTTTGGACAAAAAATGGATGGGATACTCATGATGTGATTTATGTGGACTGGCTGGCACCGCACTCGCTGCAGAACTTTGCGACGATCGGTATGACTGCTCCGCAGTTGGGGCATGTCTTTGTGTCTGCGCCTGAGGGCGGGGCATTACCGCAGCTCGGGCAAGTCTTAGCGTCGAGAGGCATCCGCTGCCCGCAAACCATGCAGTACCTCTTCTTCTCGACAAATTTCACTAAAATCTGCGCAGAAAGATCCCTTGTGGTAGCGGATACTGTAACCTCGCCGACCCTCATGGAAGAGGATAGGGAGGCTTTAGTCGAAGCGGCTCCTTTAGGAATCGTGACTGTTGGTTGTATGCTGCCGTCCGTGGTTGTGAGGCGTACCTCGCGGTCTGTGTCGGAGCTGACTGGGTTACCTTGGCTGTCGATCAGCTCGACGGTGATCTCGGCGGAGGACTTTCCGTCCGCAAAGATCTCCTTCTTCGACGAGGAGAGCCTCAACGCAGTAGGCCGAGGCGAAGGCGGTGCCTTTGGCTTCCTCTTCATCACCGCAAAGCCCAACGCTGCGAGAACGATTACCAAGGCTACTATTGCAAGCAGGTATTCCATAGGTATACCTCCTGCTGGGGCAGCTACGAAGAGGGAGGTGACGGTGCCAGGACCGTTTATGGTGAGGGTCGTAACAGAGGAGTTGGGGTTGCTGACGGATACCGACCCGGTGGTCAGCCAACCGTTAAAGTTGTACCCAGAGTTGGGGGTGGCTGAGATAGTCAGGGTCGTAGAGTTGGAATACCAACCTGCCGTGACATTCGCCGAGCCTCCAGTTGGGGAGGAGTACTGAAGGTAGAATTCAGGGGAGTAATAGGCATTAAGGGTTACGTTGTTCGTTACAGTTATGACTCCTGTCCGGTTAGCCGGAAATGGGAAGCAGATATGAAACGGCAAGGATGTGCAGCTAATGAGGGTGGCATTCACAAACACATACCTATATGTAGAGTTCAAATTAACGTACTGTTGCCATGCATAGGTAGCGTTAGTCCCGTTTAGGACGCTGAACTCCCTAGGCAGTTTTGAGGCGCCCACCTCTGTCCCCATGAACGTAATCGCAGTATTGCTCGTGGCGATGTCTATGCCTGTTGCGTTTACAGTAACGGTGTAGTAGGTAGCTCCTCGAACCCCACTTATCGTTATGGAGGCTAGAGTCGAGAACAGGAGAATTGACATCAGTAATGATTTTTTATCCATATTAGAGACCAAGTAATACTTGATTAAAATAACTATATTATTTTTTCCGAGTTTCTAAAAAGGCCAAAGATGGAGAAAAGAGATGGGAAAGATTAGGCTTACTCTTGTCCCATCAGTCGCCTTACTTCCTTGCCGACCTTCTCTATCGGGTGTCGCGAGGACTCTTCCATAAGGGCGTTTAAGCGCCTCATGCTCGAGGCGGGGTCAGACATCCATTCCTTCGCGAAGTTCCCACTGGTGATGTTCCCAAGGACCCATTCCATCTTCCTCTTGGTATCGTCATCTATGACTTTCGGCCCGTAGACCAGACCCCCGTACTTGGCGGTGTCGCTGACGCCCCTGAGCATGCCTTCCATCCCGCCCTTGAATATGAGATCCATTATCAGCTTAGCCTCGTTGCAAACCTCGAAGTAAGCCACCTCAGGCTGATAACCCTTCTCGACCAAGACCTCGAATCCAGTCTTGATGAGCTCCATCAGCCCGCCCACGAGCACGCACTGCTCGCCGAAGATGTCGGTTTCCGTCTCTTCCTTGAAGGTCGTCTTAATCACGCCGGGCCTCGTTGAGCCTATGCCCTTAGCCCAAGCCAGCGCCTCAGCCCAAGCCTTGCCCGAGGGATCCTGGTATACCGCGACTATAGACGGGACGCCGTACCCCTTGAGATACTCCTCCCTGACCCGCACTCCCGGGCTCTTGGGAGCGACCATTATCACGTCGACGTCTGGCGGAGGCTTCACGAGCCCGAAATGTATGTTGAACCCGTGGGAGACGCCGAGTATCTTCCCCTTCTTGAGGTTCGGGGCGATCTCCGAAGCGTAAACCTCAGGCTGCCTCACGTCGGGTATTAGCATTATTATGAAGTCAGCCATCTTTGAAGCCTCGGCAACAGTATAGACCTTGAATCCGTCCTGCTCGGCGGGCTTCCAAGACTTGCTCTCCTTCTTCAGACCAATTATGACATCCAAGCCGCTGTCCTTCAGGTTCAGCGCCTGGTGCCTGCCTTGGCTCCCGTACCCTAGAACAGCTATCCGCTTTCCTTTCAAGACCGAAAGATCAGCGTCACCATCCTTGTATATCGTTACCAAACCCATCACCGCTCTCAGAATGTGTCTTGTAATTTATAAATATGACCAAAAAATCCAAACGACTTCGCTATCAGTTGTTAGAACCAGGCATAAAAAAATAGGTTTGTTTTTATTTCGCTTTCGAGACGTTTTTCGTGCCGCAGAGCGGGCACATTGTCACCTTGTAGTCAGCCCAGAACTTGTGCTTCTGCTCGCACTCGTACTTTGCGAGATCCTTCCGGTCGTATTCCGTGCATACCTTCTCAGTGGTGCCACAGTATGGACACGGGGTAGCATCGGTGAAGTACCACCAGGTGTGCCCATTCACGCATCCGCACATATAGCCCATTGAGATCCCCTGAAATATAAAGGGAGGATTTTAAATAAAACATTTACCTCTGGAACGGACTTGCATCAAGGGGAAAAATGAAACTATGAGGCGCATGTGAGGAATTAGTCTGAAGGCGATGTAGATTTCGCCCCCCTTGCGAGCGCCACGATTCCCGTCTTAGCCATCTCGATCACTCCGAACCCTTTCATCAGCTCTAGAAACGCCTGAATCTTCTTTGGCTGCCCGACGATCTCGACTACGAGCGAGTCCTTGGAGGCATCAATCACGCGCGCTCTAAATATGTTGATGTAGTTCAGGATGTCCCAGCGCTTCGTGGGGTCTGTAGCAGAGACCTTAATCAGCGCCAGCTCCCTGAATGCAGACTCGTCCGGCTCCAGCTCGCTTATCTTCAGGACATCAGGGATCTTGCTGAGCTGCTTGACGAGCTGCTCCACTATCGCCGGGTTGCCCCTCATCGTGATGGTTATCCTTGAGATCCGCTCCTTCTCGGTGCTCCCCACGGTAATCGTGGCTATGTTGAAGCCCCTCCTCCGGATTAGGGAAGTGACCTTGAAGAGTACGCCGGGCCTGTCCTCTACGATCGCGGAAATGATCCTAAGCCCCTCTTCAGCCAAACCAGACCACCTCTCTCAACGTCTTGCCTGGGGGAACCATGGGTAGAACCTTCTCGTCGGGCGAGATCGGCACATCTATCACGAGAGGGACTTCGGCATTGGCGCCCCTCCTGACTGCGGTCTCAAGCTCCTCGTAAGTCTCCACACGGACTCCCTCCGCACCGTAAGCCTCTGCAAGCTTGACGAAGTCAGGCACTCTTCCGAGATCGGTCTCCGAGTACCGCTTGTCGCAGAACATACACTGCCACTGCCTAACCATGCCCAGTACCCTGTTGTCCATTACCAGAGTCACCGTTGGTATCCCCTCGACGACGGCTGTAGCTAGGTCCTGTTCAGTCATCAGGAAGCTCCCGTCGCCGTCGATGTTGTAGACAGGTCTGTCTGGGCAGGCTACCTTCACGCCAAGAGAGGCAGGGAATCCAAAGCCCATCGCCCCGAGCCCTCCAGACGTTATGAAGGTCCGTGGCTCTAGAACTTGAAAGTGGAGGGCTGCCCACATCTGATTCTGACCCACTCCGGTAGTGACTATTGATCTATCAGGAATCGCCGAACGGAGGATCTTCATGATGCGCTTGGGGCTCAGGGCACCTTTCGCTTCCTCGTTGTTGTAGTAATCCTTGAACTTCTCCTTCAGTTCCGCAATCCTCCTCGACCACTCATTCTCCTTCTTCTTCACTCCAACCTCGAGCAGCCTCTCTGAGATCGCTTCAAGAGCCTTACGCGCATCCGCAACTATCGGAATTTCGACCCCAAGGTTCTTGCCTATCTCTGCAGGGTCTATGTCGATGTGGATAATCTTCGCCTTCTCCCCGAACTTTTCCAGTTTCCCTACAGTTCGATCGTTGAAACGCATTCCCACAGCGATGATCAGGTCAGCCTCCTCCGCAGCCAGGTTAGCCTCCCCCTTTCCATGCATTCCAACCATGCCTAGAGAGAGGGGGTGGGTCTCAGGTATTGAGCCCTTGCCCATCAGAGTCGTCGCAACCGGCGCGGGTATCAGCTCTGCGAGCTTGACTAGTTCGGAGGAGGCATTTGAGGAGATCACTCCCCCACCTGCGATTATTAGCGGACGCTCGGATTCGAGTATCAGCCCGACCGCCCTCTTGATTGGGTAGGGGTGAGGTTCTCCGCTTTTCACAATGTAACCTCCAATCCTGACATTCTCTGCCTCCATGTAGTCGACTTCTTCGTAAAAGACATCCTTCGGAATGTCGATTAGAACCGGTCCCTTCCTGTTAGTGTTTGCGAGCATGAATGCCGCCTTCACTGTGTCTGGTATTTCAGATGCCCGGGTCATCTGAAAGGCATACTTGGTTATCGGCGTGGCTATCCCCACGATATCCGCCTCTTGGAAAGCATCCCTTCCAATCATCGACCTCGGCACCTGCCCAGTAATAGCGATCATGGGGGAACTGTCCATGTATGCAACGGCGATCCCTGTCACAAGATTCGTGGCACCAGGACCGCTCGTCGCGGTACATACGCCCGGGATTCCTTTGACCCTTGCATACCCGTCAGCCATGTGTGCTGCACACTGCTCGTGCCTAGCCAAGATGTGCCTTAGACCTCGTTTCTCCCCTATCTCGTAAATTGCATCGTAGAAAGGTATTGTAGATCCTCCCGGGATCCCGAAGATGACTTCGACATTCTCGCCTTTTAGTGCTTCAACTACCGCTTTTGCGCCTGAAATTCTCATAACAGCCCCCTCCATTAAACATGAATATGCCATCCAGAGCGCTGATTAGAGCTTGCAAGAACAGAGAAGCGGCTAACAGCATGCTAAAGAAGTCTGCATAGAAGACATGCACCTTCAGCACTCATCCGAACCACTTCTCTCCAATAATGGAGATTTAGATATAAACATTTCTTATGTCTCTTTAGGCGATCTTTGCATAGGCTTGAGCCTACGCAGAGATGTGCGTGCGAACCGATGGATCCTATGTAAGCGATCCCATCCGAGACGCCGAGCCTCTGCAATCGCCTGAAAGAAGGCAATTTGAGGCGATTTAGAACCTACCGCTTAATCAGGGGCGTCTTAAGTATATGTAATTAACTAACATTGGAGCTGGGGGCTGTGCAGCCATTGCCTCGCACAGGTTTTGTGGATGATTGAGATTTCCAGCGGCATCCATAACAAAGTTTTACTCTATAATACTCAAGAGTCATTACTCCTCAGTGAGCGTGCGAAATAAAAAAAGAATTACTAAGTTGGCGGCGGTGGTTGAGGCTGGGGCGTGGCTACCGAGTAATCTGGCTGGGTTTTTATTTGGAAAAACGCTATTGCGATCAGCAAAATGGCTATCCAAATCACCAAGAAGCCTATCAAGACTATCGCTAAGAATGCACCTACAATAAGCAGCAGTCCTGCAGTTGAAAACAGACCTACGCCCGTTTTTGCAGAAAGAGAGTTCATCGAACGCCTGACAAAGAAAGACGAGATTATCAAAGCGACCCAGATGATCGCGAAAACTGAAAGCATCCCGCCTATCAGGGGCATAAAATCTCCAGGAGTTATGTTTGACAAATCTGGCGTAAGGGAAGAAAGAGTGTACCAATCGCCATTCCAGCCCGGAAAGATCTGGTACAGGAGGGTTGTCAATGTTGTCAAAACAGTGACTATGATTAAAGCTGCTGCAATCACTCCGCCTACGATACCTGCGGCCACTCCGTACATGAAGTTGTTGAATATTCCTCTTTCCTTGTAAATTTCTGCCAGACCGTGTAGTGCAATTATGAGCAGGATCAATCCGACGATCGATAGGAACCCAAAATACTGTATTGGTATGGCACCTAAGAACATCAATACTGCGCCCAAGCCGCCCAAAGTCTTGTTTGACTCAAAATTCATCGATTCTACCTCATCATGTATTGATTTAGCTAGATATTAAACCGCACCGCTCAAAAACGGTTTGAATCGTAATCCCTCCCCTCCGATCTCCCTAGGCAGCAGTGTTATAACTTATTAAAACATGAATCTCTAGTCTGAAGGCATTTGCTAGGCGAAGGGGGTTGGACTGCTCTTTGTTCTACGATTCTCTTTTTGTCCTCCTCACAATCTTTCATTTCAAACTCGTTGCGGAATGAAATCAGCATTAATTAATTAAGCAATTCCTCCGTTTTCGACCTTTCATGTAACTCAGCTATAGAGCTGTGTTTATCGTAAGGCTGGCTCCAGAAATGCGAGCAGATATTGCCAAACGCAATCGCAGTTCATGAGAAAAAGTGGGGTTGACAAGGTTTAGGCAATCTTCTTGCCTGCCTCGTAGCTGGCGCTCTGGTTCCAGACCTCTTTAGGCTCTAAGATCCAGACTCCTCTCGCGGAGAGGCCCATCTTCTTCAGCTCGACGTTCATCCTGTCAAGGATCTCCCCGGATGTTTGAAACTCCTTGACTTCGACCTTGATCTCGTAGGAGGTCATCTCTTTTACAGCAAGCACCGAAGCAAACTCCTTGGAGCTCTTCATCTTCTCCAAGTTTGAGCTTGTCCGCTTCATCAAGACTGCTCCTGCGACAATCGTGGTGGGGTTGGGCGCCATGAGGCTGCCTACGGGTATTATGTGGACATGCCCTTCTGGAGTCTTTGTACCAATAACTTTTGTGGCTTTCGGATCATTGAGCACTGCCATCACATTCGCTGGAAGCTGTACCATAAATTCGCACCGAGGTATATCTTCTTACATAGTAGATATAAATATTACTTTTTAATATTTTTTTATTAATGTGATCCCCCAATGGAAGAAGAGGTGCTGAAAGAGATCGAGAGCCTTAGGGAAGGGCTGGAGAGGCTGAGCGAGAGCCTTCTGAAGGCTAAGCATGACGAGGTCAGGACAGCATTCTGCGCGGAGATGCGTAGGGCGGTAAAGGAGAGGATCAAAGATGTGGTCGGTCCGGAGATAAGAGCTCTTGGAAAAAGCTCAACATGCAACTTCAGGGACGGCTGCATCGAACAGCTGGAACGTACTCTAGATTATTGCATCGATGCATTCGCAAAAGGCAACATCTTCAATTCATTGGCTACCTTAGATCGGATGAGGGAGATCTTGGAATCAGGAGGGGGGCGTTGCCTTGATGACGTATGCACGAGAGGGGCGCTCACGATCGTCAAAGAGGTTTGGGTGCTGGTGTCAATCTTCGATAGAATCGCAGGGACTGATTCAAGCTTCTTCCAAGGAGCTGCCAGATCTTATCCAAAACAGGTTGATGAAGGCTTAGTTACAAAGCAAATGGAGCCTGAGGCGGTAGAGTCGGCTCTGCAGCCGCTCTCGAGCAGGTGGAGGATTGGGATACTCAGACTTCTTTCGGAGCGGGACGCGAAGTTTTCCGATCTCAGCAGGGCGCTAGGATTGAAGACAGGCCACCTCCAGTTCCACCTCAGGATCCTCTTGAGGTGCGGCTACATCATGAAGAAACGAGAGAGCAAGTCGTACAGCATAAGCGAACGCGGGAAGGCTGCGTTAGCGTGGACCGAACAATTCGCGCTAGTCATAAGAAGCGTTCATCCGGAGCTTACCTAGCTCCGGCTCCGCCACCGCCAAATCCGCCACCCCCACCGAAGCCTCCGCCACCGAATCCACCACCAGAGTGCCCTCTGCTCTGGGGGACTGTAGCCTGGATCATAGGCCGGAAGACAAGCCGGATCCCCGGGAGGTACATGGACTCGGGCAAGTCGACCTTGAGTTCAACCATCGCCTGTGATACCCTCTCTCCCACACCAAGTGCGGTCCCGTACACTAACCACTCCCCCCATATAGAGATGTCCTGGGGTGCATATTTCTTGATCATTGCCAAATCCGAAAGGAACCTCTTGAAAGATTCCCACTCCAGTTTCTCCTTGTAGTATGCCTTCTTCCACCTCCCAAAGAGGGATGGGGACAACGCGAGCGCGACTAGACTTTGCAGGAATGCCAGGAAGGCAAACCCGGAAGAGGCAAATAGAGGAGCAGAGACGCTTTCGAATAAAGAGGCACCGATTGCAGACGCTAAGAGCAAGATAAATGAGAAAGCCGTCAGTGGGACCACCTTCCACCTCCCCCCGGCAACATATTTTGAGGCGATCGACCTGTTCGGGGACCTTGAAATTGCACTCCACTCATCTTTCAGAGACATGAGCTGAGAGGCTTTCCCAGACGATAGTGCCCTGTCGACCAGTTCCTTGACAGTTTTGGCAGTAACCAAGCCCCCCTCAGAGAGTTTGGAGAGATAGTTCAATACCCTCTTCTCGTAGTCGTCCTCTGGTCTGGGATCGAGAATCCTGAGCGTAGCTCCGCCTTCCTCTATCCTGATCACTTTCCTCAGGTGCAGATCGAGAAGTGTCGCGTAAAGACCGTTTTCGTCGAAGGTAAATGGGTCTCCCCGGAAGACGAGATTGACAACCCACGGCTTAAGTTCCCTATTCGGCACAAAGCTCAGATACCTAGGCACCACGAATCGCCTCTCGGTGCCGTAGGCTAAGTATATCCCAAGCAACAAAAAGGGCGTGACTGCGGCAAGCAGCCTAGTAGCGTCCCTTATGCCATACGCCAAGGAGAACTGTAGCGAGTAGAGCTGGTTCGCGCTCTCGGTCCTTCCTAGCACGCCTTGAACCTCGTTGGGGAACCCTTGCATGCCTGCCAGGGCATCTCTCGTCAGGAGGAGTTCGACCTCAAGGAGCTGGTCTTCGTAGGAGTTCCCAACGATGTAAGTCCAGCCCCCCGCATCCCTGACCATGCCCAAGGTCGGAGGGTGCGGGTAGACCGCGTGAATCTGACCGATCTCTGGAGGGGCAATCTTCACCAGGACATTGCGGTACTCCAAGTGCCTGTTTGCGAGCATCAGGTTGAGGTGGACGAAAGAGGCATCATACTCGATCGGCGGATGGACGGAGAATGTGTATGTCACGCTGTAAGTACCGGATTGGAAGTAGGACGGGGAGCATATCCCGACTTCATCGAACTCAGCATAGGAGCGGATGAATCCTAAAGACTCTTCTGAGCCGCTGGGTACCCATACATCGCCGAAGTAGTCCTTGTAATAGGGCACGACTCCGGGAGGGGCCTCGTATGATACTAGTGAAACATACGGGCGGGGCATAGGGGACTGGGAGAGGGGCGCTTCCCAAGTCCGGTAGAGCATGCGGTACTTGCCTGATACGGAGACGTGGTAGACATATTCCTCCACAAGTGTCCCGTTCTGGTAAAGCGTTGCGGTGTAAGAGTCGACCCAAACATCTTTTTGTAAGAAAGATGGAGCCCATTCGAGAAGAACCATCCCCCCAATGCCAATAATCATAGTCACAGCCAAGAGGACCAATAGCTGCCTTGTTTCGGACAAGATCTCACGACTGCCTTAGAACTCGATCGCGGGGCGCCTCTCTGACTCCTCCTCAAATTTGAGGTATTCCATCTTTGTGAGCCCCATAATCATCGCTACAAAGTTCGATGGTACAGTCTCGGTCCTGATGTTGAACTCCTGGACTATGTTGTTGTAGGTGTACCGGTGCCTCGCGATTTCCTCCTCGAGTCCTTTAACAGAGTCCATGAGGGAAACCACGGTTCCTGATGTCTTGAGATCAGGATATGCCTCCATAACGGCTACAATGCTTCCGAAGATCCTCCTCGACTCAGTATCGATGCCCCTCAGAGCCTCTGCACCTGCCTTCCCTATTTCAGACCTCAGCCCAGTGATCTTCTCCAAGACCTCCTTCTCGAATTTTGCAAAACTCTTGACCGCCCCCAAAAGCTGCTCTATCATGTCCAGCCTCTTCTTCATCGCAACCCTTACCTGTCCCAAGGTCGCCTGGGCTGAGTTCGAGAGGGTCTTGAACCTGTTGTATGCAGACACAAAATACAGAGTGAAGATCGCAATTACTATGGCGAAGATTGCGACGACTAGAGCTTGGATAAGATCCATAACACCACAAAAGTCCATTCTTGCGTCTGGAGATTAAAAGGTTGTTGGTCTGCGCCGCTATGGAAAGCTCAGTAGATCTTTCCCTTAATGGTGGCTGTGGGGTGAATTATAATCAAGCCGCCGTCCTTGTATATCGATCCGTTGACCTTGCCGTAGAGGCTAAGCTCTCCGCCGTGGTTGTGCACATCCCCCTCGACCTCACCGTACAGATCTGCACAGGATCCCCTCTCCAAGATCACATCCTGCTTGACTAAACCATTGAGTATTAATTTCCCTCCGTTGGCGACGATTGCGCTCCCAGTTATCGTGCCATTCATGGTAAGCTCGTCCGTGATTTTGATGTCGCCATCGATCTTTTTGTTCTCCACCCTCATAAGAGTCCCCGGTAAGATATCATTTCCGAGAGATTAAAAACCCTTCCCAAAGCCCCAGCTTTAAAGGTGGCCGTCAATCGATTTGAAACTGCTCGATGGACAGACTTGCTTAAGGATGAGCGTTCGAGCGCGACTTGCGCATGATGCCCACAGGAGGGAAACGGAAGATGCCCATCCCATCCTCCACCGCAAATGGAGTAAAACTTTCGATATCAGAGTCCCTTAGGTACGGGGACAGGAGATCGCCCTTCTCGATCTCGTTCACACCAGAACCCGGGGAGAGGGGCGAGAAGGCAGGCAGAACAACCAGCTTCTTACCGTGGTATTTGCCCACAAGGAAACACCTGAACTTGTATCTTGCTCCCGAAGAGTCCAGCGAGGAGACGGCGGGGTGCTCGTGTCCTATTATGAGCAACTTCGATTCTTCAGGCAGATCCACCTTCAAATGACCATGCAGGAGAGCAATGTCTCCAAGAAGCATGAACTCCTCGTGGAGTTGAATGCCGTACTTTGAGAGTATAGAAATTACGTAGTTGTCATGATTACCACGGATCACGTGAAGCTCGACCCCCATCGACAGCACCGACTCAAGGAGGTCCTTCACCTCGACCCATTCCTGGGGAGAAGGCTTACCAAACTCGTGCTTCAGGTCACCGAGTATGCATAGTCGTTTCGCGCTCGTCTCCCTTAGGATCTCCTCAATCCTGCGCCGCATGTAGAGGTACGAGTTATGGGGCAGATAAACGCCCTTTTGACGCAGGGCGCTCTCGTACCCTATGTGCAGGTCCGCAATCGCAACGGTACTGTGCTTTGGAATGTAAACTGCAGGATGTGCACCTACAGTTACCCCACCCTTAAAGATCATCATAACAAGATGTGATAAAAAGGGGAGATTAATAACTGATTTTCTTAACGAATCTGTCCGGCTATCCCCTCATGAGGTCCTCTTGTCTGTAACCGTAGAGCCCGAGTTCTTGCAGTATTTCGAGGAACTCCTCATCTGATATCGTCCCCCTCTTCAGCATCGAGACTTCGTAGATTCTCCCTAGTATTGCAGGGAACTTCTCACGGGGGACGCTGAGCCCAAGTTCTTTAAGCTTCATCTCGAGGTTATAGGGACCGCTCTTCTTGCTCAGGATTATCTTCGGCTCAGGATGTCCGACAAGGTCGATCGCAAACGGATAGGACATGTAGCCTTCCTCAAGGTTGTACATCCACTGGGCAGACTGAGCAGACTCGACGTTGAAGACGTTCTCACCGACTATCGGCTTGTTAAGGGGTATCGGGAACCCGGTGACATCCGCAACTGTCCTGCAGAGGCGGTAAAGCTCTCCGAGCTTCACGTTCGACTCTATACCCATGAGTAGCCTCAGCCCTAGTGCGACCTCGCCAAGAGATGTGTTGCCTGCACGCTCTCCCATTCCGTTGACGGTGACATGGACGCATGAGGCTCCCGCAGCCACGCCCGCAAGCGTGTTCGCGGTCGCGAGCCCGAAGTCGTTGTGGCAGTGAACCTCAATCGGCTTCGTCGTCATCTCCCGGGCTTTCTTCACCAGCCCATACATCGCCGTAGGGAGCGAAACGCCGAACGAATCGGAAAGGGCGATCGAGTCACTGTATTTTTCCGTGCCGGAGATTATCTCTCTGATAGTATTCAAGTCAGACCGCGTAGAGTCCACCAAGAGGAGGACCACATGCATTCCCTCAGTAAGGGCGTACTCGGCGTTCTCCGCGGTCTTTGAGACTACCTCTTCAAGGCTGGTCTTGTAGCTCCCCTTGATCATCACCTCGCTCGCAGGGATCTCGATTGTTACCCCCCAGCTCTCGCACTCCTTTGCAGCGGCTATGTCAAGCCGGTTGTTCCTGCACCATGAGAAGAGCCTGCAATCCAGCGAGGCAGCCACCAGCGACCTCATAGCCTCCCTATCCTCCATCGAGAGCCCAGGTATCCCGACCTCGATCCTGTCGACACCCGCCCTGTTCAATGCCCTACCAATAGCTATCTTGTCGTATTTTGTTAGTACTACACCCGCCTGCTGCTCACCGTCTCGGAGGGTCACATCATGAAAGATGACCTTCTTGATGTCCGCTGCCTTAGGAACCATTTCGCTATCATAATTGAATGGGCTTACGAACCATTTGGGGGTGATCCAAGGCTTATCCAACAAAAATTCCTCCGAGATAATATATGGGCATCCCATTAAAAATCCTTTACATCTATATAACTACTTTATACAAAAGGGATAAGTAACACTTACCATAAAAAAGAGGCATGGGATGACTATGAGCGTTGTCCTTTCCCAAGAAAAGAAGCCTCTTATAAGGTTTGATCTGAAAAAATGCGCTTACTGTAAGATATGCGAACTCAGCTGCTCGCATCGGCACTATAAGAAGTTTGGCGACGCACTCTCCAGGATCACCATAATCAGGAAGGGACCCACGATGCTAAAGTGCTTCATATGTACGCGTTGCGACAAGCGCTTCTGCATCGGGGCTTGCCCGACGAAGGCACTCTCTTACAAGGGTGGCAATATCGAGGTCGACCCAAGCCTCTGCAACTCATGCGGAGACTGCGTGGAAGCGTGTCCTTTCCACGGCATCAAGCTCCACCCTGAAACCAAACTGCCCATCATTTGCGACCTCTGCGGTGGGGATCCTAGCTGCATCAAGGAGTGCCCAAAGGGCGCGCTCTCCCTGATATGGCTGCCAGAGTCCAGGAAGGGATACTAAATGAAATATAGCGGATACAAAGGGAAGATCCTGAGGGTAAACCTCACAACCAGAAAATTTTCCACGGTTGAAGTAACCGACGAGTTCGCCCGGAAGTATCTGGGGGGGAACGGCTTCGCCGCAAGGCATCTCTTCGATCTGGTAGACCCAAAGATCGACGCCTTTGATGCCTCCAATGTGGTCGCCATGATGACTGGACCGTTTCAAGGAATAAACATCCCGACAGCGGGCAAGTACTACATGGCGACAAAGTCCCCTCTAACCAACGGTTACTTCGACAGCGTCAGCGGAGGGCACATCGGCGCGCAGATCAAGTACGCTGGGTACGATGGAATTCTGATCACAGGGAAGGCAGATCGACCTTCTTACATATTCATTGATGACGGCAAGGTAGAAATTAGACTGGCTGAAAAATTCTGGGGAAGGCTTACAGGCGAGACGCAAGAGCTCGTCAAGGAAGAGATCGGTGATCCAAACCTCTGCGTTTCAGCCATCGGACCTGCAGGCGAGAATCTCGTCAGGTACGCTTGTGTGATAACAGAGTATAGGGCAGCGGGCAGGGGAGGGGTCGGCGCTGTGTTGGGATCCAAGAAGGTAAAGGCAATAGCGGTCAGGGGATCTGGGACGAATGAGGTTTCGGATCCGGAGGCTTTCGACGCCTGGATGAAGTGGTACAAGGAGGAGGCAAAGAAAGTTCCGGCGTTAGCCACAGGGCTCCCCACTTACGGAACCCCTGCGCTTGTGGCTAGCATCGGCAAGATGCTTGGCGCGATGGGGTCGTACAACCACAAGACAGAGTTCTTTGAGAACTGGGAGAACATATCCGGCGAGAGGCTGAAGAAGGAGTTCTGGGATAAGGACACAGCCTGCCCAGCATGCCCAATAGCCTGCAGCAAGGTATTCTCCGCAAAATCCGGGAAATGGAAGGGGGCGATATCCGAGGGTCCCGAGTATGAGACGATCTACTCGCTCGGTTCCATGTGCGGCATCGATGACCTCGGGGCGATAATAAAGGGAGACAGCCTATGCGACGAGTGGGGCATGGACACGGTCTCCTACGGAGTCACAATAGCCTTCATGATGGAGGCTTACGAAAAGGGGCTGATCACGAAGGAGAATACCGGCGGATTGGAATTCAATTTTGGGAACGACGATGTGATGGTTTCCCATATCGAAAAGACAGCCAAGAGGGAAGGGATCGGCAACCTCATAGCCGAGGGATCGCTGAGGATTGCGAGGACAGTCGGGGGCGGCTCCGAGAGGTTTGCCATACAGGTAAAGGGGCTCGAGATCCCAGGCCACTCTGCCAGGGCGCTGAGGGGCATGGCGCTGGGGTACTCGACGGCGACCAGGGGAGGGAGCCACCACGACCCAAGGCCTACTGGGGAATACGCGGGCGTTTCTGACAGGAAGGCGGTAGAGGGGAAGGCCTCCTGGGTCATCGGGACCCAGCAGATGACAACAATCGGGGACAGTCTGGTCCAGTGCCACTTCCTCGAAAGGCTCCTAGGCTTCACCCTGACCCAGAAGTATGTAGACATGATAAACCCAGTGACAGGCTTCGGATACACATTCCAAGAGCTGGTCGATGTAGCAGAGCGCATACTTGACCTCGAGAGGGCGTTCAATGTCAGGACAGGGATCAGGAGGAAGGACGACACCCTTCCCAGAAGGTTCCTTGAGGAGCCAATCCCGGAGGGTCCGTCCCAAGGCATGTACACGGACGAGCCAACGCTCAACAGGATGCTCGACGAGTTCTACGCTCTCAAGGGCTGGGATCCTGGCACAGGTATACCCACGAGGCAGAAGCTCGTCAGGATTGGACTAGAGGATGTAGCCGATCGCCTCGAGCAAGGACTTTAACCTTTTTATTTGTATTTTTTATGCATCCTGCCGGTTCCCAAATTCTCTTTAGCATATCAGGATGCCAGGATTGATAAAGCACTTGACCCTGGCACTAAACGAGTACTGGTAAAAACAAAGAACTTGATCATTAATGGAGAATGTAAAGCGCAGAGGACATACAGATTAACTTTTTTTGTGGATCCTCACTTTAATAGTGGGGATCTTTGTGAAGGCGGCAGTTCTTGAGACAATAGGCAAGATAACAATCAAAGAAGTTAATGATCCTGAGCCTGGTCCAGGAGGGCTCATCATTGCCGTAAAGGCCTGCGGGATATGCAGCAGCGACGTGAAGATGTGGCGCAGGGGTCAAAGGGACCTGAGGTACCCGAGGATCTTAGGCCACGAGGTCTCGGGGACCGTAATGAAGAGCAGATCGGAAGGATTTAAAGAAGGCGAAAGAGTCCAAATCTTCCCTGGAGTCAGCTGCGGAAGCTGCCATCATTGCAAGACCGGAAGAGACAACCTTTGCAGCAGC
>JASFYL010000021.1 GCA_030055575.1 Thermoproteota archaeon | reverse complement strand
TGACTTGAGTGTAAGAGAGTGATGTCTATTCCTAGCCGGATTGCATTAGAAGTGAAAGATTGAAGTCCTTTACAAGATGAAAAATAGAAAAACTCACAACAAGGACGCTGAGAAAATCATAAAATAGTAGCTGGATGGCTTATTCCGCTGGTAACCTCCAATCACGGGCTTAGGAAGGAATATTTAGGAGCTGCTTATGCGCAGATCGTTTATATTAGAAGGCTGTGATCTTTAACATGGTGAAGCTTTTTGGAGGGTGTTTATGGTTTTCTTGCATTCTATGAAAGGAAAACTGCCGAGTTTTATGAGAAGATTCTCCCGCAAATAAAGGACAAAACAGCCAGAATGCTCCTGAAGATACTTGTCATAGATTCGAGGAAGCACAGCGAGGTCTTCAGGGAGCTATGCGGAGGAGAAATACCTGAAGAGCCTCCGAAATCGGACATCGGGGCTCTGGCCCTCGAATCGGCAAGGATCCTCGATGAGAACGAAAAAGAGATCGGAAGGAAGGATCCCCTCGATATATTAACGAACCTAGTCAAGTATGAGAAAATGCTTAATGAGGAATACCTCGTGGGGATACAAGCAAAAGGTATAGAACTCGTCGAAAAAAGAGAAGTCCTCAAAAAGGTATTTGACAGCATAGCTGATGACGAGAAGAGACACGCCGACTTCCTTTCCGAAGCAATAAGGCTAGAAAAGGCATCCAGGTAGATCTCGACACCAAGAGGGGGTGTAGAAACTTAGGGAGGGGTTTTAGGGCTTACGGATTGTTGCTCGGAACCGTTGTGGCCTCTGTGGGCGCGATCGTGGCGTGGTATACTTTACTCGAGCCGAGCCCTCTTGGAGCCACAGGGACTTTAGCAGGTATAACGGGAGTGATAATAGGCATTACAATTGCGGTGGTTGCCTGGAAAGTCGACTGACGGGGCTTCCATCGAGTCAGGTGGAGAGTCTACTTCCTTTCGAAGACCATCGCAGCAGAGTTGATGCAATACCGCTTCCCATTGGGAGGAGGACCGTCCTCAAAGAGGTGCCCAAGGTGTCCCCCGCACTTGCTGCACCTCACCTCAACCCGCTCCATCCCGTGGCTCGTGTCGCACAGGAGCTCCACAGATCCTTCGATGGCTTCCTTGAAGCTAGGCCACCCTGAGCCGGAGTCGAACTTGTCTGAGGATAGGAAGACCGGGTTACCGCAGCCCGCGCACCTATAAGTTCCCTCCCCCTTGTTTTTGAGGAGGGCTCCTGTAAATGGCATCTCTGTCCCCTTCCCCCTGAGGATCCGGTACTGCTCCTGGGTTAGCGAACGCCTCCAACCATCCTCAGTCTTCATTTTTGGGCCCCCTTCAAGGGGCTCACGCGATGCTCATAAAGTTAACTATCGCATGGCACCTGCAAGCAGTCCCTATCACCATGCGCATCCCCTGCCTGAGGCTTGAGCAGAAGTCCTTGTAAGCCTCGAGGATCTCCCTCCCTTCAACCCCACCGACGTCCCTCTCAAGGAGTTTGCTCTCAAAGATCCTCACATAGTCCCCCACGGCGGTGGCCTTGACTATCTCCAACATTGAGAGCCCGCGACGCTCCCCGGAGACAGGGCACACCTCCGGCTGCATGCACCCGTCCAGGCAGGTGTGATCGCGGGCATAGCTGGCGACTAGGACCCCGAAGATCGTGTCTCTTGCTACAAGGTATCTTCCGGGCAGGCCTGCGGCTGCCTTCAGCATCGATTCCACGTCGAACTCAACCCTCATGCCGAAGGACTCCGCCCAGGATATGAAGAGCGCAGCCATCACGTTCTTGGGAATCGTGAGGACGACGAAATCAGGAGGGGTACCACGGTCTATCGCGCTAGCGAGGAAAGAGGCCCCATCCGCTAAGACAAAGGAGACCCCAGCCGGGGGCTCCTCGAAGGACGAGATCGTCCTGTCAGCATATCCCCTCGCTTGGCAGTCAGGGTCGACGTCCACTACTAGAACCCTTTCCGCCTTGCCCCTGAGCCTTTTGACTGCTGTCGTCCCGTACTTACCGCCGCCTAAGATCATCACCGACCCGAGGCGCCTCTCATCTTGGAGGAGCATTGGTCAGCATCTCATAGTTACCCTCTATCTCCCCCAATAAAGAGGCTTTGGTTACCGATCCGCCCGATGAGACCATCGCAGCGATGCTCGAACCACCAGCGCCGACGCCCTCCTTTGCGACCCCCTTCTCATAAGCCCTCAAGCCGCTGAACCTCGATTCTGAAAAGTCCAGCTTCGCCGCGAGTATGGGCACCGGAGCTATCCTGGAGGCGATCTCCTTTATGTCTGAGGACTTGTCCTCGAGTATCCACCTGGTCGTACCGATCGCTAGATTCCCCATTATTCCCGGGGATAAGTACTTTATCAAGTTGAGAACGGCACACATCTGCGTCCCTCCAGCCATCAGCACAGGGACCTCCTCTGCAGCGCCCGATATCAGCCCCGCGGCAGCGGGCATCATTGGGTCACCCACACATGAGACCGCCTTCAAGGGATCTTTCTCCAGCGATCCGAAGGAGATCCCTGCCGCCTTGAAAGCCTCATCCACCACCTTCAATTTTAGGTCATGCGGGTTCCCAGGCATGCTGCTGCTCACCTTCCTCCTAGCGTCTACCCCCATTGCCATGAGCACTGCGAGTGCGGTCGTCGTTCCCCCCGGTATGCTCTCTCCTACGACCACATACCCGGCAAGCTTCGAAAGCTGCCTGCCGATCAGCCTGGACCTCTCAAACACCTCCCCTGGACCCTCCACTGCCTTCCCTGTTCGGATGTCCCTGCCGGGATTGCCGCCGACATCGAAGAACGGCGCTTTCGGGGTCACCCGCAGCCCGCCGTTGACGACTATGCAGGGGATTTTAGAGAGGCGCAGGGCGGACATCGTGATGAGTGCGGGCGTAGGGATGCCGTCCGGGGTTACTGGAACCCCGTCGATACACCTGCACCTCCCGTAGTAGAGCAGCTCCACATCCGCAGGGGGAGTGTAATCCGTGATCTCCGGCATCGCCCCCGCGGCCGAGAGACCGGGTATTTTAGCGGTCTCTGTTGTGGCGATTGTGCAGATGAAGAGGGGCTCAGAACCCTCGATACGGCTTACAAAATCCTTACCCTCGCGTTCGAGGTGTCCGAAAATTATGTCGTAATTTCCCATCGGCATTCCTCCTGCTACGTCAGATCTCGTTTTAGGACGGTTTATCCATCCTGATCCTTAAGTAACTTTCGGCTGCCCTGAGGTCTGAGACTGTGTTCACATTCATGCACACAGATGGGTCGTCTATGATACAGATGCCCTCTTCGATGTAAGGCTTATCGATCTCCCTTCCGTCGATCACGTTGATTCCGCAGGGGACGAACCTCTCCCCGTCCCTTTCGATCACATACGTGGGTAAAAGACCCAGCTCCGAGAAGAGCCGCAGGGGGGCGGCTACTACAAGCGATGGCTTCCCCACTCTTTTGTATGCAAGTGCGACCGATTCGACCACTCTGGGCGAGAGGAGGGGAAGATCGGCTGAGACCGTGAGGAAGCATTCCATGCCCATTTCTTTCACCGCGAACCTCATGTCGTCGTGGTAGCCCAAGCCAGGTGTGTCGATTATGATAACATTGCCAAGGGAGTTGAGGTACTTCTTGGTCTCCGGGGTGTACGGGGATACCGCTGCGCAGACCTTGGAGATGGAAGGAGCCCCCCTCAATGCATCGACGACTCGCCTTACCATAGGCACGCCCCCGACCAGAAGCATGGGCTTCTCAGTCCGGAGAGCCATCCGGCAGCCCCTGCCACCAGCCATCACCAACCCCAGTAGCCTCAATGCAGAACGCCCCAGAGGAGGTAGAACGCGAGGAGCACCAGTAGGCGCGTCAGTTCACTCGTCGATCCAAGCATGTCTCCAGTCAGGCACCCGAACACCTTCTCGAGATACTTCGTCCAGATGGCAGGGAAGGCGAGAGCTACAGCGAGTGCAGCAATTGCAGACTGCAACTGACCTGTAACAAGTATTGTAATGGTGGAGGCGATAAAGATACCCAGGACAACGTTGGATAGGAGCCGCTCCTTGACCTTGGAGACGAAGAGCCCTCCTATCCCCTTCTCGTACGGCTTGCCTACAGCCGCGGCGATTACCATCGAGAGCTTGGCGCAGGTCTCTGCAGCCAGCAAAATGGAAAATACTGAATGACCTAGGAGTGATATCAATGTCCCCGTCAACACGAGAACGAAGAAGAGGGCGAAGTGCCCCCCAATGCCATGATGTTTGTCGTGTAGCACCTCCAGCCGCCTCTCTCTGGTCCCTCTCACCATCAGTGCATCGCCGAGATCCAAGACTCCGTCCAAGTGGTTAAGCCCCGTGAGGAATAGCAGGAGAAAGAGAACGGACCAACCGGCAAGACTCTGATCCAAGAAACTGAAGAGAACCAGCCCCGCCCCTCCGCTCAAAGCCCCTAGCACCGCACCCACGGCTGGGAAGAAGAAGGCGTACCGTGCCATCTCTTCAAGTGTCCCTTGCCCTACTGGCAGGATCGTTAGGAATGATAAGGCGGACCTAAGACCGCCTAAGACCCCCATCCTTAGCGCACCTTCACCATATCAGAGTACATGCGGCTGGAAGCGCCAGCTATCAGTGCTCCTATGGCATCGTCGATGAAGGGCGGGAGCCTTGCCAAGATTCCAGGCTTTATCCTGTCGAACCTGTAGAACTCGAACAGTCCGTAGTAGCCTGCGATCTGCATCGCGATTGAGATGCCCAAGATCTCATCCGCGACGAGATAGACAGGATCGCCCTCGAAGGACATCTTGTCTATCCCAGGTATGAGCCCCCTCTCACCGTCTTCGTTCATCCTGAAAGCAGCCATGATGAGCGCGGATATGTTGGGGTCTTCCATTGCCTCAAGGAGGTGCTTCTCGAAGATCCTCTTCGCCCTCTCCAGCGGGAACTTGGGGTGGGGGACGAACATCTCCATCGCGGCGGAGACCAGATCCTCGACAGCTATCCCCCTCTCCTTCAGCCTAGAGGCGAGGGGGCGGTGGGGGAGGAGCCCGTCGTGCTTCACCACTGCGCCTCTTACAGCCTCCTCAACACACTCCCCGACGAGCCTTCCCAGCTCAGTCGCCGAGCCGGCGTATTTCATCGCGTCGCCGTTGCCTGTGGAAGCCACGAGGATGGCGTCAGACGAGGTTCCTGTAGCCAGCTGCCTGCTCGAGAAGCTCCTGACATCGAGGGAGGAGAGAGCCTTGCATTTAGCCTCAGTCGCGGAGATTATAATGTTTGCCATGCACCCCTCAGTGAGATCCCTGTCCACGATTATAATCGTGTTTATGGTTCCCCCACTACCCGGGAACATATCAGTCACAGAAGTGGCATTGGAGGTGCCGGCTGTCACGATGACCACGACGCGAACCTCCCCCGACCTCTCAACCACCTCGACCTTCGTCAGGTCCGCGGCGGTCATCAGGCAGACCGCGTCTGATCCCCAGATGGGCGCCACTCTCGCCCTAAAGTGCTCCTCAGGATCCTCGCTGAAGTTCTTCTCCACCTTGAGGTTCACGACCCTCGAGGAGCTCCTCAGCCCGCCGTTTACGGGCGCGGAGCTGAGAATCTTGAGTGGGCGCTTCGATTCTACTACGATCGCTTCCTGACCCAGGTTTACCTCAACCCCTTCAAACAAAGTACGCCTCATAGAAGATCCTCACCATGATTATGAAGAGCGCGAAGATCGTGCAAGTAAGCGCGGCGGAAACTGAGAAGACCCTTAGCGAGTCATAAATTTTCCGCGCAGAGAGCGGCTCAATATCGTCTCCCAAAGCGTAAGAGCCTGGCTTCTCGAGCCTGACCCTGAGCGCTCCCGCCATCGACGACATCGGCCACCCAGCATTTAAGCTCGATGTCGCGGAGTGGTAAGCCCTGCAGACACGCATAGCCCCCCTCCAGTCCAGCCGCAGGAACGAAGCAGCTGCGGCGAAGATCAGGGACGTGAGTCTGGAGGGGATGTAGTTCGCTATGCTGTCCAGCTTCGCTGAGAGCCACCCGAAACGAATGTAACGCTCGTCCCTGTACCCCACCATCGAGTCGAGCGTGTTTATCACCCTGTAGGCGACAGCGCCAGGCAGCCCGAAGAGGGTGTAGAAGAAGAGCGGCGATATGAAACCGTCGACGAAGCCCTCCGCTACTGTCTCTACTGCGCCTGAGGCGATTAGCCTCTTGTCGAGGACGGATGTGTCCCGCCTGACCACGAGCGAGAGTCTCCTCCTCGAGGAGTCTATGTCCGAGTCGAGGGACTTGGCTATTGGGACGACATGACCGAACATGCACCTCAGGGCAAAAGTCATCTTTAGCAGAAATGCCGAGAGCAGTATATAAAGGTGCCAGCTGAGGCTAGAGACCAGATAGACCAGAGCTCCCAAGAGCGTAAAGGCAACTATAGCCGAGAGTGCTAACAGGGACCCGCCGAGCCTTTCGTTTTTAGTAACCCTCCTGAAAACAGGCTCGAGACCCCCTATCCACTTCCCAATCCAGACCGTGAGGTGGACTTGCATGGGCGGCTCTCCCAAGGCGATATCGATAGCGAGTGCCAATGCGAGGATAAGCACTGGCTCAAGGGTTGGCTCAAGGATCAAGGAGGATGGACCCCCAGCACCCTCTTCCTCACCCCAAGAACTATCTCTGGATCAGCTGACCTCACATCGATCCCAGAGAGCCCCTCCAACACAGAGTCCGCAACCTCCGGGCGATGAACCCAACCGCAGTCTTTGCATCCCCAGACGATCCCGCCGTTCTCCCTATCTACGAAGGAACCTCCAGTTGCGCCATCAAGGCAAGGGTAAAACGGGCAGAAACAGAGCCTGCAGTCTACTATGCCCCCGTGGCAGTTTCTCTCCCCGCAGTTCGGGTAGTTAGGGTAGACCTTTTCCAGCGAGTAAATGACGTTCCTCATCGCCTCTAGTAGGATTCGGTTCTCCTCCGGTCGTCTCACGCAGACCCTTATCATCGACCCCGGTAGGCCCTTAACAGACGATAGCTCCCTGACCAGTACCCCGTACGAGAGGAGGCGCCACCTCAGGTTCCTCGGAGAGAGCCCAGCCCCGGAGACATCCACCATCAAGAAGTTAGCCTTCGATTCGATGGGGCGTAGACCCTTGATCGAGGCGATCCCTCTGACCAGGGATCCCTTCCCTGCAAAGATCTTCTCCCTCGAGCTCTCAAGAAAGCCACTCTCTTTCAGCGCAGAGATGGCTGCAGCCTCCTCGATGACGCCGACCCGCCAGCTTATAGCAGTGGACTCGTACTTGCTAGCCGAGTCCGGGCTGCAGACAGCGTACCCCACTCTCAAACCAGGGAACCCGAATGGCTTTGTAAGCGACCTGAGGACGAATAGATTTTCGGACTCGTATGCAGCAGGCGCCATCGTCATAGCCTCCCCGCCCTCGCACAGATCAAGGTAAGCCTCGTCCACGATTACCATGGCTCCGCGTTCTTCAGCAGTTTCGGCGAGCTCCTGTAGTAGCCCTCGGTCCAGGACCTCTCCGGTGGGGTTGTTCGGGTTGCAGACTATGGCGCACTTGGCGGCTCCCTCCCGGATGAGGTCTAGGACATTCTCGAGATCGACCCTAAGCCCCTCGGGGTGGACGAACCTGACTTCCAGACCGAGCGCAGAGGCTGCTGCCTCGTATTCGCTGAAGGAGGGCAGAGGCACGACTACCGGACCCTTCCTGACAAACCTGGCCAGGAGCGAGTGTATGATCTCGGTTGCACCGCATCCTACTATGACCCCATCAGCCCCGACACCGATGTGGTTAGCTATCGCCCCCCTCAGCCTCGAGTACGACCTCTCAGGATAGAACCGGATATATTGGGCGCTCGACTTGATCGCCTCAAAGACCCCCGGAGGGGGACCGTAAGGGTTCACGTTCTGGCTAAAGTCCAAGACCGCGCCAGTTGGCAGACCTGCCCTGCTGCTGACTTCGAGCGCGTCGCCCCCGTGTTTCGCAGTATATCCTGACGTCATTTCGCCTCCACCTTGTAGTCTTTGAACTTGAGCATCTGATAATCTCCGAACTCTAGCTTATCGAAAGCGCCCAGAACAATTTTGCCGCTCATGACCGGCGCGTCCACCACCAGCGTGTGGTACTCTCCCCCTTCCCCGCAAGGGTCGGCCAGCCTAGGGAGCTCGTACAGAAGTGGCTCGTCAATTACTCTTCCCAGGTATTGGGCGGGCATCAGGGAGCTGTTTAGGCTGCATATCGCCGCCCTGAGCCCGGAGCTGACCTGTTCCTCCAGCCTCGCGAGTGTAGGAGCCCCCGGACCTGCCCAGAGGGGCGCGTGGAGCTTGACGCCCGTGCGGTCGCAAATCCTTTCGTACCACTCCATCTGGTCTTTGACATTGATGTTCCCCACGGTCACCACACCAACTTCAAGTTCAGAGAATATGCTTTCCAGGATCTCGTACTCCTTGCCCTCCTCGAGGTGGACCGTGCGTAGAGGGATGCCTAAGAGACGGGCTATGGTGTCCACTACGCCCTTGTTGATCTCATGGACGCTCGGCCTAGGAAAGTCATGTGTGTTGAAGAGCAGGCAGTCCACAGGGATGCCACGCTGTTTTGCTCTCATCACTGCGAAGACCGAGTCCTTTCCTCCTGAGAAGAATGCCAGACCGCGCATGTGCAGCTCACACCCTTCCTTTGTCCGAGAAGCCGCAGTACCTGCATACAATCCGACATGTCTCAACAGGCGCACCGCAGCATAGGCACCCTTTCTCGCCGGCTCTCGGCCTTGGGACTATGCCGTGGATCTCCCTGAATATCCTGTAGAAGTAAGCCTGTTCCCTATCCCAGAACCGGATCCCCTCTTCCCGTGCCTCCGCCTCCACCTTCTCCGCATCGTCCCCCATGCTCTCGAGCAGCAGCCTCGAGATCATGGCACTCCCGCTCCCCTGCTCGATCGGTTCCTTCCGCCTATACGCAATCTCGGAAAGACCGAGGTCCCAGAGTGCCGACCTCAGTATCCACTTCCCCACAGCCCCCCCTGACTCTTGCCTTCGGACTCTCCACCCGTAAGGCAGCTTGCGGGCGAAATCCACGATCTCCCTCTCAAGGAAGGGCTGCCCTACCCGCACACCCAGTGCGCTGCCCAAATAAGGTGCTGAAAAAAACCACCTCCCTGTGAACGAATCGATATATCTGGAGAGGGTCGCCTCGTCCATCCTTACCATGAATTCGTATCCTGCGAAGAGCTCGTCTCCTCCGTCGCCTGTTAGGACAAAATCGATGCCCTCCTCCCTGCAGCATTCCATTGCCAAGAAGACCGTTACGTCGTTCCTTACCTCCACGTGGTCAAAGGTCCTCATGATCCTTATGACTTCCCTCGCTGCCCTGGCTGCCTCTTCCAAGCTGTACTCCCTGAGGATGTGCCTGATTCCGAGCCTCTCGGCTACCGCCTTCGAGTACTTCTTGTCTTGGGCATCCGCTCTGTCGAAAACTGCCGTGACTCCCACGATCTCTCTCCCCTGAGACGCCAAGGCAGCCACCAGGCTACTGTCAACCCCTCCAGAGAGGATCACCCCATCCGATGGTGAGTAGTGGATCGCCCGCCTGAGGAGGGCGATAAGCTGCTCCTTTGGATCCGCCTCATGCTTTACGAAGGTCACCTCAGGCAAGAGACTTCCTCCCCTAACATCCTCGTTGTCCTAGGCACAATGACTGGATAATCGATCTCCTCGTCCCACTTAACGATCGCATCAACCCCATAGACGCTGCTGAGGAGCTCAGGCGTGATCACCTCCCGAGGCTTGCCTGCTGCTACCACCCTGCCGTGGCTCAGCACAACCACATTCTCGCAGTACTTCGAGGCTAGATCGATCTCGTGCAGCGTCACAAGGACCGTCTTCCCCCTGTCCGCCAGCGCCCGGAGGACGTTCATCACCTCGAGCTTGTGCTTCATGTCCAGGTAGGCCACGGGCTCGTCGAGGACGATTATTCCAGTCCTCTGAGCGAGCGACTTCGCAATAAGGACTTTCCTCTGCTCCCCGCTGCTAAGCGTGTCGAAGTCCCTGTCGTAGAGCTCCAGAGCGTTCAGGACCTTTAGCGCAGCTTTGGCAACCTCCAGCTCTTGCTCACCCTCCCACCAGACGCCCTTGGTCTGGTTCCTGCACCCCATAAGCACTATCTCGCCCGAGGTCATGCTAAACCCGCTCGGCCACTGGGGGAGCATTGCACTTACCGTCCTTGAGTACTGCTGGTTGCTGTACTCCCTGGCCGGCCTGCCGCAGACGAGTACCTCTCCCCCAGCCGGGGCGATGCTCCGGGATATGCACTTCAGCAGGGTGGTCTTGCCCGAGCCGTTAGGCCCGAGGATCCCCAGCATCTCCCCGCTGTCTACCCTCAGCTCCACTCCCTCGAGGATCTTAGACGAGCCGAGCTGAACCTTCAGTCCGTTCACTACCAGGCTACATACCAAAGCTCTTCCCCTTCCTTATCAGCAAGTATACAAAGAACGGGACCCCTATCATCGAGGTTATGCTGCCCACAGGCATCTCTGCTATCGGGTTGAGGGGATTCCTCACGATGTCATCCGCTATCACTATGAGCAACGACCCTGTGAACCCTGCCAAGGGCAGAACGAACCTGTTGTCGGACCCGATGATCAGCCTAACCATGTGGGGAGCCACGAGACCTATGAAGCCGATAATGCCGCAGAAAGAAACGCAGACGGAGACGGACAGGCTCGAGGCTATCAACATCAGGAGCCACAGCCTCCTCGAATCCAGCCCAAGCTGTGCTGCGTGCTCCTCCCCCAGCAGGAGTATGTTGAGATCCCTCGCCTTGTAGAGGGCGAACGCGACAGCTGGTATCGAGACGGCAGAGGCAACCTGCAGATCCATCCACGTGGACGTTGAGAATGAGCCGAATAGCCAGTATATAATCCCGTGTGCCTTCTCCGAAGCGATGGAGAGGACTACCATCAGCATGGCGCTCGCAAACGTTCCGACAGCTATCCCAGCCAGGATGAACCCCATCGACCCAGCGCCTGCCTTCTTGGCAAGGAATATCGACAGCACCAGCATGGAGACCCCACCAACGAAGGCCGAGGCCGGAACTGCGAGATAGGGGAGGGAGGGCATCACGAAGGCTATCGCTGCGCCAAGGGCGGCGCCTGAGGACATCCCCGTTATGTACGGGTCCGCGAGGGGGTTCCTGGTCAGCGTCTGGATCACCCCTCCAGAAACCCCGAGGACGAACCCCGTCAGGGAAGCGAATAGGACCCGCGGCACCCGGTAGCCTAGCACAATGCTGCTCGCGACAGGGTCCTTCCACGGGCTGATAATAGAATCAATCACCTCCCAAGGAGAGAGCTGTAAAGATCCCATCATTATCGATGCTATGAAGGACGCGCAGAAAAAAATTGATACGGAGGCTAAGTAGAGCGCTAGCCTCAGTTTCTTGACGCCGATCTGCAATGCCTTTATCTCCCCAGGTAAACCGAGTAGTTGGCTGCAAGGACGTTGGGCAGCTGCGTGCCGAACGCTTCAGGGTGAAGTATGCACCCAAGGATGTAGATCCCATCGCTGAGGCGCGGACCTGCCCGCTCCAGGGCATTGGAGGCGTCCTCGGTCAGTATATACATCCGGTTGTTCTTCACCGCGTCCACATTCTCGAACCCAGGGAGCGACCTGAAGTACGAGAACATCTCCTCCGGGTCCATCGAGAGTGACATCGAGCTGAGTATGATGACGCTCGGGTTCAACGCTACTACCTGCTCCGGGTTCACGACTGCCCAGCCTGTCCTATCCCCCACAATGTTATTGCCGCCTGCGATGGTGATTAGCTCATTCAAGTAAGTCCCGCCTGCTGCGCTGTACATCGGGTCATGCCACACCAGGAAGAGCACCTTCGTGGCGTTAGAGGAGGAAACCTTGTCGGATACAGCCTGAACCGCGGACTCCAGCTGATCTACAATGCGGAGCCCTTCGCCCAGCTTGAATGTTATCTTAGCGAGCATCTGGAAGTTTTCCATTACGTTATCAACGCTCTCCGCTTCCACCGCCACAACCGTGAGGCCGAGGCTCTCAAGGGCTGGTATGAATTTTGCCTGTAGGCTCGCGTCGATGACCACTAGGTCAGGCCTCTGGGCAGCCACCTTCTCTGGGTCCAGCGTGGTCACGCCGCCAACGACTGCTATCTTCCCCTCTTGCTTTAGGCTGACGAACTCCGGCGGGTAATTCGAGTAAGAGTCGGCCCCGACCACCCTCCCTGAGAGCCCAAGGGCGAAGAGGGTCTCGGTTATAGTCGGAGAACCTGAGACTATTCTCATAGGCTCAGACTTGATCGTGACAACTCTGCCCAGAGCGTCCTCCACAACTAGGGGATAATAAGATGCCTTCACTACGTTGAGCTCACTCTGCAGAGAAGCCAACTCGCTTTTCAGGCTGTTAAGCGAAGAGTTCATCTGAATCATCTGTGAGTTTATCGCCGCGAGACCGTTGTTGTTCGATACAATGAGAGCGACGTTCACGAGGCTAAGGATCAGCGCCAAAGCCACCAGTACGTCAGATGTCTTGATGTTAAGCACCCCCCGTTCCTAGGGTTGGATTATCCATCCATAAATATAAAAAGTTGTTGCTGTATATACGAATTGTATGCGATTCTTGATAATCATCGGTGATGGCATGGCGGATCTGCCCGTACGCAGTCTGGGCGGAAAGACCCCGCTCGAGGCAGCCGGGGCTGAGAACCTGAACTTCCTCGCATCGATGGGATCCTCGGGGCTTATGCACCCGCCCGTGCCCGGCGTGGCTCCAGGCAGCGATGTCGCCCACCTGAAGATCCTCGGGTACGACCCGTTAAAGGACTACACCGGGAGGGGCCCTCTCGAGGCGGCAGGTGCAGGGATCGACACGGCGGCGGGCGGCATCTTCTTCAGGTGCAACCTGTGCGAGCTTGCGCCTGACGGCACGATCACCAACGAAAAGGTGAACATTTCTCCCAGGGGGTGGGCTGAAGTCGAGGCGCGCCTGAACGGGGCGCTCGGGGCGGAGTTCAAAGATCTTGAGGTATCTTTCAGGCACACGCAGTCCTATAGGGGCATACTGGTCGTCCGCGGGGAGGGCGTCTCCCCGGAGGCGTCGTTCCCGCAGCCGAAGCGCTACGGGAAGGTCCCCCCGGCTTGCCCGACCACGGGTGCGAGTGCGGAGGCGTATAGAACCGCCAAGGTGCTTGCCCGGTTCAAAGAAATGAGCGGAGAGCACTTCATCGGACACGTCTCAAGCCCAAAGAAGTACGCAGTCATCCCTTGGGGCGGGGGGGCGGTCCCAAGACCCAAGGGATTCCGGGAAAAGCACGGCGTCTCGGCGGCTGGGATAGCAGGGGTACCGCTGATCAAGGGGATATGCAGGGTGTGCGGGATCTCGGTTGTCGAGGTCCGGGGGGCGACGGGCGGACCGGATACGGACACTTTGGCCAAGGCAAGGGGCGCGCTCGAGGCTTTGGAGAGCCACGCACTTGCCCTTATCCATATCGAAGCGACCGACGAGCTGAGCCACGACGGTGACGCCGAAGGGAAGGTGGAGATGATCAGGAAGGTGGACGCGATGGTCGGGTACATTCTGGACAGGGTGAGCCTCGAGGAGACTCGCGTCGCGGTGCTCCCGGACCACATAACCTCGACCGAACTGCGCAGGCATACTGGGGACCCCGTGCCGGTAGTGATCGCAGGCGGGGGCTTCCCGAAGGACGGCGTGAGGGCGTACTCGGAGTCGGCTGCCAGGAGGGGAGGGCTAGGGCTCATCGGGTGCGGTGAGCTCCTCCCGACCCTTATCAGGCAGGGCCTGCGGGAATGCGCCAACACGTGCCCCGCCCGTTGGAATGCGACCGGGGACGCCGTGGTCGGTAACAGGTAACCACCGTCGGCCCATTTGAGCGGCAAATCAGCGCCCTTGCTTGGTGAGGAACTCCCTTCTGCCCGCCTATGTGGACCCTTAACAGCTAGGAGTAGCATGTGTAAGACGAAAACGGGAGGTTAGAACGCAAATTCGGAAAAACCATAGACAAGCTCAGCAGAGAGAATAGCCGCAGGCAAAAGCGTAAATAAACTCTGCGGACTCGGCATAAGCAAACAAACATTCTACATACAGCTGGACTGAAGAATACGGACTTGCGCTTATTCGTAAACTTATCCAAAGTTTTATAGTGACTATCTCTTTACTACATTTCGAACTTGGAGGTTAAAGGATGCCTATACTCTATGAGAACATAGCAAAGAAACTTTTAACCCCTGAAAGGATCTCGAAGTACAACAAATGGACTGAAAATTCTGAGAAAGCAAGAATAATAAGTCATTCTTTAGGTGAGAAGGAAAACCAGTATGATAAGGCAGAAGAGCTCATCACTTTTTATACTTTTGCACCGCTTGAACATGATAAGGTTCCGAAAGAGATTAGACTGAAAGTTATACAAGAAATTTTGAGTTTCATAGGTTTAATGAAACTGTGAAGGATGTAGAACTCTCTTTTGAGGTGAGCTTACCGCCGCCTGACAAATATTTGAGATGGTTAAGCACCGAAGTTATGCGCCATCCAATAATGTACATTCGAGAACAGGCTAAAGAAAGGAATAAGTCTCAAAAAACATTGGAAGGAGATACGCAAGTAGATGTTAGATAGAAACTGATAACTTTCTTATTGTAGTAGAGGTAAAATTCACGTCGGATATTTCAGCTTACACAAAATTTGGTTTGATTAGAAATCAAATCGCACGCCTCATAGACGTGGGAATATCTGAAGCGCAAAGTCATCATAGAGATAAGAAATTGATTGTGTTATGTTGTACGCCTTCTGATCTGTTTCAAAAACATAGCAGATTCTACTTTTATAAAATACGAGAGTATTCGGACCCATCGAATATTCGAAATGATATTCCTTGGCGCACAATAGATGAAATAGACGGAAGTTTGAAAAGAGTAGAATGGATTCCTCTCGAAAAAGTCATTGAAACAGTGTATCAGAACGCTAAAGGATTCCTGGATTTCGAAGAATTCAAAGGGGCAGAAGAATTCTTTAAAGATAGAATGCTGTGGTTTTCCACCTAAAAATATACTTTATTGAAGCAGTCTGTTCGCTGAAACTAAAAGCCACGCTTAAATTCTGCTACCTCAGGTGAATAAATGAATCCTCTAAATGTTGGTTAAAGTAGCTGCGGCCTTAATCCACGCTTTCCTCGGCTATTCAGCATAAGACAAACCCTTCAACTGACCCAAGTTTCTCAGAACAATCTCCATTGTCGTATTCTCAGCCTAAGGCTTAGGCATTGCAGGAAAACTCCTCGACATCTACACGGCTATGGTAGGCAGTATCGCCGTCTCTGTTTGGCTTCAGAAACTCGTCGACACAGCTAAACCCGCATAGAAGAGACGATCATTTCTCTGCAAACCAACCTTTGGTCCTTCTGCACAATGTCACAAGCAAGAGCATGAACGGGACCTCCGTGAGTACGCCTACGACTGTGGATAGGGCAGCCCCAGACGCGAGACCAAAGAGCGTTATCGCCACGGCGATCGCCACCTCGAAGTGGTTGCTCCCACCGATAAGCGCTGTTGGCGCGGCATCCTCGTACGGGAGACCAATCAGCTTGGATATTAAGTACGTTATGGCAAATATGACCAAGATGTTGACGAAGATGGGGAGTGCTATAATCACTATGACGAGCGGCTGATCGATGATGATATATCCCTGAGTCGAGAAGAGTATGACCAGGGTAATCAGGAGGGCTATGATCGATGCCCTGCCAAGCTTCGGCTTCAGTGAGGTGCTGAGCCACTCGATCCCTTTGCGCTTCAAGGCATACCTCCTCGTGTAGAAGCCCGCGATGAGCGGTAGCAGTATATACATGGTAATTGCGAACCCTATGGTTTCCCAGGGGATGGCAATTCCGGATATCCCAAGCAGGAAGACTGAGAGGGGGGCGTAGAGAGCGACCATTGTGAGCGAGTTTATGGCAACCATTATCAACGTGTGACCCATGTTCCCCCAGGCCAGATAACTCCACACTAATACCATAGCAGTGCACGGGGCCACGCCGAGCAGGATTAGCCCGTACTGGTACTGTGCGGCCAAATTTGAGGGTATGATTGGCGAAAATGCCACCAGAAGGAATGCCCAAGCGAAGAAAGCCATGGTAAAGGGCTTTATCGCCCAGTTCACAAAGAGGGTGACCGCGATGGGCTTCGGGGTCTTCCCTGCCCTGATCACCTCCCTGAAGTCTATCTGCACCATTATCGGGTAGATCATTGCGAAAAGACAGACCGCAATCGGCACATTCACGTAGGCTATCGAGAACTGCCCCAGCAGGCTAGATACTCCAGGGAAGAGCCTCCCGATGGCTACGCCCGCCACAATAAAGAGGAAGACCCAAGCGCTCAGGTATTTTTCCCATATCCCGAACTTCACTTCAGACACTTGGAACCCAACTCTACTTTGTAATAATAATTGAGATTTGTGAATATGACTATTTAAGAATATCTGTTGGGAGTCCGCGGCGAAGCCTGGCGGGAACGCATAGAGGAATTATTTCCCATACATCCGATCAATTGCCTGATAGTTTGCATGAAGGCTTATCCCACCAGAGCCTTCAGGAGAGTATTGCACAAGAGGCACCCGTACTTGAAGGGATATAGAACAGATTGTCTCCTCGCGCTGCTCCATCTCCTCGTGGGTCTTTTTGAGGGCATTGTTATCTGGGCTCTTGGGGGAACCGGAATCCAAACGCATTCCAATCCACGAGTTCCGAGTATCCAAGCTCTGGAGCTTTGGTACTGCGAAAGACTGAGCGCTGCGTTGGGCGCACCACAGCCAGTGAAACAAGATCAAGGGTAAGCAATTCGAAGAGTAAGCAGATATTTCTGACGTTGGTCCTTCAGTGGAATTTCCATCCGGCGGTGCCCGCCGTTTCCGTATGCAATGCCTAATCTTTTTGCAGACTCCCACTCAACCCCTTCTCCAGCAATACCTCGTGTAGATCCCCAACCCTATCGCGAAAAGAATCACTGATGACGCGACGGTCATGGCTATTTGAATTGGATCCAAAGGGTTGTACCCGGCCATCCTCTCACCTATCAGCAAGTAGATCAGCGCAGAGCTGGACGAGGAGATGGGGTAGACGCGCGAAAAGAGCTGGAGCGGAGGTATGAGCTGACTATAGGTGGTGAATATGCCGGACATGAAGCTTGTTATCAGGGCCACCCCTATCCCCGTGTAGACAGCGCCTTGCTCGCTCTTTATCAGCGTCCCCAAGATTAGCCCAATTCCGCTCGAGGCGAGGATCGGGAGTGAAATGTAGGCGATGGACTGGATGAGGCCAGTTTCAGTTGCTGAGAATTTCGCCCCCAAAACGATCCCGATGAGTAGGACGGCGACGATTGCCAAAAGAGAGAAGACCAAGAATGCCGTGATGCGCCCCAGAAAATCCTTGAACTGGCTGACGGGCATCGATTTGAGCTTTGATAGCATCCCCCTGCACCTGTCTGCCGCGATGTTCCCTGGCAGATCGACCATTCCCGCTATCATCACCGCGTAGACGATCATCGAAATGGTGAACGCGCCCCTGAAAGGCGTGGCCTCGCTTTCCGGGGCATTCCCC
>JASFYL010000020.1 GCA_030055575.1 Thermoproteota archaeon | reverse complement strand
GCACAGCGGGGTTATCTAGTATCTCCTTGAACTTGAGCTCCATGTAAGCCGATCCCCCGAAGAGCTGCTTGAAGGTGGAGGTAGCGGGCCCGATCCCTAAGGGATCGATCTCTGTTATGCATAATACTCTCGTGTTTGGCCCGACAACCTTACCTAGGTGATCGGGGTGCGCGACGATCAATTCACTGCGGCTGATGCCGCTTCCTAAAAGCGCAGCCTCGATCTTTCTGGTCCCATAAGGGGCATATCTGACCGAGCCGTCTTTGTTGACGGGCACCGATGGGCAGAAGAGAGAGAAATAAATGCTGTCGGGTACGATCCCGCGTGGGACACACGCGCTGAACCCCAAGAAAATTCCCCCGTTGTATTCGCTCATAAGTGTCCTATCAGCAGTAAGGACGACCTTGAAACCTCCGTTATTGCTCTCCATCACACCCTCCCCTAAGATATTCTATTTTTTAAAATATTTGTGAACTGGCATATATGGGTATCCGGCAGCCAATGATCAAGAGCACTAAAGCCGCAGGGTAGAGGCAAATTTTATCGGTACAGACGAATGAAGAACGAGTTGTCACAAGCAATAAGCATTCGAATAAGTATAAGCGAATCAGCATGTAAACGCAAGCACCAACCTGATCCCTCGAATGAGAGCAAAAGAAGGAGCCGCCCCAGAGACCCTTCAAATATTCGACGGAGGGGTACAAAAAGGCAGAGGATCAAGCGAAGAGGAAATCACATATTCTGGAGGTTTACTCGCGGAAGTTTTACAGATAAAGAATCTGTGAGGGGAAATTAAACCGAGGGAGTAAGATCGTTGGTTAAAATGCGGCTCTTAATAGCTCCCTGGAGGATCTTCGGAGCGCACCGTAGGATCGATAAAAAATTTTGGTTGAGGGCTAATGAAGGCAGCTTTCCTTCGATGGGTCCGCTTTCATCCTGCATCCAAGACTCTCAAGACCTCATCTGGAGGTTTCTTCGTGAAGCGGCTTACAATGAAGAACAACGGGAGAGAAACCGCCAACGCTGGGATCACAGGGTATATCCACGTGACCTTGTAGAGGAAGAGGTACCAAGCCAACCCAACCACCAATCCAGAGATCATCGAGACGATAGCGCCTGCCTTGGTTGCCCCCTTCCAGTACAGTCCTAGGGTCACCGGACCCAGGAAGCACACGAATATTGTGCCGAAGGCAGCACCTACGATCTCCACAATAATGCCCGTCTGGAGGAGGGTCAGCACAAGGGATACGGCTGCGAAGATTATCGGAGATGCCCTAGCATAAAGAAGGAGTCTCTTCTCGCTCAAGCCCGGTCTAACAGACTGGATCACGTCCCTCACCAGTGCCCCAGACAGCACCAGCAGTGTGACTGCCAAGGTGGACATTGATGCCGCCACTGGCGCGGCGAGAATTAGTCCAGCGAGCCCAGACGGGACAAGTGCCATTATGGTCTTAGGTATGACCCAATCCGTGTCCTTCATTAGTGTGCCCACCTCGCTTATTGAAAGCTGTGGATCTAGCACAATATGACAATAAGCCCCCAGCGAGAACACTACGAAGGCGTACAACGCGACCGCCACGGTGCCGATTATCCTGCCCCTTGTTATGACCTTCAGATCCTTGGCAGCGTAGAACTGCATCAGCAGGGTCGGGAGGGCCACCTGGGCTACGCTGATAGAGAACGTTATGCTCATTATCAGCGCAGGGATCATGCCAACATTCCTCGCTGGCGTTGGACCCATGCCATTAAAATTGAGCCAGAGGGACCCGGGTATGCTATCCATCACAGTCATCTGCTGGAGAGTTTCGAGCCCCTGCAGCGGTCCACCAACTGCAGCCATTATGTAACCGAAGGTTAGTAAAGACGCTACGAGCATAAGGACGCCAAGGAGGAGGTTGTTTACAGCGGCTGCCTTAAGCCCCCCTACACACACATATATTAGGACCGGCAGAGTGAGCAAGAGTAGCCCGACAGCAAAGCTGGTGTTAAGAATAGTAGCGAGGATTATGGCGCCTCCCTTGTACACGCTAGTCAGGTATAGAGTGAAGAGAAGCATTATAACAGTGGCTGCCACCATCTTGGCTGCCCTGCTCTGGTACCTGTGCTCTATGAAGTCGGGTACGCTTATGATGTTGGTCTTTGAAGCATACCTGAAGAGCCTCTCTCCTACGAAGACCCACATCAGGACTACACCGACGATATGCCAGGCAGTAAGCCACGCCCCAAAACCCAAATTGTAGAGGTAGGTCGTGCCTCCTGCCAAAAAGGATGCTGCACTGAAGTAAGTAGCCATGATCGAGAATGCGAGAACCCATGACCCGAGCCCCTTACCCGCTAGGAAGTATCCCTTGATCGATCCACTACCCCTATAGCCCTTAGCCCCGATCAGTATGACCAACGTTACCAAAGCGAGTATAATGGAGACATCGACAGGATTTAAGGGCATATGTCATCCCCTCCTGGCTTTGTAGATACCGTAGAGAACGCCAAGAACCAGCGCCGCAAAGCCAACAGCGTAGCCGCTCATAATCACGAGATCCAATTCCACCATTCAAAACGCACCACCTAGAGCTTCTGCTTAGCTAGTCTATAATGGAGGATCAAATTTCTTTTTAAAGCATTCGTGTATCAATTTGCACATGAAAGAAGATACAGAAGTCTGCTACAGATCATCTTCTCCCAGCAGGTTAGCAATCATACGCTTTATCGGGAGGTTGAAGAACGCAGAAATCTCGGCTAGTATAGTCCTTCCGCTGTCAGTCAGATGGTAGTACTTCAGTTCCCGCCTACCCCTCCTTTTAAGCCTGCTCGCCAGGAAGCCATTCTCTTCCAAGCGGTTGAGGAGCAGATATGCCGTCGCCGGCTTGAGCCGCTCCCCCGTCAGCCTTTCGATCTCTTTTATGATTCCGTAGCCATGCATGGGGTTCTTGGAAACGACCCAGAGGACTAATGGACCGCCAAGGCCGCGCAGGAACGCTCTGAGCGCGTCGACCAACAAGGTCACCATCGATGCTATCTTAATTTTGGTATATCAACCTTCCCGTACCTAGAGATTAATATGGAACAATTTATGAGATGTGGATGTGGTTTGGTGGCTCCGCGTTGGTCGGGAAAGAGAAAGAACTGATCCGAACCATGATGACGAATCTCAGTAGAGGCGCCATCTTATGGCTCCTCAGCCAGAAGCCCATGTCAGGATACTCGGTAGTTAAAGAGCTCGAGGAATTGACGGGGCAACACTTAACTCCAGGGGTGGTATACCCGCTCCTCTACGAGTTGGAGAAGGAAGGGTTCATAGTCGGAGAGTGGACTCAGAAAGGGAGGCGCCGCATCAAATATTATTCGATGACCCAAAGAGGGATCGAACTTCTGAACCGCTTACGTTCGTTTCTTGAGATGCCCGTAGGTGAGGTATTGAGGGAATTCGTCGAAAAGAAAAACTGGAATGCTGCAGAATTGCCAGCATCTGCTCCAAACGGAGACTCCAGTTGAGTCGTTTTTGATCCGGGAAGAGTTGCGGTATGCATTCATGCCCGTTCTGGAGCTCAATCCTGGACTTTCGTCAACGATTGTAGCCACGCCCTCCTTGCCCAGAGGGCGCATCCGCCCTCTGTTTCGTGCAGTTCCTTGCTACTTTCGCGTATACTCTTCAGGAACTTCGATTGGAGTGCTTCCCTCAGGGTGACGTCAGAGAGATTCATGTCCGAGTAAGGCACGAACGGGCATGGTTCCACATCTCCCTCAGCGCTGATGTGTACAAACCCCTTACCTGCCGAAAGACAGCCTCCGATCTCCTCCTCGTCTCCCGGGAGCATGATGAACCAAGCGGGGAACTTTGACCTAAGCGAGTCCCGGATCTTCACCATGCTGGACCGCTGCTCAGGCGTAATCACCCAGCCTTCGGTTCCCTCCTTGACCGGAGTATACTCGACGAAGAAGAAGATCCTGCATCCGGACCTAACGAGATCACCAACAAAAGATCGGTTGGTGACAGACTCGAAGTTTGCCCTCGTCACGGTCAGGGATGTGCCCCAGAACAAGTTCTCTTTCTCGAGGGCTGAGATAACGCGCTGCAGCCTGCCATAGACACCGGTGCCCCTGCGCCCGTCTGTGCTGTCCTGGTACCCCTCCATGCTGAGAAACGGGATCAGGTTCCTCTGCCTCCGCATCCTCCCCATGAATTCGGAGTCTATGAGCAGCCCGTTGGTGAACACCATGAACAGCATCTCCGGGTACCCCTCTGTGAGGGCGATGATCTCCTTTCGCATGAGCGGCTCTCCGCCGCCAAATACCACAAAGGAAATCCCCAGTTCCTTGGCCTCGGCTAGGATCTCCTTGACCTTCTCCACGCCGATCTCAGCCTTTGTGGTGCCACGGAGGGTCCGGTGGTAGCACCCTTGGCAGCTGAGGTTGCACCTGCTGGTTATGCTGAAGACAAGGATCGGGGGAACATGGAACCCCTTCTCTTCCCACTGGGAACGGAGCTTTGCAGCCTTTCTCTGCCACCTGATCGTCTTGGTGAAGAAAAATGCTTGGGCTGGGTCAGAAATTGAGACGCGGAGTGCGTTTTTGAAGAAGATTCCCAGCGAGTCGGTTAGGAGCCTGTTGAAGTCCATCTCGCCAACATTAGCCATAAAAAACAACTGGTGCGTTAATGTGATGGAGCTTCATATACCTTCCGATCTTCTGTAACACTTCGATAACGTCTTCTACCTACCGATAGATCAATGTTCAGTAAAAATACGATCTCGTTCTATGACTAAGCGAAAAATCATAGAAATCCTAATCGATCATAAAAAATTGTAAAGTTGCTAAAATAAAAAATACCCGTTAACCTCCTGTGCCTCATCAAGCTATAAAAATAGGTCAGTGTTTAGTCTCCGAGGTGTTTGTCTGCTTCCTTTTGAATAGGACTCCTTTCGGGTCTTTGAGGATCAAGACAACTTCCCAAACGATCAGGGCAACGGTCAGCATCACTACGCCTAGGACTGTGGCTTCTGTAGTCATCTCGAAGAATTCACCGCCACCCTCCAAGATAAAGGGGATAGCGTGGTCCACAAACACCATTATCGATGCCCCCCAAAGCATCAGACCAAGAAACCACAGCATATACTTGTCGTCATCTGCTTTTGAATACCAAACTGCAGTCGTTATTGCTGCCGCAAGAGAAAGTATCACCAACCACATGTCATTCGCCCAATTAGCTTATTAGCTAGTATTACTATATTTAAAATTAGTGTTACCGGAGGGAAAGCAATGGCTTGCTTCATAGTACCGATGATCTTGGGGGTCGTGACTACGGTGTTGGCGTTTGGAGCTCCGGGGTTGGCAAAAAGATTGAAGCTGAACCTGCTAAATGCGATGCTGTGGGGAGGAGTTGTCTTGCTAGCTGCAGAGCATGTCTGGCACGGCGAGATAACACCATTCCCGCCCTATCTGACAGCCATGGCTAACCCATTGGACACAGCAGCAATGCTCTCAGAGATGGCTACAGTCGGCACATCGATGGCATTTGCCATATCAGCTACTTGGGCAGCATCGCTTGCAGTGATAAGGACAATGACGCGTAGTGTCAAGGTAACGGACAGACTGAGTCCGCTCAGTAACCCGATAACCAGCCCACACTGATCTCGAAAACATTACCCCTTTTTTATAAAAAAAACAGTTGCCACAAAAACAAGCGGATCGATAGGCGACAAGTCTACCCAATAGGATGAATTCTAGCATTTGCAATAAACTGGATTTTTGCGAATAACACAGATTGTTGCTAAAAGAAGGAGGATCTTTTTCAAAAAAACTAAATCCGATGGAGGCTTTCTGTGCGGTAAATTCCTTTTATTGAGTTGGTTGTTGAGTGACCATCAAGCTACAACGAGTTTCCGTAACCTCGAGGTACATCAACCCCAGATGCCACTAGTACTGTAAAGAGTATAAGTTTTATCTTCGGACTTCATTCAGACCATACTCTAGTCAGAACCAATAAGGCGAAAGGTAGTTCAAATGGAGGGTATAATCACAATCCCACATTTTTTAATCACATATGGAACATATTTTTCTCGGGCGCATCGATAATACTCCAGGTGTTGTTGTTGGGACGGTGCCGAATTTGCGGCGAACATTCAGCCCTAATTTCTGGTCAGCTCGGGGTCTGCTTATCCTGCATCCGAGGTAAACCTAAGACGGCTCTTGAGATAACTAACTCAGTCCACGCGATCAGCAGGAGCACGTATGGACTTCCGCCGAAGCCTCCGAAGGATCCGAGCGGTGTCGCCTGCAGTTCTTGTTCCAACAACTGTAAAATCGGGCTTGGAAAAAAAGGGTTCTGCGGGCTGGTCTTAAACATAGATGGTCAGCTTGTCCGGATGGGCGGGACCCCGGAGAAGGGGATCCTGAGCTGGTACCACGACCCACTGCCGACTAACTGCGTCGCATGGTGGTTCTGCCCGGGGTGCACCGGGGCAGGTTTCCCGAAATACGCGCGTAGCCGCGGCGTGGAAATCGGGTATGCGAATCTAGCCGTTTTCTACGGAGCTTGCAGCTTTGACTGTCTTTTCTGCCAGAACTGGAGCCACCACAGCCTTACTGTTGCGCTTAGCCCAGCAATGAGCGCAGAGGGGCTCGAGACCAAGGCAGACGACCGCGTAACGTGCATCTGCTATTTCGGGGGAGACCCGTCGGTGCAGATGCCTCATGCCTTGAGGACAAGCCAGATAGCCCTGGATAAGGCCAGGGAAGATGGGCGCATCTTGAAGATTTGCTGGGAAACCAACGGGCACTGGACGAAGGAGGCTGCGCGGAAGGCGACCGAGCTCTCACTCGCCAGTGGGGGGAACATCAAGATCGACCTAAAGGCATGGGACGAAAGCCTGAACATTGCCCTCTGCGGCGTTTCCAACAAGCCAGCGTTGGAGAGTTTCAGGATGATCGGTGAAGAGTACTTCGGGAAGCGACCTGAACTGCCAGTTCTTAGCGCCAGCACCCTGCTTGTTCCGGGGTACGTGGATGTCGAGGAGGTCGACAACCTAGCGAACTTCATTGCAGGAATTAACCCGGAGATCCCATATACCCTACTGGCATTTCATCCCCAACACATACTCTCGGATCTTCCGACCACAAGCAGAAAAGCGGCATACCAATGCTACCACGCCGCCAAGAGGCACCTCGATAACGTAATAATAGGGAATGTCCACTTGCTTTCGTAGAGCATTGCCTTGGGAAGTAGGGGACCAGAGTGGTTAGGCAGCAGTTCACAACGTGAAAATAACTCGGTCTCAATTTATTATTTGGGATAGACAATTTATTGAACTCATCAAACATGTCGTGGTAAGCGTAGAATACGTTTACATTTCTTTATATTAGTATGTTATAATCCTGAAAAATGTTCAGTAAATCCTTTTTTGGTGAAGCAAGTTTTTTCTGAAGACCGAAAGAGTTTATGGTGCCCGAGGCCGGATGAGCTTTTAACTCGCGGTGATAACTTTGCAAAGTCCTTTTTGTAACGAGGCTCCGTTAATTATTAAAAAGGAAATATTATTAGGGTGCACGAGAATACCCAACTTGGGTGTTTTTTTGGGAGAAACAGTTTTGGAGAAGGTTGAGGAGATAGGGAAAAAGCTCGATGATCTTAGAGATTTTCTTGAGGATGTTTTCTTAACCGCTGAGGAGTCTACTTTGCTCAAGGAAACGGATGATATCGTTGAGAACAAGCGTTTTAGTGAGCTGAAACCTCTCAATGAAGTTTAATGTCTTCCTTCATAAAAATGCAGATAATTTTTTGAGAAATGTTGAACCTAAAGACAAGCAACGCATAGTTGAAAGGATTAAACAGCTTGAGGGTTTTCCAGCCGTCAGGCTCGACATAGTAAAGATTGCAGGTGAAGCAAATACCTTTAGGTTACGCATAGGAAATTATAGAGCCTTATTCAAAGTGTACGAACAAGAAAAAATAATAATTGTTGTCAAAATAGACCTAAGAAAACGGATTTATAAAAATTAGTCAATGTCAATCCAAAATATGGATTGTGTTAAAGACTTTAGCAAGTTTTAATATTTGCACATCGTTTTGTGTTCTTGATAAAGGGTAAGTTTTGCTATGACTAAAGCCTATACTACTGAGAAAGTGGAGCTGAACCTTCTAACCTCAGAGGTGTCAGGTTTGTCTTGTAGCCTATCTAAAACAGATCGGCGCTTCTGACATTATCTTTAGACTGCATTAGGATGCTGGTCTATCAGTCCAGAGATGTAGCGAGGTAGTCGTAAAGGGTCTTAACTTCAAGTCTAGTGAGCTTGATTTATGGATCTCTGCACCGAGTATCGTACAATCAGCTCTGAAATTTGTTCAGAAAATTCCCTTTTTGGTGAAGCTTTTTCGCTTTGCGAAAAAGGTTCTATGGTGCCCGAGGCCGGATTTGAACCAGCGACACTCCGGTCTTCAGCCGGATGCTCTCCCAGGCTGAGCTACTCGGGCAACGCTGGTTTATTGCTCCCTGGGTTTAATAAGTTTTTTTGGGCACATTTTTATCTCCTTCCTCCCACCATTATCTCTGGGGCAATGATCGCTCAGAGTTAATTTGACCGGGAGGGATGAAATCAAGGCGTTTGCGATAGCCCCACTAAAAACTACCTCGTAACGTGCAATCCTCATTTCCGAAAAGTTAAATATTCCCTCTGCAAAATGTTCTCAAAGTTGCGGCCGTAGTCTAGCCTGGTCTAGGACGTTAGCCTGCCAAAGGCTAATGCCTGTAGAGCGCTAAGGACCCGGGTTCAAATCCCGGCGGCCGCACCAAGGTTTTTCTTGCTCTCCACAACCCTACGATAAACGTCCAAGATCTTCCCTGCGACCTTCTCCATCGTGAACTGCTCAAGGACCCTCCCTCTGGCATTCATCCCGAAGCTGCGCATATTCGCCGGAGAGCTCAGCAGGCTGTTCACGCCCCACGCTATGTCCATCGGGTCGTAGGGGTTTATGTGGTACCCGCACTGACGCTCTCCCGAGTTGATGACGATCTCGCGCATGCCGCTCACCCCCCTGGCTCCGACTACCACGGGCTTCTCCATAGCCATCGCCTCCAGAGCCACTATCCCGAACGGCTCGTAGAGGCTCGGGAATACGGCTATGTCTGAGGCTGCGTACACGACCGTCCTCTCCTTCTCTGAGAGCATCCTGAAGTCGAAGACTACGTTCCCCCTTATCCCCAGGCTCTCAGACAACGCGAGTAGCTCCTCCTGCAATTCCCCTTTCCCAACGACGAGAAGCTTTGTATTGGGGAACCTTGATATGATATGGGGCATCGCCATTAGCAGGCGATCTACTCCCTTAACTGCGGTCAGCCGACCTAGGAAGAGGAGCATGACCTCGCCATTGGAGATACCGTAGCGAGACCTCAGAGCAAGCCGCTCTTCGACCCCCACTCTATCTGGAGAGTACTTCCCGGGATCCACGCCGTTCCAGACGACCTCGATCTTCTCGGACGGGAAGCCGCACGCGACGAGCTCGTCCCTCATCGCGTAGGATACCGTGACAATCCTGTCAGCCCAAGCTGCAGCCTTCTTCTCGAGGTCGTATATTATCGACGATCCCCTCCCGAGTGTCCTCCCCCTCTCCGTAGAGTGGATGTGGAATACCATCGGTATTCCAGTCGCCTTCTTCAGCGTTATACCAGCCATTGCCGAGAGCCAGTCGTGGACGGAGAGTAGGTCGAAGCGCCTCCCCTCGTTTGGGATCAGATCGTTGGCGATCTTCGTGCTCACTAAAAGGTTGTAGACAAGCACCTTTGAGAAGAACTTCGCAGCAGTCCCGGATCTCCGGATCTCCTCCGACTCGAACTCGGGTAGGATCTCGGAGAAGTCTATTAACCTGGGCCTGTGTACTTCGACCCCCTCTAAAATTTCGCGCGTCTTCAAGGAACTGTCGTTCATAGTGAAGGCGGTAACCTCGTTTCCCAGTCGGGCAAGGGCTGTAGTAAGCTCGTAAGTGAAGGTCCCGAGACCGCCGACAACCACCGGGGGGTATTCCCATGTGAAAAAGGCGATCCTCAATAGATTGACACCGCAAAGAGAGATCGGTCGGCACGTTTAATAAGAATTTGGCACCCGCCGATGCTTTTTTTTAGCAGAGGTTCGGGTTCTGCAATCCTACCTGATTATCTCGTAGCTCCATGTGACCTCCGCTATCTTGCTCAGCATGGCGGCTATCGGGCAGACCTTCGTCATCGTCAGCCTGACCACACGTTCGACCACATTGTCATCCAAATCCCCTTTTATGGTGAAGCGTATCGATATCTTGCTGAAGAACTTGGGGTACTCCTCCCTCCTTTCGCCGTCTATCGCCATCTCGAGCGACTCGGGCTGCTGTCCCCTAGCCCCCAGCATCGTCACTATGTCTATCCCCGCGCATCCACCGAGCGCTATCAAGAAGAGGTCCATCGGAGTTGTTCCGTCACCGAGCCCTCCGTACTTCTGGTGGGCTTCCATCAGGGTCCTGTGACCGAGGCTGTCGTTGCCCTCGAACTTCATGCCGCCGAGCCATCTGACAGTAGCGTGAGGCAAGGAAAATCACAAAAACAACACCTGAGCATCGTGCTTTTATCCTTTTTTGAGGGGTGCAAACTCGATGGAATTTTTATGGGCAGGCGTCAAGAACTCAAGATCCAAGTCATCCCGCGGTCATCGGGACATTTCATCATAGCCCGCCCGATCGCGGTTTCGACGAGAGGAGATAAAAAGCTTAGGGCTGACGGAGGTTCTTCCTCGTCCCAGGGAGCATTCCGTTCCTCTTGAGGCGCCTCAGCGCAGAGCTGACGCTGCTAGGCTTCGCATTCAGGATGCTAGCGATCTCGGTGACGGTCATATCCCCGTTCTTTGAGATGAGCTCAAAGACCTTGTCGTCCAACGACTCGCATGCGGGCAGAGAGACTATGTTGATATGGGAAATGGAAGCCCCCATGATAACCGCTGCAGGCGAGACTTTCCCTGAAAGGTCCGTGCAGTCCTCCAGGAATATGTTCAAGAGGTCCTCGTCTACCTGGACGAGCCTGCCCGTGATCACCTGCTCGTCCATCAGGTGTACTTCCACTATGCTGTTTATGTATCCCTTGAGCCGCTCCACAACGGAGACCTTGTTCTTGCTCTGCAGTATCAAATTCCCCCGACGCTGTAATTAGAAAAAACGTAGGTTAAAAAATTAGCGATCCAATGAGCATTTCGTACGCCGGCAGAGGGCAGCGGGAAGTCCAGCCGGATGCTAGGCGCTTCGGATGATTAATATCCAGTCTTCTCCAGATACCACTCCTTCGGTACCTTCGTGAGAGGCGCGTCGGATCATTTTTATACTCACAAGTCGAGATGCAGTATTGACAATTCTTGGTGTTTCCTTTTGAAGAGGTATGTCTGCATCCACGGGCACTTCTACCAACCCCCACGTGAGAACCCCTGGCTCGAGGAGATCGAGAGCCAGGAATCCGCCTACCCGTACCATGACTGGAACCAGAGGGTCAACGCCGAGTGCTACGCCCCCAACACCGCATCGAGAATCATGGGCCCAGACAGGAGGATAATCAAGATAGTCAACAACTACTCGATGATCAGCTTTGACTTCGGGCCGACCCTCCTCTCTTGGATGGAGAGGCATGCCCCAGAGACGTATGAGGCAATTCTCGAGGCAGACTCCAAGAGCATCAAGGAGTTCTCTGGGCATGGTTCCGCGATGGCTCTGCCATACAACCATGTGATCATGCCGCTCTCGAGTGAGAGGGACAAAATGACTCAGACGAGGTGGGGTATAGAAGACTTTAAGGCAAGGTTTAGGAGAGAGCCTGAGGGGATGTGGCTCCCCGAGACTGCAGTCGATAACCCAACGCTCGAGGTCATCGCCGATGCTGGGATCAGGTTCACAGTGCTTGCACCGCACCAGGCAGCCAGGTTCAGGAAGATCGGGGATAGAGACTGGACTTTGGTTGGACCAGGAGGCATCCCCACCGAGAGGGCATACCTGTATAGGCTGCCCTCTGGCAGATCCGTGAGCATCTTCTTCTACAACGAAGAGGTCTCTAAGGAGGTCGCCTTCGGAAGGCTTCTTGAAAACGGGGAGGCTTTCGCCAAGAGGATACTCGGTTGCTTCAAAGATGAAGGAATGGAACAGATCGTGAGTGTCGCAACGGACGGAGAGACGTACGGACATCATCGCAAGTTCGGGGAGATGGCGCTCTCCTACTGTATCCACTACATAAGATCCAACGGGTCAGCAAGAATGACAAACTATGGCGAGTTCCTCGAGAGATGTCCACCAGAATATGAAGTCCAGATCTTGGAGAAGACATCCTGGAGCTGCCCTCATGGCATCCAGAGGTGGATGGACGATTGCGGCTGTAGCACGGGAACTTGCCCCTTGCAGGGTTGGAGGAGACCTCTAAGGGAAGCGATGGACTGGCTGAGAGATGAGCTGGCGTCTACCTATGAAGCTACCATGGGGGAATACACTGAAGACCCGTGGGGGGTGAGGGACAAGTACATCTCCGTAGTGCTCGATAGGGGGAGGGAGAACGTTGACTCCTTCTTCAATAGGAACTTCATGAAGGCATTGGAAAAGGCGGAGAAGGTGAGGGTGCTGAAGCTGCTCGAGATGGAACGCCAAGCTATGCTCATGCAGACCAGCTGTGGCTGGTTCTTCGATGACATATCTGGTATTGAGGCGATCCAAGTGATGAGGCACGCAGCGAGGGCGATCCAGCTGCACAGGGAGCTGACTGGGAATGACCTAGAGGGCAAGTACCTGGATAAGCTGAAGGAAGCCAAGAGCAACTTCCCAAAATACAGGGACGGCGCCAAGATATACGAGACCCTCGTCAAGCCCTCGGTGGTGAACCTCGCAAAAGTGGGGGTGCACTACGCCATATCTTCCATATTCAACGGCGAGAGGGAAGGCATCCACAGGGTCTACTGCTACACTGTGGAGGACAAAACATACAACAGGCAGAAGCTAGGGAAGAACGTCCTTGTAACCGGGAGCTCCAAGATAACCTCGGATGTGACTTGGGAGGAGGAGGAAGTTTGCTATGCCGCCTTCTGGCTCGGGGACCATAACATATGCGGTGGGGTGAGAAGATGTATCGACGAGTTACTACTATCACAAATCCAAAGAGAGCTCCACGATGCACTAAAAGTGGGCGACTTCCAAAAGCTTATAGATCTGATCGAGATCCACTTCGGCAGGGCAGGCACCGCCTGCTCCCTTAATGACCTGTTCAAGGATAGGCAGGTTGAGGTCATCGGTAAGATCTTAGAGCCCTCTTTGGAGAGGGCGAGGTCACACTTTCAGGAGATCTTCGAGGACAACTTCGCGGTGATGTCCTTCATGAGAAAGCAGTCCTTGCCCATCCCTCCTGCGCTTAGGGCTGCCGCCGAGGTAGTCCTGACTTGGAACATGGTAGAAGCCCTCGATGCAGACGACCCAGACGCGGAGCTCCTCAACAGGATCGCCGAGGACGCACTCGGGCTCCAAGTCGACCTGGACAAGGAGCTGATAGCACTCCACGCGAGGAGGTGCATAGAGCGGGGGCTCGACGGGCTTGTGAAGAACCCCGATGATATGGGAAAGCTGCAGAGGCTGGAGATGATCCTCAGGACCGTTGAGAGGCTCCAGCTGGGGATCAACTTCTGGCGCGCCCAGAATCTGCTCTTCAGCACAATAACGAGGTGGCACGGGTACATGAAGAGCAGGGATGCATCAGGGGATCCGGAGGCAAGAATATGGCTAGAGAAGGTTAAAGTCCTCGCGGACCTTCTCGGCATCGAGGTCTGAGGTATATCCAGATGTCATTGGCGTTACCAAAAGGAGAGCGCGCAAGCGGAGTGCTACTGCACCCTACGAGTCTGCCTTCCCAGTACGGAATAGGTGATTTCGGACCGCAGTCCCGCAACTTAGTAGACTTACTTGCAGAGGGGGGGATGAAGTACTGGCAGGTCCTGCCGCTGAACCCTACGAGCCCGGCTTGCGGAAACTCCCCGTATCTGTCTAGCTCCGGGTTTGCCATCAGCCCGCTGTTCATCAGTCCAGAGATCCTAGTTTCTTGGGGCCTCCTAGATGATTGCGATCTCAATGCTCTGATGGTCCCGGAGGCAGATAGGATCAATTACGGGACGGTACATTCCCTGAAGAGCAAGGCATTAGAGAAAGCCTACTCGAATTTTAAGGAAAATCGACATCCCCCGGAATACGAGGAATTTTGCTCCCGGAGCGCCCAGTGGCTCGATGACTATTCCCTCTTCGCTGCCCTCAGGGAGGAGTCAGGCATGCCATGGTACTTATGGCCAGAGGATCTCAGGAAGAGGGATACTCGCGCACTGGAGGAGAAGAGGAGGAGGCTGGAACGCGTGGATTTCGTCAAGTTCGTCCAATTCATTGCATACAGTCAGTGGTCAGAGCTGAGGGGATACTGCAAGAAAAGCGGTATACGCATCTTCGGGGATCTTCCGTTCTACGTGAGCCATGACAGCGCCGACGTTTGGGCGAACCAAAGCCTCTTCAAGCTCGACGGCTTGGGAAAGCCGCTGTTTGTAAGCGGCGTGCCTCCGGACTATTTCAGTGAGACTGGGCAGCTCTGGGGGCACCCAGTCTACGACTGGGAGAAGCTTAGGGAAACAGGCTTCGAATGGTGGATGCGGAGGATAGAGCATGAACTAGAGCTGTTCGATCTGATCAGGATTGACCACTTTAGGGGGCTGCTGGCTTATTGGGAGGTGCCGGCCTCAGAGAATAACGCGGTAAACGGAAGGTGGGTCGCCACCCCCTCTGAGGAGTTCTTCAACATAATGAAGAGGCAGTTCCCAACGCTTCCATTCGTGGCGGAGGACCTGGGTGTGATCACTCATGATGTGAAGGCAGCCATGATCAGGCTAGGAATTCCTGGCATGAAGGTTCTGATCTTTGCTTTCGACGGGGACCCAAGAAACCCATACCTCCCTGAGCACCACGAGGAGAACTCGGTCTCCTACACGGGCACCCATGACACCAATACCGTCAGGGGATGGTTCAAGGAGGAGACGAATCAAAAAATAAGGGCGAACCTATTCAGATATATCGGCAGGGAGGTTGACGAGAGAGATGTCAGCTACCACATGGTGAGGTTGGCAATGGGATCACATTCTAGGCTCTGCATAGTCCCTGTCCAAGATGTGCTCAACCTAGGCAGCGAAGCAAGGCTCAACAAGCCATTCTCCCACTTGAATAACTATCTTTGGAAGATGCATGGACATCTCTTGAATAAGCAACACTTCTCATGGTTCTTCAGGATAGCATCAGATACCGGGAGGGCTTCGCTTTAGATGAAGCTCACTCCTGAGCGAGATCCTTCAGGCGATCCTTCAACATCCATCCAACCACGATTCCGGCTGAGATGCCTACGAATATAGCCAACCCCCACGCAAATGCCTGGGCAATCGTGTTGAGTATGGTCACATCGATCCTGAGCTCAGAAAGCGCTATTGTTATGACAACAAAATACAGCACCGCCTTCAGGAGGTTGCCGATTAGGTCTGTGTAGAATGCGGGTCCCCCTTCTTGGATAAAGCTCTTTTTGATGATCTCTCCGACCCAGTCCGAAACGACACCCCCAAAGACGAATATTATAAGTGCAATTATCAAATTTGGTATAAAATCAAGCACTGAATCTATAGGTCCCTCCAAGAAGGGGACCTCCAAGCTCCGAAGCGCAAGCAAAAGGCTTACGATGTATATCGCCCATTTGGTAAGAGTCTTCATCAGCTCCGAGGAGGTGAATCCAGACTTCAGAACGGCTCTTCCCATCGCGGTCTTCCTCATGGTGGCATCGAATCCGAGCTTCCCGAAAGAGCGCCCCACAATCTCCCCAACTGCCCTGCCCACTAAATAGCCTATACAAACAATTGCAGCGAAGATGGCCAGACGATACCCTACCACTTTTAGCTGCTCAATAATAAGATAATAATCCATCTCCTGATATACGAATAGCCTCAGAAGGGGGCACCGTTATTTGAGTTAATGTTCACATTATTTAAATAATTCGCCTGATCAAAAACATAGATAAGGTTGCGGATCAACCCCGTTTTAGATCATTATTATGTCGATGGTGATATCAAAGTTTTCAGGGATCAATGCAGACAGACGCCAGATTCAGCAAAACCGAAGCAAGCGCGAAATGTGTAAGAAGGCTTTCAGACAGAGGTTGAATGAATAGCCCAAGGGTGCGGATATGAGCGAAGAGAAGATCGCCTATGGGGAGGAACTTTGGTACAAAGACGCAATAATATACGAACTGCATGTAAGATCATTTTACGACAGTAACGGCGACGGAATAGGGGATTTCAAAGGGATGATCGAGAAGCTAGATTATCTCAGCGAGCTCGGTGTCACAGCGGTATGGCTTCTCCCGTTCTATCCTTCACCGATGAGAGATGATGGATATGACATCTCTGATTATTTTGATGTGGACAGCAGATATGGCACCCTTGGGGACTTCAAGGAATTCATCAGGCTTGCACATGAGAGGGGGATTAAGGTAATAACCGAGCTTGTCCTCAACCATACCTCTGATCAACACCAGTGGTTCCAGATAGCAAGGAGGGCCAAGCCAAGAACGGTTAAGAGAGACTACTATGTGTGGAGCGATGATTCCAACAGGTTCAAGGAAGCAAGGATAATATTCAAGGACTTTGAGTCGTCTAATTGGGCATGGGATCCCATAGCAGGAGAATATTACTGGCATAGATTCTATTCACATCAGCCCGACCTTAACTACGATAATCCGGAAGTGAGGCAGAAGATCTTCGAGGTAGTTGACTTCTGGCTTGGTCTAGGTGTGGACGGGCTCAGGCTCGATGCGGTTCCTTATCTTTTCGAAAGGGAGGGCACCAACTGCGAGAACCTACCGGAGACGCACCAATTCCTGAAAGAGTTGAGGCGTCACATCGATTCTAAGTTCAAGAACAAAATGCTTCTGGCAGAAGCAAACCAATGGCACACAGACGCGATGATGTACTTCGGTGATGGCGACGAGTGCCACATGGCTTTCCATTTCCCCCTCATGCCCAGGATGTATATGGCAATCCTGACCGAGGACAGGTTCCCAATTTTGGATATTGTGGAGAACTCTTCGAACATCCCACCCTCTTGCCAATGGGCGCTATTTCTAAGGAACCACGATGAGCTGACGCTTGAGATGGTAACCGACGAGGAAAGAGACTACATGTACAGAGTTTACGCTAACAACAAGCTTGCCAAGATCAACCTCGGCATTAAGAGGAGGCTCGCCCCTCTAATGGACAACGACAGGAGAAAGATAGAGCTCATGAACCTGCTCCTGCTGACATTGCCAGGAACCCCTGTGATATACTATGGCGATGAAATAGGGATGGGCGACAACATTTATCTAGGGGACAGGAATGGCGTAAGAACTCCCATGCAATGGTCCAGCGGGCTGAATGCAGGTTTCTCGAAGGCGAATCCCAAGAAGCTTCATCTCCCAGTAATCACAGACCCAGAGTACCACTATGAGGCCGTCAACGTCGAGAACCAGAAGAAGAATCAGGCTTCGCTATTCTGGTGGATGAAGAGAGCCATAAACATTAGAAAGCATTTCAAGGCATTCGGAAGGGGATCTATCGAGTTCCTGTATCCGGAGAACAGCAGGATCCTCGCGTTCGTCAGAAAGTACCGTGAAGAGGAACTACTCGTCGTCGCCAACCTCTCTAAAAGGCCGCAGGTGGCTGAGCTAGACCTCTCC
>JASFYL010000001.1 GCA_030055575.1 Thermoproteota archaeon | reverse complement strand
GTTACTCGTCCATAGACAGGTTCGATCCCTTAAGTGAGGCCATCCCGTTTAGGCACGGCAGCATAAAGATATCAGTTAGAACCGCCCCTCGCATCAGGATAGGAGATTTCGAGATTGGGCCCCTTAAAGAAGAGACCGTCGAGGTTCCGCTAGCTATGGGACTCTATTTGATGTGCAGGGGCGCAGCCGAACCTGTAGGCTCGAGGTGATGGCAGTGTATAGGAGGATCTTAGATGCCTGGATCGCAGAGAGAGGTAGCGAAAATCTTCAGCAACTCCCAGAGGGGTTCAATGACGAGGTCAACAGCTATCTCGAGGGGCTAGGTGGGAGAGAAGGCGGGATCGCTGGCAGGCTTGCCAAAGAAGAGCTGAAGAGGGCAAAGCAGGCAATAATAGAGCTAAAGCTCCTTAGGAGGGAAAAGATATGCAAGGGCTTCCTCACAGGCACTCTTGATCTCATGGGGCTTTTGGAAGACGAAAGAGGACTCTTCAAGGAAGGGTATGTGGAGAAAAAGCCGCAAGATGGCACGAAAAGGATATTAGTAAGATTGCTCCGAGATGTTCCATCGTTCGTAGGGGTAGATTTAAAAACATACGGTCCATATAAGACCGAGGATGTAGCGCTGCTGCCAGCGCAGAACGTTGAGGCCCTGGTGAAGCGGGGCATAGCAAAAGAGATCAGGAGGTAATAGGTATGAAGGCACCAAAAGAGATCAACACATACTGCCCGAGGTGCAAAGGCTACACTATCCATAGCGTCACCCTTTACAAAAAGGGGAAGGAGAGAGCTCTCGCAGAGGGCACAAGGAGATATGAGAGGAAGAAACTCGGGTACGGTAGCTCCAGAAAGCCTGTCCAGAAGAGGACGGCCAAGACCACCAAGAAGCTTAGCCTCAAGCTGAAATGCAAGAAATGCGGATACCAGAACCAAAGGAAGGGAATCAGGCTCAAGAAATTGGAGATAGTCTGAGGTGGATGAAATGAAGAGAAAAGAGATGCTCACACCCGTGCCGAGAAGTAAGTTCTATATGGTTCAATGTCCCGAGTGTGGAAATGAGCAAACGGTATTCTCCCATGTAGCTATAGTAGTGAAATGCTCGATCTGTGGCAGAGAGTTGGCCCTGCCCACTGGGGGTAAAAGCGAGATACTCTCAGAAAAGGTAAGAGAGATCACCTGACCCCGCGTTTTTGTTTTAATTGGCTCTTTTGTTCCCAAACTCGTGCATTATTCGGCCTCTCCAGCAGTGATCTTAAACCCCAGGCAGTTTCTTCGTCTTTCATCCCGTTCTAAGATAAACTTATAACTTGTCGCAAGGTATGCTTACCTGAAACTCGAGTGTCATACTTACTCGTTAGACAGGTGTCTGGTAATGGTTCTCAGAAAGAAGGAATACCCCGAGATCGGAGAGTTCGTAATAGCCACGGCTGTGAGGCTTCAGGAACATGGTGTGTATGTCAGCTTGGACGAGTACGGTAAGAGCGGATACATCCCGATTGGCGAAGTCGCTTCGACCTGGGTCAAGAACATAAAGGACTTCGTCAAAGAGGGGCAAAAGCTGGTGCTCAAAGTAATAAGAATCGACGAGAAAAAAGGGCACATAGATCTCTCTCTCAGGAAGGTTACAGAGAGGGAAAAGAAAGAGAAGCTGATCCAGTATAAGAAGGCGAAAAAAGCTGAAAAGATCCTTGAAATGGCTTCCAAGAAAATTGGCAAGGACTTCCAAGAGGGAGTTAGGCTTGTAGGCATCCCGCTCGAGGACAGATTCGGCGATTTGCATTCTGCACTAGAGCAGCTAGTTCAGTTTGGACCTAAGGTCATAATCGACGCAGGGATACCAGAAGAATGGGCCAAGGCACTGCACGAAGCTTCGAAGGATCACATCGAAGCGCCTGTGGTCCAAGTGTCAGGTGTAATCAAGTTGAGCACAACGAAGCCGGATGGCGTCGAGGATATAAAGAGAGCGCTCTCCGACGGAATGAAGGCGATCGACTCGAAGCAGGCCAAGTGCGAGATGTACACCCTAGGCGCGCCCAAGTACAGGATTGAGGTGTCGGCGAAAGACTACAGGACTGCCGAGGAACAAATGAAGGCGGCGATCGATACCATAATCAACAGCTTCAAGAGGACTGGAGGGTCTGCGGAGATTTTGAGATAGCTACCATTTCCGGGAGGTCGGAGGGATGAAAGGGATGCTAAGGAGATGCGCCTCATGTGGCACTTACACATTGAGGGAAAACGACTGCCCAGTCTGCGGCGGGCAAGTCAGGATCCCGCATCCTGCGAAGTTTTCTCCTCAAGACAGGTTCAGCAGGTTCAGGATCGCCCTTAAGGAAAAAGAAGGGAGTTGCGGCTAGGCTGTGGATGGATAGTTGATCTTGTAGACCATGACCCAGCCATTGCTAGGGGATATGAAGACTAGCTTGTAGTGCTCTGGCGCAGTAATTTTGATGCCCAGAGTGCTGTTGTACGCCTCCCTGTATGGGTAGAAGAGAAGCTGGTAAAGGGTGGTGTTTGCAGCCTTAGCCCCTGCGGGGAGGGGATAGTTGACGTACGAGCCGCCTAGGTTTATGGGAACCGAGGCGATGTATTCCGAAGAATTGTATCCTGCCCACACCATCATTGCTGTCGACTTCTCAAAGTCCCCAGTTATGTACCATGGAGGCAATCCCAGAAGAGGGCTAGTGGAAACGATCGTAAAGGGCTCGTACACCACGACATATGAGACGTTCAACTGCTTAAAGATCTCGAGCGAGACAGATTCATTGTTCAAGAAAGCCTTGGCCACGAGCGCTATCTGGGTTCCGTTGATTGTGGCGTTGTCGTCTATGACGGATTTGTTGGCCATCACGTTGATCCAGTACCCATAGTCCCACCAGCATCCGATCACGGCATCTTCCGGTACATTGTCCCTTATCCAAGCGATTGCCTCGATCCAGTCAGGGATCTCCCGGTTTGCACCTGTCGAGGCCGAAACTATCATTGCAGGCCTATCCGCAGATCTAATTCCCGGGGAGTCAATTACCATCGGTAGCATCGCCCCGGCGAGGAGCGCTATAGTGAATATGCCGTAGCTCTTGCTCAGTAGCGACGCCTTGCTCTTCCTGTCAATCTCATGTTTTAGCACAGGTCGTACTGTGTCTAGGATGGAAGAGAGCGCATACCCAGAGACTACTGCAAGCGCCGGGGCCACAAAAATAAGCAGACGGACAAACGAGCCAGCCCCGTATAGGGAGGTGATCGCGAAGAGAGCCATGAACAGTCCCTTTCCGCTCAAGCGCCTCATTGCGTAGAGCACCCCCAGGGGTGCCAGCACTACAAGGGACCTGTAGGTTTGGAAGAAATGAACCCAAATCGAAGGAAGCTGTTCACCGACCGTCCTGACCTCCCCCCCAACACGAGAGAATGGGTCAACAATGGAGAGGAATTTCCCGGTGATGTCTCCGAAGAACCCAGCAAAGACCAAAACACCAGCTATTGCCATTACGCCGATAATGATACCGATCGATACTCTCAGCCGCTTCTCTTGGTCACGGATCTCCTCCGTCAGAGCCCTTATTAAGCAGACGAAGATCGCCACGTATGCACCTATCGTATAAGGGGAGATCAGGATCGAGTATCCATAGCTTGGGGTGACTGCCACGGTGAAGAGGGTTATTGAGGAGACTATCGCGAAGGAGGTCGTCATCGCCCTGCTCCACTTCCCGATCAGAATCATCAGAACCACGTATAGTGCCAAGAAGTTGATTGTGTAAAGGTACCCCCTCCATGATAGCGCCATAAGGGCAAGACCCAGCCCCGAGATTATGGCGTAGGGAATCGTCCTCCTCTTCATCGACTTGAGGAAGAAGATCAGTGCAACAAGCATGCCGACCATCCCTACGCTCTCGGTGTCGAAGAAACCTAGGGACGTACGCTGGATCGCTGTGACATCTATGGCAAGGACAAGGGCAGTCAACAGACCCACGCCCCTATTTACAAGCTCCTTGCCTAAAAGATAACCCAACAGGATCATGAGACCACCCGCGAATACAGGAAAGAATACAACAACATCGAAGAGCGGGATGTTTAGTCCAAGGAAATTGAGAATGAGATATGCTACCGCGCCGGCGAATGGAACGCCCGGAAGGCCTGCCGTCGACTGGTCTACCCCCCAAGGGGCCCACCTAGTAGGGTCGTACCAAGTGTACCACGCGTCGAAGCCATTCTCAACAACGTACTGCGCGCCCTTGTACTGTATATATGGGTCGAATTCATCAAGATATATCCCCCACTTCAATGGCATTAGTCGTATAAGGACTCCTAGCGCGACTATCGAGATCAGTGCACCGTAGACGACGAGGCGCTCGAGACTAACCCTAGAACCCTTGAGGGCAGCTTCTAAACGGCTCATTGCCAATATCACCAAAACAATTGTCATTAGCCCGGGAACAATTTATCTTTGTCGGCTTGAATCAAGACTCATGCTGGTTGGAGCGGATGTTCTGGCTCCTATGGGCTGGAAGATCAAACTCAGGGAAGGATTAATATCGGAGCTGTTCAAGTCAAGATTTCAGTGATCCGGGGTAGACCGCATGTCGAAGATCGGCAAGATGTCCAAGGAGTATGAATTCAAGTCCGTCGAAGAAAGCGTGTTCTCCTATTGGTCAGAAACAGGTGTTGAGGAGAAGGTTAGAAGCAATGGGAAGGAGAAGTTCTATTTTTTAGACGGACCTCCCTATGTGACTAATCCCATACATGTAGGAACCGCCTGGAACAAGATCCTCAAAGACGCGTTCATCAGGTTCTACAGGATGAAGGGCTTCAAGGTCAGGGATCAGCCTGGCTTCGATATGCACGGTCTACCCATTGAAGTGATGGTTGAGAGGAAGATCGGGATAAAGAGCAAGAAAGAGATCGAGTTGATGGGGATAGAGAACTTCATCAGGACATGCAAGTCGTTCGCGCTTGAGAACCTCGAGATCGCGACTAGGCAGTTCAAGAATCTAGGAGTTTGGATGGACTGGTCATCGCCTTACAAGACCCTCGACGACCATTATATTGAATCCGTGTGGGCGATGCTGAAGAAGGCTGACGAAAGGAGGCTCCTAAGCAGGGGGAAAAAGGTGGTACACTGGTGTCCCAGATGCGAAACCGTGCTGGCAGGCTACGAGGCTACTGATGAGTACAGGGAGCTTGAGGAGGAATCGATCTATGTAAAGTTCAAAGTGGATGGGAAGGAAGATGAGTACATACTCATTTGGACCACCACCCCGTGGACGCTTCCAGCCAATGTTGCAGTGATGGTGCACCCGGATTATACCTATGCGAGGGTCAGGTCTGGCGGAGAAGTCTACATAATGGCTGAAGCAAGAATCGGGCAGGTCTTCTCTGGCACGGGAAAAGATTATGAGGTGATCGAGACATTCCCTGGGTCCTACCTGAGAGGGATAAGCTACAGGCCTCCCCTTCTAGAAGAAGTGCCAGAGCAGGCCAAATTGAAACCGGCCCATGTGGTCGTCCTCAGCGATCAGTTTGTTACGCTTGAGGAGGGGACTGGCTGTGTCCACAGCGCCCCTGGACACGGTGAGGAAGACCACGCTGTGGGAGAGCAGTATGGCCTGCCAGACTTCTGCCCAGTGGACGAGAGGGGCAGGTTCACAGACGAGGCTGGGAAGTATGCTGGCAAGGGCGTAAGGGATAGCAACGAGGAGATAATCTCCGACCTCATATCCAAGGGGCTCCTCTTCAAGACAGAGACGACAAAGCACAGGTATCCGCACTGTTGGAGGTGCAAGACGCCTCTGATACTGAGGACGGCAACGCAGTGGTTCATCAAAGTCACCGACATCAAGGAAAGGCTCCTTGAGGAGAACGACAGGGTGGAATGGATACCTGACTGGGCTGGGAGGGCCAGGTTCGGTAACTGGATCAAGAACGCAAAGGACTGGGTCATCTCAAGGCAGAGGTACTGGGGGATACCACTCCCGATATGGATCTGCAGGTCATGCGGATCTCACAAGGTTGTTGGTTCTTTGGAAGAGTTGAAGTCAAACGCGACCACAGAGGTCAAAGAGCTTGAGCTCCATCGACCATGGGTCGACAGGGTAAAGCTCAGGTGCCCCTGTGGAGGCGAAATGGAGAGAGTGCCAGATGTCGCAGACGTGTGGATGGACTCTGGTTCAGCGTCGTTCGCCTCGCTCAATTATCCGAGGGAAAGGGATGCCTTCGAGCGTTGGTGGCCTGCCGACCTAATACTCGAAGGACAGGACCAGACCAGGGGATGGTTCTACACGCTGATGGTATGCAGCGTCGTTCTATTTGATTCTGCTCCGTATAAGCGCGTCCTCATGCACGGATTCACTACAGCGCAGGACGGCAGAGCTATGCATAAGTCGCTCGGTAACGTAGTCTTCCCAGAGGAGGTGATTGAGAAGTACGGAAGGGACACCCTGAGGTGGTACGAGCTAAGTTGCACGACGTGGGAGGATCTCAAGTTCACCTGGAAATCTATAGAAGAAACATCTAGATTCTTGAAGATACTCTGGAGCACTTACTACTTTGCAAGTCTCTATATGAGCCTCGACAACTTCTCCCCCAATGATCATCCCTTAGATTCCATGGAGAGGCATTTGAGGTTGGAGGACAAGTGGGTAATCTCCAAGCTCGAGGGACTGATAAAGAGGGTCACAGAGGCGATGGGGGGCTGCAGAGTGTTCGAGGCAGTAAGGGATCTAGAGGAGTTCATGAGGGAAGACATCAGCAGGTGGTACATCAAGCTAATCAGGAGGAGGACCTGGACTGAGGAGGAAGATCCAGACAAGATAGCGGCATATGTCACGCTGTATCATGTGCTCCTGAACTATCTAAAGCTGATAGCTCCGATCGTGCCGTTTCTTTCCGAGAAGATCTATGTAGACCTCTTTTCTGGTATCGAGGGGATGCCGAAGAGCGTCCACATGCTCGAGTGGCCATCGCCATGTGAGAGTAGGGTCGATCCAGAGCTCGAGGAAGATATGAAAGTCGTCAAGGAAATAATAGAGGCATCATATAGCGCGAGGCAATCTGCCCGAATTAAGACAAGGCTCCCCCTAATGAGAATGAAGGTGGTAACCAGTAGCGACAATGCTAAGAATGCGGTTGAGAGGCTGAAGGTAGTCGTAATGGATCAAGCCAACGTGAAGGAAATAGAGGTGATGACCCCGGAAGAAGGGGGAAGGATGAAAGATGTCGTGGTATTGCCGAATAGGGCACTTTTAGGACCCATCTTCAGGGATAAGAGCAGCATGGTCGCTGAGGCGATCTCGAGGCTCAATGGGAGGGAGCTCATGGAAGCATTCAACAGGGAGGGTACATTCTCCGTCGAAGTCCATGGGCTGGGCAAGATAGAGCTCCGGAGGGAATATGTGACTTTCCAAGAGAGGTTGCCTGATAATTACAGGAGCGAAAAGTGTCGCTATGGGGAGGTCTTCATTGACACCACACCAAGCGAGGAGTTGGTAGCCGAAGGACTAGCCAGAGATGTAATCAGGAGGATCCAAGAGATGAGAAAGAGGGCTGACCTGAACGTAGACGATTATATCAGAGCCTCGGTTTCCGCTCCCTCAGAGGAGGCAAAGAGAGTCCTTGATAAGAGGGCGTCAGAGATAGCGGGGGAAGTCAGGGCCAAGGAACTGGAGATTTCGACCTTTGGATGTAACAGGTTCGGCATGAGCGAGGACTGGGATATAGACGGCGAGAGGTACATCATAAGCATTGAGAAGATAGCAAGCAAGTAGACGGTTCAGACACGAAGGCATTGGAACAGAATTTACCCATCATCATTACGCTTCCATACATATGCCGTGAAAGTTTGATTGTAGAAGCCGGACCAGCATCAAAAATGAATCCCTGTCCAAGAGAATAGATCACTGTGGATCACAATAGTCATGAATCTAGAGTTGTAAGGAGACTTCCTTCAAGCAGCCCAAATACCACCCCTCAGGTCTGCTTCTTCAACGCCTCAGCGTACCCCTCGGCAGCAAGTAATCCCTCTGTCCCGCCCTTGACATACAGCTTCACCAGCCAACCTCTTCCATACGGTTCATTGTTAACAAGCTCGGGCGAGGCTTCGAGCTCGGTGTTAACGCTGGCAACTACACCATCAACAGGCGAGTAGACCTCAGCTACCGCCTTGATCGACTCGAGCGTACATAGGGGGGTCCCCTTCTTCACCGATTGCCCCACCTTCGGCAGATCAACGTATACTACTTCGCGGAGGCTCCTTTGTGCGAAGTCAGATATTCCGACGGTAGCGGGTGAAGATGACAGATCAATCCACTCGTGTGTCTCAGCATACTTTAGTCCAAGCTTCACCTTGTTACCCCCGACATCTATGAAACCAGACATGAAGCATCATCCCATATGCCCTTTTTGCGTAGGTTGGATTTATCCCTTCCCAACATTCCAAGAACTTATGGCGGATTACGGGCGTTGAACACCACATTCCACAAACTCTGGCTCACTTAAGCCAGAAATCACCTCAGAAAGAGTAGATCATAGACCCTTCTGGAAGAGCCTGAAAAGACCCTTTTTGTTCTCTTCAGAGATAGAGATCCTGAGTCTTGCCTGATCAAATTTTAGAGGTGACGAGCACTTGGGGCATCTTCCGTTGTTTTTGTCCAGCACCTCCTTAGGAGAAACGAGCTCTGGATCCTCATACAACACAGCATTACATTGATGACATATAATTCTTATTGGCAACCAGATCACCCAAATCGCCGTTCTCCAAGATATTCTCTATCAGGGTCAAGCCCTTCCTCGACAAGGACTCTGCCCAGATCTCAGCTGCGAACTTCAAATACTTCTCGGACACATTTAAACCATTCTGAGAATTCAGAGTCTGTGACTCATTGACCAATGCCTCGATGTATGCGGAGGACTGTACTGCGTCGTCAAGAAAGCTAAGGACATTCTGCTTAGAACGCAATGTCTCCCAAGACTTTTCCAAGTCAAACCCAATAACCACCCCGCCCCTCCAAGCCCCGAATAGGAAGAGCGACAGACCGAAAAAAATACCGAGGTCGGAATAAGGGGAAGCGTTCGTCGAGAAGAGGATCCGGTCTATCGAGTAAACTGCTGCCGACCCACCGGCAAGAAATATACCAATAACTCCGGCGGCGGTCCTCCTCATCCTTGGATCTGTCCAAATACGATTCATGAAGGCTGCTTCGTAGAAGAGAGATAAAGAAAGTAGCATTAGTCTGATCCTTGCCGATCTGAAGGACATATCAGATTTAATAGACCTAAAAATGGTATTAAGCTTTAAGTTGCGGAGGGCGTGCGCTGGTGGTGCACCACCTAATCGTTTGCGAGAAGCCGAGTGCTGCAAGGAAGGTCGCGTTCGCCTTGGGAGGGGGCAAAGCCGGGAGGGTGAAACAGGGATTGCCGTTCTACCGATTCTCGAGGGCGGGCGACACAATTACCGTCGTTTCGGCGCTCGGTCACCTCTACGCCCCAGTCCAACAAGGATCTGGGTGGAGCTTCCCGGTCTTCAACCTCGTCTGGAAACCTGTGAAGAACAGGCGCGCTAGGGCGTTCATCCAGGAAATCTCAAGTCTTGCAAAGGAGGCGGACTCGTTCATTAGTGCTTGCGACTACGACACGGAAGGGAGCCTCATAGCGTTCATGGTGCTGAGATACGCGTGTCATGGTTCAGATAGAGCAGCGAAGCGCATGAAGTTTTCTTCACTAACGAAAAGTGAGCTCATCTCGGCATACGAAAATGCCTCCAAACTCGATGTCCCTGTAATAATGGCTGGAATGACAAGACACGAAGTGGACTGGATCTTCGGTGTCAACATCTCTAGGGCGATCATGGACGCATACAGCTGCAACTCCGGCGGGTTCGAGGTGCTCAGTGCAGGAAGGGTGCAGGGACCTACCCTCAGCGCGCTCTGGAGGAGAGAAAGAACGATCAATCTTCATGTTCCTGACCCATTTTGGACTATCGAGGCAGATCTCGAGTTTGAACCAAATGGAGAGGTAGCCAGGGCATCCTTCTGCGAGAATCCAGTGTTAAGCAAGAGGAGGGCGGAGGAAATTGTCAAGAGGTGCGCCGGGATCAGGGGAACGGTTTCAAGATTGAAAGAGAAGGAAATCGCGATACCCCCGCCTTGCCCATTCAACCTGGGGGATCTCCAGGCCGAGGCATTCAGAGTCTTTAGGTTCCCGCCTTTGAAGACACAGAAGGAAGCAGAAAGGCTTTACCTTGAGGGGCTCATCTCGTACCCTAGGACGGTAAGCCAGCAGCTACCCCCATCCATAGGATACAGGAGGATCCTCGAGGACCTTGGAGAAAACCGGGAATACGCCAAGGAGGTTGAGGATATACTCCGGATGGCTGAAGCCAAAGGCGGACTTAGACCGAGGCAAGGTAAGAACACAGACCCGGCCCACCCAGCGATATACCCGACTGGAATCAGTCCAGGTAAGCTAGTCCAAAATGCCCGCAAGGTCTATGACCTCATCGTCAGGAGGTTCTTGTCAGTCTTTGGACCTGCCGCACGAAAAACCCTCGTGAATATAGAAGTCAGAGCCGGGGATGAGTGCTTTAAGATCGATGGTGAGCTACTCATGGATCCTGGTTGGATGAAGTACTACAAGCCTTATGCTAGAGCAGGAGAGAGAGCAGTGCCTGAAGTTAAGGAGGGTGATGGAGCAACGGTTCTGAGAGTCTGGAAGAACGACAGGTTCACCCAGCCACCACCGAGGTTCAACCAGAGCAGCCTACTCAGGTATATGGAGAGGAATTCTCTCGGTACGAAGGGAACCAGGGCGGAGATCGTCAGTACACTCTACAAGCGAGGCTATATAACAGGCAGCAATATCTCGGTCACAGAACTCGGAAGGGGGGTGCTGATGGTACTGAGCAGGCATTTCCCGGAGCTCACAACTGTCAGAATGAGCAGGGAGCTCGAAAAGAGGATGGAGGCGATAGAGGAAGGTACGGAAGACTATGCGGAAGTATTGTTGAATGCCGCGGAGAAGGCAAAGGAGGTCTTTGAAGGGATGGTATATGGGTTCGAGGAGGTTGGAGCAGAGCTCAACACGGTGGTTCAGAGGCTCAGGAAGCAGAAGTCTACCATCGGTTCATGCCCTCACTGCCGCACGGGCGTGTTGGAGGTACTCCGCTCAAGGAAGACAGGGAAGAGGTTTCTCGGCTGCTCGAACTACGGCGCAGGTTGCTCATTCTCAGCACCATTGCCCCAGAGGGGAACTATAAGGACCTCGGGGAAGGTCTGTAGCTCGTGTGGTTTTCCAATAATAGCGGTTACTGGAGGATACTCAAAGACATGGACGATCTGCATAAACCCAGAATGCCCATCAAAGATGAGGGCATGAAGTGCAGTATCTGCGAGGCGGAAAGCAAGGGTGAACTTTGCGAGGAGCACGCTGAAGCTGAAGCCAGAATAAGGGATCACTACACTACATGGCATGAGAGGATGGATGTAACTTGGGAGGAATACCTCCGGTTGCTCGAGGCTAACGAATCCAGTGGAAAGTGGATCAGGGAAGTCGCTAGTTATCTGATATACTCTGGCGCAAGGACTCGATCTCCCTGAGCATCGCGATCTTGCCCTCCTCCTCAACCCGCCTCATGGCATTTAGTAAATCCTCCTCTTTTTCAATAAGGCGCCTCCTCTCTAGGATCATCCTCTCCGACTCGGCATATGCTGGCCCACCCTTAACTTTTCTGACGTCTACATTCCGGTCAGGGGATACCGCTCCCCTTATCGAGTCTAGGTCAAGCACTATGCCAGAGAGCTTGGAGATCATCTCTTGGAGACGCTCTGGAGGCGTCTCTGAGAGGGACAGCCCCTCGGTATAGAGGGCCTTGACGACCGCGCCGACGACATGGTGGGCTTTCCGGAACGCGACCCCGCCTTCTCTGACCAGCACATCAGCTAGCTCCGTTGCAACCGAAGAGCCCTTGATCACAGACTCCCGAATCCTCTTTTCGTCGAAACGCAGCTTCCTCACGAGGTCCGTTAGAACCCTTATTGACAGGCTCGTGGATTCGCATGAGCTCCATAGGTGGGGGGTGAGCTGTTGCATGTCCAAGTTGTATGTGAGTGGGAGAGACTTCATGATCATCACCATCGAAGCCAAGTCTCCGAAGACCCTACCTGTGGTGGCCCTGAGGATCTCTGCTGTCACCGGGTTCTTCTTCTGCGGCATGATACTGCTGGTCGAAGAGTGGTCATCAGGCATCTCTATGTAGCCGAATTCGGAAGAAGCCCAGATGACTAGCTCCTCTGCGAACCGGCTCAGGTCTACCATCAGGATTGTGAGCGAGGAGGCAACTTCCAGCGCGAAGTCACGCGATGCTACCGCATCCATCGTGTTCTCGACAATCCCGCTGAATCCGAGGTACCTAGCAACGAGGTCCCTGTCGATCTGGAAACCAGTCCCGGCGAGTGCGGCTGCCCCCATCGGGCTGAGGTTAACTCTTTGGTAGGAGTCGGCTAGCCGGTCGAAGTTCCTCGCGATAGCGTCATGGTGTGCCAAGAGGTGGTGTGCTACGGTCACGGGCTGGGCATGCTGGAGGTGGGTGTACCCGGGCACAATGATCTTCCCCTGGTTGGATGCGGCAAGATCCAGCAAAGCTTTCTGTAGGGAGGCAATTTCGGAACACAGGTCTAGCATGAACCGTCTGAGGCGCATCCTTATCGCCGTCGCCACTTGGTCATTCCTGCTCTTGCCAGTGTGTACCTTCCCGCCTTTCTCTTGACCGACTATCCTCGTGACCTCTTCCTCGACGACCATGTGGATGTCCTCCAACTCAGGGGGAATCTGCAGTGCCTTCCCCTTGAGGGTCTCAAGCGCGCTCACTAGATCGAGTGCCTCCTGAGGACGGAGGTAATTGGATGCAGCCAGTGCCAAGACATGCGCTATGTTTATCTCCACAACCTCCTCTGCAATGTAGTGGTCAAACCCAGAGGAGGAGGTGAATCTGGCTACTTCCTCGGTGAGGTCGCCCGAGAGGCGCCCGCCGCGAGTGATCTTCAACCCCCTGATCCTCCGAGCGGCTATCTCCTCGAGACCAGTTTCCTAGAGACTACCGTGGGAAGCCCCCAGAGCTCCACGAACCCCTTCGAGAGGGTTTGATCGAATGTCGAAGAAGAGTCATAAGTGGCGGTCTTGAAGTCGTACACGGAGTTGGGGGATTCCCTCCCTGTGATTGCTAGAGAACCCTTGTAAAGCCTGACCCTGACCCTTCCTTCTACCCGCTCATTTGCCTTGTCGATGAAAGCGTCCAGCTCTTCCCTGAGCGGGTCTTCCCAAAGGCCGGCGTAGACCAGATAGGTCCACTGTTCGTCGACCATCCTCTTGAACGATAGCTCGTGTCTATTAAGAACCAGCTTCTCGAGATCCTTGTGGGCCTCGAGTACGGTCACGGCAGCTGGGCACTCGTAGGTCTCTCTCGATTTTATCCCAACGATCCTGTCCTCCATATGGTCTATCCTTCCAACGCCGTGCTCCCCCGCGATCTTGTTTAGTTTCCTTATGAGGTCTAGTGGTTGGCATTCTTCTCCGTCTATTGCGACAGGAACGCCATTACTGAAGCGTAGCTCGACATTCCTCGGAGTGTCTGGGGCAAGCTCGGGGGCTTTCGTCCACTCCCACCCATCCTCTTCCGGCGCAGTCCATGGATTCTCCAGTGGCCCGCTCTCTATCGATCTCCCCCAGAGGTTCTGGTCTATACTGTACTTCTTCGCTGCCTTCGAGATGGGTATGCCATGTTTCATGGCGTACTCGACCTCCTGATCCCGGCTCATTCCCCACTCCCTCGTGGGGGCAAGGATCTTCATGGTGGGGTCGAGCGCCCTGCAGGAGATCTCGATCCTGAGCTGATCGTTTCCCTTACCAGTGCAGCCGTGTGCAACGGCATCGCATCCTTCCTTGTGGGCGACCTCTATCAGCTTCTTCGCGATCAGAGGCCTGCTGAGTGCGGTCGAGATAGGATACTTCCCCTGGTAGAGCCCATTCGCCTTTATCGAAGGGAAGATGAAGCCTCTGACAAACTCCTCCTTAGCGTCGATTGTGTAGTGGTGCTCAGCGCCCACTCTGAGCGCCTTCTCTCCAATCGCCTTGAAATCTTCCCCTTGCCCGACGTCTACGGTCACTGTGATCACTTTCGATCCATATCTTTCTGAGAGCCACTTTATTGCCACCGAGGTGTCCAAGCCTCCGGAATATGCAAGAGCGATTCTACTTATCGACATGATTAATACCTACCGTTCAAAGCTACTTTTGAAAAGTAAAAGAGGAAATAAAGTTAAAAGCTTTTTCTCTTGGCACTTTCCATCGACAGCAGGTACTTTCGGGTGGTTTTCTGTCCAGCTCTCAAGGGTGCAGATTCCCATTGATAATGCTTGGTTCCGGATGTTCCCAGGACCGAGAACTGGACATCTCCTAAGCATCAGCAAGCCCTTGGTCTCACCCGTGACAGGCGAATTGAGGGCGGCAGCCCAGCTACGATAAACTGCCACGTCCCCAGAGAGCATCAAAGATGACCTAGGTTTGTATAGAGGGTCTTCAGAGTCTGGGGGGTATTGTCGATTGTATCAAAGTGAGGGCGAGAGGACGATATTGCTGTTTGGTTCGGTACAAGTTCCCTTTCGAATACGCCAATAGGAGGAGGACCATCTGATCGCCCACTGGCTCCGGTGTAGAAGTGAAGAAAAATCATCAGTAAAAGGGGTTCATATCCAATTGAGGCTAGTGGGGTGTAGACAGCAGTTTGAATCTGCTGTTCACATTGTCACAGAGGGAGCTCGAGAAGCATTTACCCCATCCAGACGGATAAGACAGGTGGAGGTCACTTGGCAGATAGAAGCCCAATCGAAAAATAAGTTCCTGTGTTCAAAATCGTTCCTGAATGCTACGCGTGAATAGATGTAGGTTCTGCACCAAATACAAAGAGATTAGCGCATTGCCGACTATCGAGAGTGTGATCGCTGGGATCATAGCATGCCATGCAGCTATAAAGCTCGGGTATAAATTCGACTGGAAGATGCTGAGCGAAAGAGAGATCATCCCAGAGGTGAAGACATACCTGCTCAACTGACCTACCACCACAGCGATAGCCGGATTCTTACGTCTGGACAGCCAAGAGGTCAGTAGACCCATCATCCCGTCACCAATGCCTGCAGGGATCTCTATAATTGCCTGACCGGTCCATAGGGATGCGCCCACCCCCTTTATCAAACCAACTGCGAACGCGGATAGTCCAGGCGAGGCTACTGCAACTACAGAGACCGCAGTTGAGCCCAAGTTCGGATTCCCTAGTGGGAAGGAGACGCGGAGACTGGTGAGCACAATAGATAGCGCCCCGAAGAGGGCGATATAGACTAACATATAGGAGCGTCTATTGTGCAAAACACGCATGTTCAAACATCCTCTGCCAGCCTAGTGAGACGGTCTCGTAGGTGGATCAGTGTGCTTGAAATATTCAGCCTGTTGTTATAGTTCCGAAGGACTTCATTAAGCGAAGCCCTACCCAGACCCTTCATCTCTCTAACTGCGGAAGTAATGTTAGGTACCGCGCGAATGATATTGTCTACGATCGTGATGTCGGCAGTCTGGGCAGTCCTAGAGAGAGGGTTAAGATCGATTGTTATCACTAGCTTTCCCATTTTCTTAAGTGCCATGGTCCGGTCGCCGTCTTCCAACGGCACCAACACAACATCTGCGGAGTATATTCCGCGCGGGTCGACCCTCCGCCTTTCGCTGAATAGCTCAGGAATTCTGGCACTCGCACATCTCCCAACTCCTAAGACGCGCTTTGCACCAGCCCTGATCAATGCATCTCTGACTGCGATCTCCCTTTTCCTGCTCCTGTAGAAGAGGTTAACCTCGAGATCCGCAGGAACCTCCTCTGAGAGCTTGACAATCTCTTTGGGCACAAGCGCAGCAGTGTTGCCGTTCACCGAGATTACAGGATGGGACGCTGTGAGCAGGGCAGCCGCGGCAGCCCTTGTTGCAAAGAGGGCGGGTGCGATTGTCTCTTCCCCGATTAAGTAGTCGAATGCTTCTCCTCTTCCGTGAGCTATAAGCCCAGACTTTGTCACGACCCCACACTCTTCACCCTCGACCAGCTTCTCTCTTATGTACAAGGACGCGGCCCTTACGTGGTTCTTTGGTATCTTCAGCCTGACGCCCATTCCACTCCCCTCATATGAACTTCTGAAACGAACAGCCTGAGATCCCCCTCCATCAAAACATGCCCAGAGCCATCGGCACCCCCGCGAGATGCCAAGCGACCTAGGACGCGGGGTAGATCATCTCTGTCAAGGACTGCGAAGACGATACCCTTCTTGACAGAGGGAAACAATATTCCAGCCCGCTCATATCTCCGCAGCACGGATAAAACAGGTGACTCCAAGAGCCCCACGCCCTCCCAGAAGCGTCGTGACTGGATCATAAAGTTCTCTATTGTCGGGGACTCAAGAAATGAATCAAGGGCCCGTGCGCCCAACAGGTTAATCCGCTCTACATATTGGGAATTCGTTAACATCATCTTTGTGGGATACTCCACTACAGGGGTGGAGAGAACCACGCTGTCTCGTTCAACTGGAACCTGCCTAGCAACCCCGATTCCCGGCGCCCCTGGGCTGACCCTCACTTCTAGACCGCCCACCATCTCAGCCATTACATCCCCCAAACCAGTCATATTCTCCACTTCCGCTACATGCGCGACGGTCCCAATCTCCATGGTGGAGAGCCCAAGTCTCAGAGCTTCATTCAGAGCGGTTGCCAAGCTCAGTGCAGAGGAACCGCTTATACCGTATCCATAGTTTGCCGGGAGTAAGGATTGCATCCTAACAGATATCGAATATCCTTCACGGGGAAGTAGCTGGGAGACAACGGATCGGCAAGTGGGGGATGAAACCTCTACTCCGTTGCTGACAATTCTTAAGAAAGAGGTCGAGGACTTGGATGCTTCGACCCCACATCTGACGCCACCCGTAATGCAGATCCCGGCTCCAGTCGAGCCACTACGAAGCGGGTCAGCATACTTGTGGACTGTGAAGAATCCAGTTATGTGGGCTGGATAGGATCCAGTTCCGACGAAGGTTACTGAGGAGCTCAAGCATCCCCCCTCCTCTCGAGGAATAAGTCGAGTATTTGGCTGGCTAATTCCCTCTTGTGCTTGAGGGGTATGTGGATGCAGGATCCGTCTTTAGAGAGCACATAGGCCTCGTCTGTATCCGACGCGAATCCCCTGTCCGGAGAGGAGAGGTCGTTCGCCACTATCATGTCACATCCAGAGCCCTCTAGCCTGGCTTTTGCCTTAGAGATCAGTGCCTCAACATCGAGACCGAATTCGGCCTTGAACCCGATCACACACGTCTCAGGTGAGGTTCTCTTTGCCTCAGCCAGGATCTTGGGGGCAGGGATAAGCCTGAGGGTCACAGGAGAATCGCTCGAGAGCTTTCCTCGTGTGGATTCAGCGACATCAAAATCAAGGGGTGCAGCAGCCATCACCGCCAAGTCGTATTTGGTGGAGGAAAGCTCCTCCAGCACTGCATGCATCATCTCATTCGTGGAAGTCACCTTTATTACCTTGGCCCTAAGGCGTGGAACATCCACAGGACCGCTCACAAGGGTGACATCAGCACCACGCGCAGTAGCCTCCTTTGCAAAGGCTACCCCCATCTTCCCAGAACTGGAGTTTGTTATAAAACGGATACTGTCCATGTAAGATCGTGTCGGTCCTGAAGTGACGAGAACTCTTAGCCCAGTCATATCCTTCGGACGAAGGGTCGCAATCACCTCTTCTACTATGTCCTCCTCTGATATGAGCTTCGCTTTGCCCTCGTCCACATGTGGAAGTAACACTCGCACGCCCATAGCCGAAAGTTTTTTGACATTTTCTTGTACGGCAGGATGGTGAAGCATGCTTACGTGCATTGCAGGGGCGACCAAGACGGGCACGCCTGAACCGATCGCTGTGGTTGCGAGTGAGGTCACCGGGGTGTCGTCTATACCGCAAGCAATCTTGCTTATCGTGTTTGCAGTTGCTGGGGAAATCAAGACGACATCAGCCCCGCACTCACCCCCTTTCCCAAGAGCGACATGTTCTATCTTTCCCGTGAGATCGGTCACCACTGGATTTCCCGTAGCCCATTCCATCAGAGCGGGGGAGATAAGCTCTTGAGCTGCCTTCGTCATAACAACCCAGACGTCCCCCCCATGACGCATCAGCCCCCGTGCAATCTCCGGGGATTTGATGCAAGCAACACTACCACAGACTCCCATCGCTACCTTCTTGCCCTCTATGAGTCTGCTGCTTAAGCAGAGTATGTCTTTGGAGGGGTGAATTTCAGACGCCTCCATTACTCAAAGACCCAGGCTGTATATGTAATTTATGGATGTATAACGCATAGATGATAGTTTTTTAATAATGTACATAGATAATGTATAAATCCAAACCGCTAAGAATAAGAGTGCAAGGATTCCTCTTTTAAGACGGTGGAATCTATTGAACAGGGATCTCTTATCGTGGAAGAACCTCTCTTACCTCATGGCATTATTCACAATTTTCCTGACGAGTGGGGGGATTTACCTTATTGTCATAGAGCCCGGCACTATGGTCTCCACGGGCACCGGGACAAGCTTCCTAGTAAGATCATACAACAGCCAGACATCCACAGAGTTCTTCGTTGTGTTCTTCATAACACTTGGAGGGATGATCGGGTTCTTCACACTTGAGAGGGCGTTGAGGAGGTCATTCGACATCGAAGGATCAAAGTTGAAGTTCGTTGTCGGAACTATTATGCTTATTATCTCGATCTTCCTGCTCGAGTACCTCCTGAGGGTAAAGCTCTACTGATCTTTCTACGCATATCTAAGATAGGTGCTCAGGGGGCGCTTTTATGCTCCATACAAAGGATATAGAGTTCTGTTCTTTTTCCAAATTTGCTCTCTTAGTCAAGAATAACGGTTTCAAGGGCGCTTTACCACTTAATCCAGTCTTTAGTAGCCTCTAAATTGACTACTTTTCTGCCGCAAATTCCTATCTAGTAGTATCGTAGACTTTTCTGGCTCGAGATGGAAAGACTGGTGGCAATGCGCCAGGGTTCACCAAGGATATCTCTTGAGCCCCAGCCTGTATGCGACATAGTTGGTTAGCAGATGGATTGGAGGGGTGGCGATAACTATAAACAACACTTGCTCAGGAGTCACACGGTATATTGGATAAAGAAAGAGTATCGCTCCGGCAACAAAATCAAGCTGGTCTAGAATGGGGGCAGGCTTTCCCCTCTCTATCCCGATCCTCCTCTTGATGAAGGCACCCAGCATGTCACCAAAGAGGGCTCCGAGAGAGAGGAGAAAAGAGTGCAATGGGTATCCAAACAGGGCGCCCGAAAGCGTCCCCACCCCCAATCCTGCGAAGAATCCCTCAAATGTTTTCCCGTCTCCAAGCACCCGCCTACCATCGCCCATATACCTTCCCAAATCCACCGGGCGCTTGCCCCTCGCGAGTACTGGCACTGAGTTGGCTATGAATGCGGGCATTATAATCACCATCGAAGAGAAAGCCAAGCCTATGAAGTCATCCATTTCCATCACTTGCCGCTATGAATCCTCTTGATGTCAGCATCATTAATGCTTCCCTTACTGGTTCAGGTCGGAGGGCGGAAGCCTTCCTGATCGCCCCATAGACTCTCTCCAGTTTCAATACTCTCTCGGACCAATAGGTCAGGATCGTGGAGGCGACGGGCGCCGTTCCGCTACCGTCCGGGATATCCTTGACCTCGCTGGTAATCAGAACTGCCAGACCAAGCCTAGCTGAGACATCCTTGATGATCGCCAGCTGTCTGTTCAGCATCTTGTTCACTATTATGTTCTCGTTATGCTCGCCTAGCCCTGCTCTGTACTGCCCAGTTATCGAATCAAAAACCAATAGTCGCACTCCACCAGGGAGCTCTGACTCCAGTCCTTCGACTATCGAGTCTTGGTGCTCAAAGTGCTTCACCTCCAATACCCATATCCTTTCGCTTAGGTTGGTCCAATCGGAGCCAGCGATATCGGAGAGGCGACGAATCGGAAATCTGCCCTCAGAGTATATAATAACGCTCCCCATCCCAAGCGATGCCGCCACTGAAGAGACTTGGAGAGCTAGCGAGGTCTTCCCCGAACCCCTTTCCCCAAAGACTAACAGAATCTCCCCCAGGCGCAGTCCCCCATCAAGGAGCGCGTCCAAGGTTCTGCAGCCTGTTGGTAAAGGCGCGTTGTGCATCAGTTCAGTACTCCTCAAGTGAACCATTCAACATCATCTCCTTTTTGATGTTTTCTTCAGGCAGTAGAGGTACTCCGCCTGCTTGAGCTAACCTCGGATGCGCTCATCCCAGAGTAGAACCTACTCACCAATTCCCCCAAGTATTCCTTTTTGTCCTCTACGGAAATTATCCTGTCCCTAATCCAACTGGGCAGCAATCGCCTCAGGTTTGGCGAGGCGAAGCGGTAATCCATAAATACTACTACTCCTCTGTCGCTGAGGTTTCTAAATGGCCTACCAGCAGCCTGCGAAGCCTTCCGCATGGCTGGTATAGTGTAGGCATACTCCCTCCCCTTGCCAGGGAAGATCGACTCGTAATAGTTTATCTGTGCATTGATCTTTGCAGTCGGCCTTGGGTAAGGCACTCCTACTATCACCACCGTGTTCATCTCGTTTCCAGGGTAGTCCTCTCCTTCGCTAAACCGACCCCCGACGACGCCAAGCAACACCGCGCCACCACCATCCCCCATAGCTTTGAACTCGCTGATTAGCCGATCTTGATCTACCGACCGTGCCTTCTGCTGCTCGACATAGAGGGGCTTAGCCAAAGCTTCCTCCAGCCCCGCGCCGATTAGTCCCTCCATCACATTGTACGACGAACAGAAGACGCCTGTGTTCCCCGGCGTGTTTGAGACCACCTCCTCTATCTTCGATACCATCGCTGAATACGACTCAGCACCGCGCCTCTCGTATAGGGTGGACACACCCTTACAGACCAGAACCAACGTCTGTTCCCTACCAAATGGTGATGGTAATGTGACCTTCAATGAATCCGCCGGCAGACCCATCACTTCGGCATACGAGACCATCTCCTCGAGTGTACCAGACATGCTAATAGAAGCAGCCACACTCTCCAGGACTTCAGACGTGGCAGTTCTGGGATCTAAGGAGACGATCTCCACTGTCTTGGCCCCCTCTCCTTCCTCGCTGTGGAGTATGTGCACAAACTCCTTCTTTTCTGAGGTCTCGTATGCCTTCAGGAAGAACTCGCCAATCCTTCGGATATAGGATCTCGGGATCTTCCCCTTCGAGAGAAGGTCCATCTTTATACGTTCCCCGAAGGAGTAGACCTCCTCGAGGAAAATAGGCAGCGGGTCGCGTATTCTAGCTGATTTGATAGCATCATCTGCTATGGACTGCAGGTTGACCACATGTTCCCCGAAGCCCTTGTTTTCTATCATCGATAGGAGGGCTTCTGCGAACCTCACTATGTCTGCCTTGCCGTAGTTGTCTGCCTCACGCGAAGCATGTATCAACGAATTGACCGAAATCCTATCGCTCTCATATTCGTTCACCGTGTCAGGGAGGTTATGCGCCTCGTCGAGGATGAGAACATATTGGGAGATAGACTGCCCAAGCCGCTTAACAAAGGCATCGCGTATATCCCTGTTGAACAGGTACGCATAACTCAACGCGATGACTTCAACATGAGGTAGTAGGAGCTTGGTCATCTCGTATGGGCAGAGCTCATTGTCTTTCGACTTGGAAATCAGGTCGTATGCAGCCGTCGGAGAGCTAAGAAACTCTTCCACCAAGTATCTGACGGAACGCCCTTCCTGCTCAATGTTCATGTGATAAGGGCATTTTCTGCTTTTCACCAGATCCGAGCATAGCTCCGAAACGGTTCTAGGATCCCGTGAAAGCCGCAGGACGGCCTCGTTAACGCACATCTCAGCCCTCCCCCTGAGGGAGATGCCGGTGACTTTTTCTTTTCTGCTTATCTCTTGTAGTTCCTCGACGACTCTGTCGAGTTCTTTGTAAGTCCTCGCAGCGTAAAGGATGCGGAGCCCTGATGGCTTGCACGCATTGAGGGCACCTGCAAGTGAGCCGGCCGTCTTGCCCAAGCCGCTCGCACCGTCAACTATCGCGTGCTTCCTCTGTTTAATCGCCGAGGACACCACTTTGAGAAGTTCTTCTTGATTAGGTTTGAATGATGGGTACGGGAAGTATCTCCACCCAGTCATCGATGTGAACTGCTCCAATCCTTAAGAATAGGGTGGGCGATTTAACGGTGCCGGCGGGATGTAGAGAAAGCTGCCGGGACTTTGGAAGAGGAGGATTGCTCCGGAGATGGAAGGAAGAGCTCAGGGAAAAGCATGTACAAAAAGGATTTAGCCTGATTAAAGTGATCAATATCAGCTCTTGGTGATTCATGCTTGAGTTTGAGGGAGTTCATCGGTGAGGAGATCGTAAGAGGGGAAGTTGTAGAAGTGGACAGGGAGACGTCTACTGAGTTCGAGGCCGCCTCGCTCATGGAGAAATACGACGGCGGTCCAATTGTCATATTCGAGAGGCTAAAAGGTCATGAATGCAAGGCGGTCTCTGGAGTCTGTGGCACGAGGGAGAGGATATACAGGGCGATCGGCGCTGACCGAGATACCTATTGCGCGAGACTCTCCTGGGCAGTCAAGAACCCCACACCGCCTAAGGTTTCCGAGGAAGCCTCTTTCGTGGAGGTCTCCGAACCACCCTCTCTAGACAGATTGCCCGTGCTGAGGCACTATGAGAAGGATCCTGGCAGATACATAACTTCCGGCATAGTCGTAGCCAGGAGCGCTGACGGGAGCTTCCAGAATGCCTCGATACACAGGCTCCTGGTGCTCGGTAAAGACAAGCTAGCCATAAGAATAGTCCCTCGGCACCTGTACGCAATGCACAAAGAGGCGGCTAAAAGGGGGGAGGATCTCCAAGTCGCCATAGTGATAGGGACACACCCCGCGGTCTATGTTGGTGTCAATACCAGTCCCGAGTTCAAAGTGGACGAGTTGTGGGTATCTAATGCCCTAATGGGTGGAAGCCTGAAAGTCGCGAAGTGCCCTGATGTGGAGGTAAATGTGCCATCGGAGGCAGAGTTTGTGCTCGAGGGCGAGATCAGTAAGGACGAGGTGGTCGACGAGGGGCCTTTCGTAGACCTTACAGGGACATATGATATCGTCAGGAAGCAGCCTGTAGTGAAGGTACGAAGGATCCTGAGGCGGAAGGATGCCATCTACCAAGCGATCCTACCCGGCGGGTCGGAGCACAAGCTTTTGATGGGGATACCAAAAGAAGCCAAGATGTATGAAGCAGTGTCTAAGGCGGTCCCGAGCGTCAAGGGGGTAAGATTAACCAACGGAGGCTGCTGTTGGTTCCATGCAGTGGTATCGATAAGGAAGCAGGCAGAGGGCGATGGTAAAAATGCCGCATTGGCTGCATTGGGCTCGAACCCGAGCTTGAAGCACGTGGTAGTGGTGGACGAGGACATCGACCTCAACAAGGCAGAAGAGGTGGAATGGGCACTCGCCACAAGGTTCCAAGGAGAGGACGACCTCATAGTTGTGAGATGCGCAAGGGGTTCGACGCTGGATCCATCCTCCGATCAGGAGAGGATCCTCACAACTAAACTGGGGATTGATGCAACGATACCATGGAATAAGCCCAGGGAGAAGTTCATGCGTGCGAAGATACCTTTCTGAAGGTGGTGAGTAGAGTGGAGCTTGACAGGGAAGAGGAAAGGATGTTGAAGGGAGAAGAGGGACCTGCCGTAAGGAAAGCCATGGAGCTCCTCGTGGCGGTTGGAGAGGTCATGGGCGCTGGCAGGATGGTCAAGATCAAGAGCGCGCAGGTCTCAGGAGTCTCATATGGCAACATAGGAGAGGCGGGGCTCGAGTTCCTAGAGGACTGGGCGGAGAATGGGGCAAAAGTAAAAGTCTTGACTACACTCAACCCCTGCGGAATGGACTTGGAGAGGTGGGTCGAGATGGGAATAGACGAGCGGTATAGGTCCAAGCAGATGAGTATAATCGAGGCGTTCAGGAAGATGGGCGCCGAGACTACATGCACCTGTACCCCTTACCTAGCAGGGAACCTACCCAAGAGAGGCGATCACATTGCATGGTCAGAGTCCTCTGCGGTCTGCTACGCCAACTCAGTCATCGGGGCAAGGACTAACAGAGAAGGAGGGCCCTCCGCGCTAGCCGCGGCTATCGCAGGGAGGACGCCCTTCTACGGACTTCATCTGGAAGAGAACAGGGCACCGACGGTAATCGTGGAAGTGCAGACGTATGTGAGAACATCCTACGAATTCAGCCTTCTTGGGTACACAGTGGGGAAGATTATCGGGGCAGGCATCCCCTTCTTTAAGGGTCTTAGGGCAGCCGAAAGTGACAAGCTGAAGATCATGTCTGCAGCCCTTGCTGCTTCGGGCGGGATCGCGATGTTCCACATTCCCGGAGTGACCCCAGAGGCAGAGAGTTATGACAAGGCCTGCCTCGAGCGGATATGCGTTGATCTGACCGAGCTTGAACGCTCTAGGGATTATCTGTCATATGGAAATGAGGCTGACCTGTGCTGCGTAGGATGCCCCCATTGTAGCCTGAACGAACTTGAGGAGCTCTCCATTCTTCTCAGAGGGAGGAAGGTCTCGAGTGGGAAGGGGCTTTGGGTATGGACCTCCAAGGTGGTTCGAGATGAGGCAAAAAGAAGAGGGTACATCAAGGCGATCGAGGATGCAGGAGGCAAGGTTTTTGTGGATACCTGCATGGTCGTGTGCCCGCTCGAGAGATCAGGTTTCGCATACATGGTAACCAACTCTTGTAAAGCTGCCCACTATGTTCCCTCGACATCAGGGCTGAAGGCATCCGTAGCAGAGTTAAGCGAGGCTGTGGAAATGGTCTTGGAGGGCAGATAGTAGTGGAACTGAAGGGAAGGGGCATATCAAAGTTCCTAGGCGAGGGCGAAGCACTGGTCACCAAGCAAGGTATCTCGTTCTTCGGGGGGGTCGACCCAGAGACTGGAATGGTGAAGGAGGCAGGGCATGAACTTTTCGGAAAAGACCTTACGGGCAAAGTGCTTGTGTTTCCAAGAGGTAAGGGCAGCACTGTCGGATCATACATCATATATCAGCTGAAGAAGAACGGGCACGCGCCAGCAGCTATAGTAAATGTTGAGACCGAGGCAATAATCGCTGCCGGCTGCATACTCGCAGAGATCCCCCTGGTCGACAGGCTCAACACCGACCCCATCGAGAACATCAAGAGCGGGGATTGGGTCTTAGTCGACGGCAGATCCGGTAAGGTGAAGGTCAGGACGGAACCCAAAAAGGAATGAGTTGCTCGGGCGTCAGAGAAACTGAGCCAAAAGCTGAAAACGGCAGCGAGAAGGACTCAGGCATCAGGTTCAGTACCGAAAGGTTAAGATTCGAGGGAACGATATTTTTGGAGGATGGATGATGGCAAAGCACTGGGGGATGATTAAGGACCCTGTTCATGGTTACATTCACATCACCGAGGCGGAGAAGGACCTCATCGATTCCCTCCCACTCCAGCGTTTAAGGAGGATCAAGCAGCTAGTATTCGCAGACTTGGTCTACCCTGGTGCAAACCATACAAGATTCGAGCACTCCGTCGGGGTCATGCACTTGGCGGGCCTCTTGGGAAAGGCCCTCTCGACCGAGATGACAGAAGACGATGTACAGAGGATGAGGATAGCTGGGCTTTGCCATGACCTTGGGCACGGACCTTTCTCCCACACCTTTGAGCAGATACTCATTAGAAAGCTGAATAAGACCCACGAGGACCTCACGCCTTGGATAGTAAGGGAGACGGAGCTCAAGGAGATCCTTTCAAGGCATGGATACAGTGCGGATGAGATCGCCGACCTTGCAGTTGGGAGGGATAATAACGCAAGGGCATTCATGAATCAGATAATCTCCAGCGCGGTCGATGTCGACAAGATGGACTTTCTTTCCCGGGACACTCACCACACAGGCGCGGAATACGGGAAGATAGACATCTATAGGCTCATCTACACTATGGGAGTGATCGAAGACACCCTTGTGGTGGACAGTTCGGCACTCGCGGCACTGGAGGCATTTCTGATCGCAAGGGTCGAGTCTTTCAGAGCGATATATTACCACAAGACCGCCAGGGCAGCGCAGATCCTGCTCGTTAGGGCCCTCGAGGCAGCTGAGGAGGAGCTCGGTCTCTGTGGGTTCAAGGTAGCTGACGAGTATCTTGAGCTCGACGACTACAGTGTCTGGTCAGAGCTCAAGAGGTGCGACAAGTCTTCTCAGATAATCAGGGACCTGGAGTGTAGAAGACTACTTAAGTGCGCGTACGAAAGGGAGCTCCAGGCAGAAGACAAATCGATTTCTGGTCTTTTTAGCCTAGACGGCATAAGGAGAGAGGTTGAGTCAGAAATAGCTGAAATCGCGGGGATCCCCCCCTCAAGCGTATTTATAGACACTCCTTCCCTGCCATCGATCCCCTACTTCCACAAGCTCTCCCTCGATCCAATGGAGATACCCATAGCTGATTCTTCAGGTAAGAATTTGCTCAAAGCAACGAAGATCTCCAGGATAATAGAGGTTCTTAAGGGGTTCATGAATATAGTGAGAGTCTATACCCCAGAAGGCAATCGAGAAAAGGTGAAGGAGGCGTCCGAGAAGATACTGGGGAAGGTCCCTGATTCTGCCAAGGTATCCTACTGATTCAAGGTGGCTATTTCTCCAATATCTCAGAGTTTAGTAATGATAGAACCCGCCTCACGATCTCTGCGTGGACTTCGTCCAATGGGCGGGATGCATCCACTACTTCGTACCCCTTCTTCTTGGCCCTCTCCAAGAACCTCTTCCTAACGACCCTGAGAAAATCTGGGTTCTCGTATCGATCGAGTGGCGAACCTTTCCTGCCGAGGGAGACCTCGGGATCGATGTCCATGATGATGGTGAGATCAGGGGATATTGCGCGGCGGTTTATAAGCAGGATCCACTCTTCCTCAAGCCCTTGTGCCGTCTGGTATGCCACTGATGATTCGAGGTACCTGTCCGAGACCACCACATTCCGATCTTCGAGGGCAGGCTTTATTATCCGCTCAATGTGGTCAACCCTATCTGCTGCGAAGAGGAGAGCGTCCACCTCAGGGACCCCAGAAGGCTCTGCGAGCGATCTCCTGATTGCAGGTTCTATGAAACCCCTCGGGTTCGGTTCCTTTGTTGCCAGCGACCGGAACCCCCTGCGCTTCAGTAGGGAGACAAGCATCTCTGTCTGCGTTGAAGATCCAGAGCCATCTACTCCCTCCAGTGCAACAAATATCCCACGCTTCAACTCTGGCATGGCATCTGATCTGGATCGATTCGATTATATGCGTATCTGGTCGATATTCCGTCGGTGATTACTCTTGCCCAACCAGCCTCCTGGGCAGGGTGAAGGCTTGCTCAAGTTTCTTGGAACAGAACGTGATGCGCTTGAGGTGGTAGTCGACAGGAGGGAAGAAGGATCCCAGACCGTAAGCGAACTCTTGCAGCTCGGGGTGAAGGTCGAGTTTAAGACTCTGAAGGTGGGGGATTACGTAGTCTCGAGCGAGGTCGCTATAGAAAGGAAGACCTATCAAGATCTCTCGGCGTCAATAGTGGACAAGCGCCTATTCGCGCAGGCTCAAGCACTTAGAGAGTGCTATCAGAGACCGATAATAATCATTGAGGACAGTAACAGAACCCAGACAGGGGTTTCGAGGGAGGCGATAAGGGGGGCAATTGTCAGCATGGTTCTTGACTTCGGTATTCCTGTGATAAACGCCGATGGACCGGAGGATGCTGCTTGGTTCATTCTCACGATAGCCAAAAAGGAGCAGAGGGGCGGCGCATCCAGGCCTGCGCTCAAGGATAGGAGGCGCCCGAAGACGCCAGACGAGGAGAAGGAGTACATTGTCGCCAGCCTTCCAATGATAGAGGCCACTATGGCGAGGAGGCTGCTCAGAGAATTCGGAAGTGTAGAGGCGGTCTTCACTGCGAGCGAAGAGGAGCTTCAGAGGGTGGACAAGATAGGACCGAAGAAAGCTAAGAGAATCAGAGAGGTAATCTCCTCGAGATACACCGAAGAATGTAAAAAATAACAGTTGGCAGGAATAGCAGGGCGGCTACGAATCACAGCTTTGTCTTTCGGACCTTCTCGAGGAGATCGAAGAGGGCAGAAAGGACTCGTATTTGCTTCTCAAGCGCTAAGAGGTCTGTCGTCGACTCGAGACAGGATCGAATATCAGATATCTTGTTCATGATGACCGCCTCGAGGCTCGAGGCAACCGCTGCCTGTGTAGCCACCCTCTCCGTATCAGTACTCTTGGCGAAAACAACCCTCCTGTTGCACCCAGGGCATATAACCTCGCCCCCAGAGAGGCGGAAGAGCGGCGTCTTGCAGTCAGGGCATATCTGGGAGAGCATAGCGGCTCCCTCTCTGAGGAGGTCAGCCATACGCTTGACATGGGCGTCATTCGATTGCATGAAACCACACAGAATAAAGGTAATAAGGGGGATTATATGCCTATTTGCTGAAAAGGAGGTTCAATAATGAGTAGCGACAAGATGATTCAGGCACTCAATGTCCTGCAAAGGATTGCGGATGACAACGGCGTCCCGAGGAACATCAGAAGGGCAGCATCAGAGGCGATGAAGATCCTGCAGGGCAAGACATACACTGATGCAGTTAGGGCATCCAACGCGATCAGCATACTCGAGGAATGTGGGCAGGATCCCAATATGCCGCTGTTTGCAAGAACTGCCATCTGGCAGGCCATCAGCATCCTCGAACAGGTTAAGGACTGAGACACTTTTTTTAAAGTTTATTAAGGCGATTATTCCTCGAACCGATCATTGAAAGGACTTCCCTACAGATCTTCTCTTCTCCAGCAATCAGTTCTATCCTAGCAGTCAAATCCAGTGGGCAGTCGAGTTCACTCCCGTCTAGAGCCAAAACCTGAGCGCCTGCCTCCTTTAGGATGAGGTATGCGGAGGCTATATCGGTAACCCTGAGCAGAGATCGGTTATCCAGATAGAAGTCAAGCGAGCCAGAAGCAGTATAACACAGACCAAGTGCTGCAGATCCTAAGTTCCGGATGTGCTTAACTGCCATTAGGACAGGGAGGACCTCATAGACTCTTCCTCGGTTTCCCCTCACATTGAAGTCCACGCCAACCAACGCATTCGAAAGTGCGACGTGTCCGTTTGTGTTGATCCGAGTACCGTCTAGGAAAGCCCCAGCTCCCTTTTCAGCGCTGAAGAGCCGCTTAGAGGGGAGTTCCATCACAGCTGCCGACACAATATCAGATAGGCGCGGACCGTCCGAGAGGGCGACAGAGATTGAATAAAGGTTTATCCCTCGGATTGCGTTTGTTGTTCCGTCTATGGGGTCGAGCACTACAAGCGGGTAGTTCTCACCACCTATCTTCACAAGACCGAGCTCCTCGCTCAGTAGGCTCCCCTCAAACCCCAATTCCTGGAGGCATCTGACAGCTGCCTCCTCGGCAACCTTGTCGATCATCTTTGTAATGTCACCACTGGCTCCCCTTTTCACAATCTTTCCTTTGGATGAGGATGGCAGGTTAGAAATTGCCTCGCATTCTGCACGGCAGATCTCTTTCAGGAGCGAGATGTCCATACCTGTTAAGAATATATGTGAGCCTTATAAAATTAGTAGGGCAGGCGGGGGTCGCCAAGTCAGGTCAAAGGCGCAAGGCTCAGGACCTTGTGGCGAAGGCCTTCGTGGGTTCAAATCCCACTCCCCGCACTAAAATAATCCTCCAGAGTGCTTGACATATTCTAGGTGGTCATCTCAAGAAAACCGTCGAGAAGGAGCACTTCCGAATTTCAACAGTGTTGTGAGGAGTAGGATTTGGGCACAAATACAACAGCCAACACAGCCTCTTAAACAAGGGCACAGGCTATACAGACATTCGCATGAAGAAAAAACAGTTAATAAAAAATGAAAAACCACATTTCATAGTTTTGAAGTAACAACTGGTCATATGCTTGACCAAAGATTCTCCTTCAAACCCCTTATGTTGAAGCCGCTGTTTGAAAGCTTTTCAATCACCGGCTTTACCGCCTCCCACTCCTCAGAAGTTATCGGAGGTTCCTTCACCCGATCCCTTATATTTTTAAGTATATCCAAGGTTTTTGCTACACCATCCTGGGACTTTGGGATCACAATCCAGAGGTAACTACTTATTGGCGGCTTCAGTATCCTCGTTATCCCCGTTAGGAACTCGACAATCATGCTGAAACCCAAATCGTATGCTCCGACGAAATTAACCATTGTTCCCTTGAAGGATTTAACAAGCCAAGCAGGGGTTAGGAGTGAGAGTGAAATCTCCTTCAGGTACTGTGATTGCGTTATCGTCATGCCGCTGGTCTTGGAGAACTCCTCTAGAGATCTCTTAGCCTCGTCGCTGCTCATGTCAGCGGGTCTGAACCCTAAGCTCTGAAGGATCTGCAATAGAGGCTTCTTGACGACAAAACCCAAGTTGAAAACTTTTTTTGACTTATCGAAAAAATTCTTCCCTACGTAAAACATTAACGGTTCATTAACATTTTCCAATACAACTCCCCCATAGGAGAATTGTTTGATATTTTATAAAACATTTTCTTAATGTGCCTAAACAGGTCCTTATTTTTAATGAGCTAATTCTTCTCCTCTAAATACATCATCCTAAGGAAATGAATGTCAGTGGTTGGTTCAAATTTCCTTCATGGGCACAATTTTGGATCGAGCAGGCACATCTCCACACAATTAAGCAGAAAGAAAGCCCCCGTCGACAACTATCAGCGCACCGTTTACATAACTCGACAGGTCGCTTGCCAGAACCAAAGCCATACGTGCAACTTCATCTGGCTTCCCTAAACGCCTAAGAGGGGTTCGCATATCATATTCTATTCCGGATTTTACAACATTCATGTTTAACTTAATCGCTTCCAGCGCCAAACTTTTAGTGCCTGACGTCCAGATCCCTCCCGGGACCAGAACATTTATTCTGAAACCATGCTTTCCGTATTCGCTCGCCAAGGCTCTCGAAAGCACCATTACGCCAGCTTTGCTGGCATCGTAATGAGAGAGCCCCTCCTTCAGAGGCATCACTGCTTCGATCGAGCCCATATTGATGATTATGCCGCCTTTTTTTAGTCTTCTTCGTATCATCTGCTGGCACATCCAGAAGACGGACTCCAAGTTGACTCCCATCACTTTATCCAAGAAAACCTCGTCTACGTCTAAAAACGACTTGGATGGGTAGATCCCTGCATTGTTAACCAATATATCAGGTTCTTTTCCAGACAGCCCCTCCCACAGGGAATCTATTTGCGCCTTCTTGGACAAGTCGACTATATGGATGTTTACCCGCACACAGTAACTCTCAAGTTCCCCCTTAACCTCGTCTAGACCTTTTTCGTTAATGTCGACAAGCTCCAAATTAGCACCCGCTTCAGCAAATCTACGGGCAATCGCCTTTCCTATTCCTGTCGCTGACCCAGTTATCAATGCCGTTTTCTCCCGAAGCGATATGAGCTCTTCGAGGGGTACAAGATCATCTATTTTAGACCCCATCATTCAAACGCCTCTACTAACTGATCAAAGATACAAGCAACATAGATTTAAACACACGAGCCGTTTATGATTTAATCGCGTCGTCATTTCAATACTTTTCCGGTCATTAGGTACCATATATAGAGGTCGAGCTCTGCCAAGGTTATTCCCAATTTCTCAGAAATCTTTGCAAGAAGCGTCTCGAAAGCCATATAAGAAGTCCTTGAGAGGGACTTTGGAGTTTTTAGTATCAATCCCTTCTGGAGCAGGAAACGCAACACATGTCTGTCTATGATTGCCAGATCATTCCTACCTATGTTTCTAAGGAAGTGACTCGCCTCCTTGTACCCGATGCCTTTTATATTCTCCACCAGCCACTCCCTAGCCATCCGGTCGTCCATGTGTAACGCATCCATTATTTTAGGAATGGACCCCTTCGCTGTGCAGATGAATTCGGAGCGCCTGTTCGGGAACCGGTAACCCAAAGATCTCAAAATTGAGGTTAGTTCTTTCTGTTCAATGCTTCTGAATCCATCCCCAACGGTCTGTTGGATCCTGATGCCCCCTTCTGCGCTACAGTTCGCTGTTAAGATACAGAAGCACAACTCACTGAAGATCCGATCAGGATTCATGCTTGCACCCACTTTAGCAAATTCTTCAATTCTTTTCTTTACCATTGGCTCTGCTTCCGGCATTACCTTCTTCAGTTCGTCGAGGAAGTCGATGCGCGCGTATCTAACCAAATAGTAAGGGGGGCTAGCTCGATTTAGCCGAGCGTCCCAGTAAACATAATCAACGCCATGGGTCTCAGATAGAACGATCCCAAGATCATCGAAGTAGTCGCGGGCGCAGCAGCTTCCAATGATTCCGCCCGAAAAAACTACTTCTAGCGCCCTGCATTCTTCAAGGGTCACGTGAACATGCATCTCGTTAGAGTACAGTCTGTTGAGCTTATCCACCGATTGCTTTGTTCTGGACTGGGACATCACGTAAATTTACGTTTATAGAAATAGTTAAAGTTTGCTTACAGTCGCTTAAGTTTATTAAGAAGGAAGCTAACCTAAAAATAGGTGATAAAAATTTCAGAAAACAGGAACTTACCCCTTATAGGGGATAAGGCACCAGCATTCTCAGCGCAGACAACAAAGGGACCAGTAAACTTCCCAGACGATTACAAGGGCAAATGGGTTGTTCTCTTCAGTCATCCAGCAGATTACACCCCGGTTTGTACGACGGAATTTGTAGCATTCGCCAAGAGATACAACCAGTTTAAGTCAATGAATGTAGAGCTACTGGGGCTCTCGATAGACCAGATATACTCACATATAAAATGGGAGGAGTGGATTGCAGAAAATTTGAAGGTAGAAATACCATTTCCCATAATCGCAGACAATACGGGCAAGATAGCTACACTCTATGGGATGTTACACCAGGAGGCTAAGGGAACCCAAGCAGTCCGAGCCGTATTCATAATCGATCCAGAGAGTGTGGTCAGGGCAATACTGTATTATCCCATGTCCGTCGGCAGAAACATTGACGAGATCTTAAGACTGGTTAAAGCTTTACAGATCAGCGACAAGGAAAATGTTGCACTCCCAGCGAACTGGCCTAACAATGAGTTGATCGGAAATAAAGCGATAATTCCACCGCCAAATAATACTGATGAAGCCAAGAAGAGATTAAATATGTTCAACGGATATGATTGGTGGTTCTGTTACAGAGAAATAGGAGAGTAAATTGAAATGACACAGAGAATGGAGATCTACAAGTGCGAGATCTGCGGCAACATTGTGATGGTAGTCCATGCAGGTCCTGGACAGCTTGTGTGTTGCGGAAAACCGATGAAGCTCATGACAGAGAAGACTGCGGAGATGGGCAAGGAGAAGCATGTGCCAGTTATCGAGAGGACGGAAAGAGGGTTCAAAGTAAAGGTTGGCTCAACCACCCATCCGATGATGCCAGAGCATTACATAGAGTGGATAGAAGCTTGGACTGACGATGCAGTAACGATAAAGTTCCTGACGCCAGATGACTTCCCGGAGCTTGAGTTGGACACAGGCAAAGAAGTAAAGAAAGCCCGGGAATACTGCAACATACACAATCTTTGGTCCTCCAACAAGTAACAAAAATCAGCCCCCTTGGGGGCGTTTTTTTGTATGTAGTATTGTGTTCATATTTCAAGGGTTTCAGTTGAATATTTTTAATTTTTTTAACGGAAAATTTTATATGCGATCACAAGTATCTGCTTAAGATTGTTGTTTGATCGGTGGTCGTATGAAAAACTTTAAGGATGCAGTATGGAGAGAGAACGTGACCAGAGTCGTCAACGAGATAAACGAGAACAACATAAAATTCGTAAGGCTGCAGTTCACCGACCTGAACGGGATTCTAAAGAGCCTAGCAGTGAGCTCCAAGAACATAGAAAGCATGTTCGAAAATGGGCAGTCTTTCGACGGATCCTCGATTACTGGGTACAGACCAATCGAAGAGTCGGACATGGTACTATACCCTGATCCCACGACTTTCTCTGTCATTCCGTGGAGGGTCAAAGAAAAGTCCTCATGCAGGATGATATGCGACGTCTACACGCCCGACAATAAGAGGTTTGAGGGAGATCCAAGATACATCTTGGAAAGAGCTCTGGAGAGGTGCAAGGAAGCGGGGTTTAGATACTTCTGCGCTCCAGAGCTCGAGTTCTTTATACTGAAAGAAGACGAAGGATCGCAAGTGCCCAAGCCAATAGACATGGCTGGCTACTTTGACTTCCATCCGGGTGACCTCACTGACGACCTGAGGAGAGAGATTGCGGATACGGCGGAGGCGTTCGGAATAAACATAGAGATATCCCACCATGAGGTTGCCCTAGGTCAGAACGAGATCGACTTCAAATACGACGAAGGACTTGCGACCGCAGACAGGGCCATCACTATGAAGATGGTCACCAAAGTGGTGGCTGCCAAGAATGGGTATATCGCTACATATATGCCAAAGCCATTCTTCGGTGTGAATGGATCTGGGATGCACGTACATCAAAGCCTTTGGAACCTTGACCTTACCAAGAACATGTTCTACTCAGAGGATCCAGACAAGAGCTACCTATCAGACATAGCCAAGTACAGCATAGGAGGGCAGCTCAAGCATGGGAGGGAAATGTGCTCAGTACTCGCCTCTTGGCCGAACTCATACAAGAGGCTCGTACCCGGTTATGAGGCACCCGTCTATATTGCATGGGCTTTCAAGAACAGGTCTCCGCTGATAAGGGTCCCTAACTTCGGCGGAAGGAAAAACGCGGCGAGGTTCGAGATCAGGTGCCCAGATCCTGCAGGTAACCCGTACCTTCAGTTCGCAGTCTTGGCAATGGCGATGCTAGACGGGATTAAGAATAAGATAGATCCCGGTCCACCGACGGAGCTTAACGTATACAAGATGAGCTATGAGGAGAGAAAGGCGAAGAACATCGTTTCCTTACCAGAGTCCCTGAAGGAGGCGCTAGACGAAACGGAGAGGAGCGAATTCATGAAAGAGGTTCTAGGGGAGGTTGCGTTCGAGAACTACTTATCCGTGAAGAGGAAGGAGTGGGACACATACAGGCTCCAAGTGACTAATTGGGAAGTTGAGAGATACATACGGAGGCTTTAGTCTCCTTTCTTTTTTTTGGAAACAGTTATTATCGGTCGATCCCTTACAACATATCCGGGAGACATGTATGAAGAGAAGACTCATGGAAATACTGGCTTGTCCAATGTGCAGGAACCATCCCCTCGAACTGATCGTTTTCAGCGAGGAAAATGAGATCGACGAAGGGATCATAATATGCAATAGTTGCAACAGGTGGTATCCAATAAAAGAGACAATCCCTCATATGCTGCCTGATGAACTTAGGGAGATGGAGGAGGATACCGAATTTTTGAGAAGATGGGAAGACAAGGTCCCCAAGAAAATCGTCGGAGAGGGCAAACCTTTTAACTTGTTTAAAAAGAATATTTAGTTTATTAATGTTGTATTTGAAAATAGATAAACATTACTTCCTTTTATCGCATTTCTGGCACTGCAGTTCTCCGTTGGGTAGCATTGTACCTTCCTCACCAAAGGGCGGGCGGTGGCAGATATAATATACGCTACCTGACGGGGTCTTGTAAACCTCAAACAGCGGACATTGCGGCATTACCTTACACCTCCAGTTTTAGAGCAAACGAATAAAACACTTCCAGTATATAAGAATTTCTTAATGAAGACTAACAACAATGCGCAAGTGTATGTCTAATCGACCGAACGGGGGCGCGTGGATTGAGGTTAGCACTTCTCCAAATGGCAAGTTGTGCAGACAAGAGACGGAATTTGCAGAAGGCAGTACAGATGATAAGAGAGGCTGCCAACAATGAAGCCGACATCGCTGTTCTCCCGGAGCTCTTCAACTTCTTACCCCGAAGGATGACAAAGGAGGAATGTATTCCGAACGCGGAAAATGAAGAAGGGCAAACGATAAGCCTGATCAGGGAACTTTCTAAAGAAGAAGAAATCGCGATAGTGGCGGGAAGCATAATCGAAAGCGAAGGACCAAAAATGTATAATACTGCATTTGTGGTTACTAAGAAAGGGATCCTCGGAAAATATAGGAAGAACCACCTCTTTAACTACGGCAAAATTAAAGAAAGCGACGTTTTCTTGGCAGGGAAAGACCCACTCGTTGCCGATATCTGCGGAATAAAAACAGGCATAACGATCTGCTACGACTTAAGGTTTCCCGAGATTTTTAGGGCAGAAGCACTAAGCGGAGCGGAAGCAATAATAAATGTAGCAGCATTCCTTGAGGAAACAGGAAGAGCGCACTGGACAACTCTATTGAGGGCGAGGGCAATCGAGAATCTGACCTATGTGATAGCCGCAAACCAAGCAGGAGCACCAGAAAACGGTTTCAAGTTTTATGGACACAGCTGCATCATTGACCCTTGGGGTAGGATCGTTAGTATGGCAGACAGGGGAGAAGGGATCATCTTAGGCGAGCTAAAAACCGAGAAGGTAAAGGAATTAAGAGAAAAGATGCCGGTATTCAAGGACTATAAGGAATATTGACGCGAGGTATTCGGAAGAAACAAAATCAGCCTAGCATAAGCCCCTTTAATAATGATGTGAGACTGATGCATCTAACGAATCGTATCCTTTGGGAAAATAAGATCGATGAAAAACCTAGAGCGATAAATCTAATTTTCTTTTCATTTCTTTTTTTTTTGACGTAAAAACAGGAGGACTTTGGAGAATTCGGTTGGTTTCATAAAAATGTCACAATTCCAGTAGCATTAGTAAATAGATATATACTATATATAATAAATCATATTTTTTAAATTAATTGTATCTATGTAATACAATAAAACAATAATGTGGAAAAGTTTAACTTTTAAAAGAAAGTTTTTTTTATATTACGGAAAACCTTTTATAAATCATCTGTATATTAGTAAAACAAGGATACAATATGGGGTGGGGCACAAATATATGAGAAAACAAACAACATTCTTGGCAGTCACCATACTTGTCCTCCTTGTATTTAATACAACATCAGGAATTATTGCGGGCAGTGTTCTGAATCATGGAAAAGACACGGAAACCCCAGCTACGGGTCTTAAGGATCCCACAGCCCCCCAAGAAGATTGGATGAAGAGAAATTTTCCCTTAATTGAGAGGATACAGCTTAATCATCTGGCGCTCGAACGCATAAACGCCGAGCGCGTTGCGCGGGGTCAATCCAAGATTTCAGACACGGAGGCGGGGATCGTGCCGCTTGGATCTGAATTGCAGTTTATAGAATTTAAGGTTGATTGGCAAGCCTCTCTTAAATTTGACACGTACAGCATATTGCCCACAAGTGTAGACAACAGCCTTTTACCCGCATTCCCACCTATAAGGAGTCAAGGAGGGATTGGGTCATGTGTTGCATGGGCCACGACCTACTATCAATTAACATACGAAACCAACCTAGTAAGGGGGCGTATTGCCAGCAACGGCGACAACAACGTGATCTTCTCTCCGAAATGGACTTACAACATGATCAATAATGGGGTCGATGGCGGGGCATATTTCTCAGACGCTTACTCGCTACTGATAAAACATGGCGCGGTCACATGGGCTGAATTTCCATACGACAAAGACTACCTTTCTTGGTGCCTTAATGCAACTTCCTGGCGCAACGCCATAAACTACAGACCGTTCAGCTGGGGGCAGATCTATAGTTCCAACACAACCCAGATGGTTTTAGATTTAAAGACCCAGCTGGCTAACGGCCACGTGTTAGTGATCGGCACATATGTATACTCATGGGTTCAGACCTACGTCAGCGATGATCCTTCAACCTTTGAGGATGACGCCTATGTCGGGCAGAAGATAGCCAGCTATATGAAAAACACAAGGTTAGGAGGGCATGCCATGACGATCGTGGGCTACAACGACAACATCTGGTGCGATCTCAACGGAAACATGGTTGTAGACCCTGGAGAAAAAGGGGCATTCAAGATCGCCAACTCCTGGGGCACAAGCGACTGGAATGGGGGCTTCAGGTGGGTAGCATATGATGCATTATTTCCATCCTCTTCGGTTAAGGCAACGGAAACCTGGCCACCCAGCGACAGAGATACCGGTGGAATTTTCAGGGGCGGGGTGTACACAATGACAGCTCGTGAATCGTATACGCCACAAATGATTGCGGAGTTCACTCTGAACCACCTCAAGAGGAGGCAGCTGCTAGTCTCACTGGGAGTGGGTAATGACACACAAACCACGCCTGCTCTAAAATGGTACTCTAAAGCGCTCTACTACTCTGGAGGAGACTTTTCTTTCGATGGGACGACCGCTGCATGTGATGCCACATTCGTTTTTGACTTTACGGATTTGGCGAGCGCAGGGTATACTAGATGGTTCTTGGGGGTATACGACAACATAGCAGGTGATCCAGCCATCGTAAAGTCATATAGCATCTACAGAGTCGACGAAACAGGAGACCATCTTGTTGGCAAATACACCAATCTGCCAGTTAGCATCGATGCGGGACAGCTGAACATCTGGATCGACTATTCTAGAGTTGAGAACATCGCCCCTAATGCGATTGCAATTGCGGTACCAAAGAGTGGCTATGCACCGCTTACGGTTAACTTTGACGGAAGCGCTTCCTATGATCCAGACGGGAGCATAGTTTCGTATGACTGGGACTTTGGAGACGGTTGCTTCGGAACAGGTGCAAAAGCAACACATACATATACATCAAAGGGGACATATTTAGCGAAGCTAACTGTTACGGATGACAAGGGTGCCAAGGGATCTGTAAGCGTCACAGTAGAGGTGCTCCAAGAAAGCACAGTCGTCAACGCTCCAACTGAACTAGTGGCAAGCGGCAATAGCTATAACGTAAGGCTAGTATGGAAAGACAACTCAAATAATGAGGACGGTTTCTACATCGAGCGCGGTACAAAGGTAAAGAACGCGTATGTGTATCAGCGCATTGCCACGGTTGGCGCCAACACAACATCCTACGTGGATACCACTGCAGGACAAGGAACCTACCAATACAGAGTCCAAGCCTTCAATAAATCATTAGGGGTGGTTTCAGAATATTCCAACTCGGTCACAATTAGGGTCAAGTGATATTCCAACCACCACCTCACCATCCAATTTTTTGAGAAAATCGATGCGAATGTTAGCTATCCAAAGCCAACGTCTGGATGCCTAAATGCTAACGCACATATAAGCACACGACCACCAATTTGTTTAAAAAAGGAAAGGGATCATTTCTGACCGTGCCTGAAGAAGGCTCCACAGCTGGGGCATTTGAAAAGTCTGATTTCAATTGCCTTTTTGCCTTTGGGGGCTAGCTTCCAGGTCTTGGTTGGTTTCACTACCTCGGTGCCACACTTAGGGCATTTTGCCAAAACCGCTTCCTCCAATCCCTCTTTTTATTCTATGGTACCCTAATCATTAAAAACAGTTATGGTTATTGTAGGTGAACTATCCGTATTAATGAAGTTGCGCTATAACAAACGCATTGCCACAACTAACCCACCATATTTCACATGTTGTTTAAATCACAAAATTCTTGCCTTGAATGGCAAACTCTAAAAAAGATTAAAAAGTTAATCGGTTTCCAATAATGTGGAGAATTTGTAGTGGTGCTCTTCTTCTGCTTCAAGAATGTCCTCGAACAGTTTCTTAGTAACGATATCCTTTTCTGATTCGGCAACCTCTATTATCTTCTTGTACAGGCTAATGGCGCCCTCCTCGTCCTTCTTATCTATCTCCAACATCTCTTTTATGTTCTTTCCATACTTGACCTCAGAGGGGCGCGTAGTTGGAACGCCACCAAGGTAATCAATGCGTTCTGCAATCGCCTCATAGTGCTTCATTTCCTCGATTGCAATCTTTTCTAGAATCTCCGAAATGGTTTCGCTGAACATCCCTCGGCACATCACATGTTGCCAGATGTACTGGATAGAAACCTGAAGCTCTCTAGATGCCGCCTCGTTCAACATCTCCAAAAGTTTCTGACTTGCCATAAAAAGTCCCCATTTAAATTGTAAGTAGGACACACTAATATAAAACTTTAGTCTTGATACACAGAACCTCAAAAATAATTCATTAAACATGATAGAAAAATTATTGACCAGGCGTGATTTTCAGTGTTTTAGAGACCCAAGAACTCTCTCAAGATAATCAGTGTGATTAGCGAACCCAAGGTTATCAGAATGTTATCATCGATTGGGTTTAGCTCGAAGTGCTCGACAATTGACGCCACCAATGCGGCCACCATTCCAGCAGTTCCGGCGTAGACCGCTCCTATCGGCAGTGAGACTGCAAGCATTGCGACATTTCCGAGCCAGTGTTTTGTCCTCCTTTTGAACATAGCATTCCTTACGACCCCAGTCACGGCATCTCCAAATGCCATGAAGGCAGCTGTCACGACCCCGTAAACAGGGTCGCCGAAGATCAGCCAAGAGAATCCTATTGCGAAGCCCCATGCGATGGTGAAGTTGACTTCGTATGCATTCTCCTTCATTTGGAACCAATAAAGGATTTTCCCTGTTCTGTGCGGAATGTATATCAAAATAGCGATTATGCCAACCAAAAGCATAGGAATTGCGATCCCTGTGAAATACACTGGGAATAAAAGTGTGAGAACCCCCGCGCCAAAGATGTGTATTATTTTCCGATTATAATAGACCGAGACATTATGCTCCACGCCCCTTTTACGCAAAGCGGAGTAAACCCACTTTGTGGAGTAAACAATAAACATCAAGTATGCAAGCATAGCTAATGCTATTGCCATCTCGTGCAACGGGGCGGCGTTAAAAACTACTTCCATGTGTAAACCGATAGCCATTTTCAGCTCAACTCAAGGCTTTGATCGGTAAGCATCCATGCTCATAGCTCTTTATTGCCTATTAATAAGAGTTTATGGGTTCCTGTGAACACATTCCTAGATAAGAACAGACCAAAAGAATAATATGCTAAAACAGGGTCAAATCATTCCAGCCCGGTGGTGTAGCGGCCAAGCATGGCGGGCTTTGGCCCCGCCGACAGGAGTTCGAATCTCCTCCGGGCTACCAAAAATAGATGCCCCAGTGAGCATTATGAAGAACAAAAAAGTAGTGGTGACAGGCGGGGCTGGCTTCATAGGAGCAAACATCTCAGAAACATTATGCTGCAGTAATGAAGTGACAATCGTGGATGACCTTTCTACAGGCAGGATCTCCAATGTCTTAGAGTTTATTGAATCGAAAAAGGTGAAGTTTGTAAAAGGAAGCGTAACCGACTTGTCCCTTCTGAAGGAGGCGTTTAATGGTGCTGATTTTGTTTTGCATCAAGCCGCCATACCCTCCGTGCCTAGGTCAGTATTGGATCCGATAAAAACGAACGAAGCAGGCATAACAGGCACGCTGTGTGTCCTCGTGGCAGCCAGGGACTGCGGTGTCAAGAAGGTCGTCTATGCGTCTTCGTCTTCTGTCTATGGAGAGATGTCAACACTACCAAAACGCGAGGACATGGAGCCTAAGCCAATGTCGCCTTATGCTCTGACAAAACTGGCAGGGGAGCACTACTGCAGAATCTTCACAGAACTCTATGGACTGAAGACAGTGGCGCTAAGGTACTTCAACGTATATGGACCGAGGCAGGATCCTGTATCAGAGTACGCCGCAGTAGTTCCAAAGTTCATTGACTGTGCATTGAAGGGGGAGGCTATGCCGATCTACGGAGACGGTTATCAGACCAGAGACTTTACGTATGTCAAGGATGTCGTGAGGGCGAATATTTTGGCTGCAGAATCTGAAGTCACAGGTGTCTATAATATCGCCGGGGGAAAGAAGGTATCGATATTCGAGCTTGCTAGGATAGTTTCGGAGATCACTGGTTCTGAAATGCGCGTACAGTTCTTAGAACCCAGAACGGGCGACGTGCGAGAGTCGTGGGCAGACATCTCCAAAGCAAAGAGAGATCTAGGATTCGAACCGAAATATTCACTGAGGGCAGGTTTAGAAGAGACCATCAAATGGTTCAAATGCAGAGAGCGAGAATGACAATGCTATGAAAACCACTGAAGTTGTGAAGAAACCAAAGCGGGTTCAGAATCGGCAATATTAAGCAGCGGGAAGACGTAGGGATGGAAGTTCAATTACCTAAATTTGGTCTGGATAATCGATCGCAAAGAATGAAGAGTTTATCGCTTTGTATGCCTCTTTTGCTGGGACGGAATCTTTTTCTCTGAGGGGGGGCTTACGGGTTCTCTTTTCCTTAAGACACGAATGTAGATTAGCATAATGACTGCAATCATCACTACTAAAGAAACAAGAACGATAGCCCCCGATGGAATCGTGTAGGGCGGGGGTATGAATGAGATCGAAAATGAAAAGTCAGAGTAAGGAGTGATATCTGTAGCAGCAATCCTGCCTTCTACTGTCGAGTTTTTATCTACAAGTGTAACCCCAATTCCCTCGACTTGGGATGCACCTCCAGGCAAGGAAATGACGGTGTTTAGCTTATTAACTAGATACGGGCACCACTCCGGCAGAACCGATCCTGAGAACACCAATTTGTCGTTCTCGTGTTGGTAGGCGTTACTTGCTGGGATCTGGTAAACGATTGTGAATGAAGACTTCTCTGAGGGAAGTATGATGGAACGGAGAGCAACATACAGACTCGTGTTCTCCAAAGTATAATTCATATAACCTATGGAATCATAAACCCTTAACAACGAGGCGCCCTCCGGCAGGGTCAACTTGAAATTTTTCATTATGCTGAAATTCAGGTTTACGAACTGCACGTTCTCGGTGACGAGAACGCCGCTCGCTGATGCCTCGATCCGGCGTTCTAAGTTGGTTATTTCTACAAGCTGATATGTACCGTTGTATGCAATCGTATCGTTTGATGCCTCGAAAGGTGTCAGAACCCTCCCCCCAATAAGCGCAGGTCTCCCATCAACATGAGTAAGGGACAGGCTTTCAGGATAGTCAACAAGCGTGGAGCCGGAAGGCAGGAAAAGCGTAAGTGCTGCTGACAGCTCGCCCTCTGCGCACGGGTATAGGTTCACTGTAGTATAATATGACTCGTTAACAATCCGTGTTGTGTAGTGCAAGATGGTCCTGAGCGTAAACGAAGTTTGCCCATTCGTATGAACTAGCAACGTCAAGTTAGATGTCTCGTTTTGGTAAACCCATTCTACTTCTAGTGATGAGTTGTCCTGCCCGTATGCCTTGACCGAATATAGACATTGAGAGTATGGGACGACAAACGATATAGTATAGTTATCGGTAGGCGAGAGTAAATTAAAATGATCCTCATATATTTGGAAATAAGGTTCCATAATAATTGTTCTTTCTACCGAAGAAGCAGAAGCGGATACCATCGTATATGGAAACAGTACATAGAGCAAGGAGATTGTGAGCAATGCCGCAAGACATTTCTTTCTGGTCACTTGTCTGACCCCGCAATGTGAGTCTAATTATCACATATCCCCAAATATTAAGATAGGGGTCGAACTGAACTGGCAATGATGCCTTTTTTTGGAAAGCCCAATTCCGAGAGCTTTTACCGCATATATAGGATGGCTCGTTTTATGAGAACACTTCACCATCTAACTCAAAACTGCTCGCATTCTCTTACCTACCACCTCTAATCGATTTACCCAAAGAACTCCCCAAAGCTGCTAAGCTCAAAAAAGAGAGAGAATTAAGGTGGGTAATTTAACGACTTTAGCACCAAATCGATGTAGGAATCGATGTTAAGTAGGTCGCTTGCGGCTAGTCCGCCCAACTCAAAGAGTAAACTCGGCATCAATCCAGTTATGACGATTATTCCAATCATCATCCCCACCGATGCGATCACGGGATATGAAGGGCGGCAGTTGACCGACCTCTTCTCGCCAGAGTATATGACTGCCAAGAGCCGGATCTGGGCGATGGATTCTAATACAATGGTCAAAGCCATAGGAACCACCACGTATTGATAGCTCCCACCCGCACTCAAAACTGAAAACAGGAGCAGCAACTTGCTCCAAAACATGCTGAGTGGTGGGAAACCGATGGCAGCGAGTGTGCCAATGGTGTACAGCAAAGAGGTCCCTGGCAGAACCTTCGATATCCCCTTGAGAGACGAGATTTCCCTCGATCCTGTGGCATGGATGAAGACCCCTGCAATCATGAACAGGGCAGCCTTAACGAAGGCATGGTTGATTATATGGAGGTATGACGCAGAAGCTCCCTGAATCGTGCCGAGCCCGAAGCCCATGGCTATAAGCCCTAGGTTTGCTATTGTGGAGTATGCGATCAATCGCTTTATGTCAGACTGGACCAGCATAAACGCGGCGCCAATTACCGAGGAGATTGCGCCGAGGATGAGCAAGGCGTGAAGACCGATCTCGTTTCCTGGGTACGAGCCTGCTGCGAACCCGTCAAAGAGGATTCTTGCGAGGACTGCGATATTCACTTGGACCAATAGCCCGGAAAGTATGGCGCTAATTGAGCTCGGCGCCATGCTGTGTGCGTCGGGCAGCCAGAAGTGTTGAGGAACGACAGCGGATCCGATAGTGAAAGACCAGACAATGAGGGCAATTATCACAGGCAAAGCTGCGGTATTTGCAAAGATCCCACCGGAGAAGGGAGAGACATAACCGCCGAGTTTTGCTGCGATCTCAGCCACAGTCATGGTTCCAAACATCCCGAATATCATTGCAGTACATAGGTAGTAGATGGAGATCGCAAGGATATCGTATATGCCGTACTTTATCCCAGCCTCAACCGATGCCTTGACCTCTTTACGAAATGGTACTAGAAGGATCGCAGAAAGACCCATCAATTCTAGCATCACGAAGATATGGAACATATCGCCGGAGAACAGGAGGCCATACATCCCAGCCTGCATAAGGAATCTTAGCGAGTAGTACCATTTCACATCCCGGTCCCTCTCGATATATCTGACCGAATAGACCATGGTCGCAAAGAATATCGCAGATACAACAAGCGCAAGTGGGGCAGAGTAGCGGTCTATCACATAAGGGATACCAACTGGAGGAGGCCATCCTCCCATCATATAAACGTAAGGTTCATCGAGAAAGAAGACGTTTACAACCGCAAGAGCAGACAGTACCAAGGACACAGCAGTCAATATTCCTGTAAACCATTCCACCGCGCGTCTACCTGAAAACAAACCCACGATGATACATCCGAATGAACCCATCAGTGCCAACAACATTGCCAATATAGGTGCCTGGAAGAATAAGACGTTCATCCTCTCAACTCCTTGATCTTCCTTGTCTCGATAGTGCCGTAATGCCGGTAGGTGTAAATCGTAAGGGCAGTAAGCGTGGCAACTTCAGCCAACCCGATCACAACTGCGGTCACAACGAAGTAGTGAGCGAGTGGATCAACAGCAAGGGAAGCGAATTCGGACGGATCCATGCCTGGGGGGATTATTGGCGGGATCGAGTTGCCCGACCTGTATCCCTGAACGATGTAGAGAAGGTTGACTGCATCAGTGAGCAGGAATATTGCAAGCATCTTCTTGAACAGGTTTGACTTGAATAGGATTGCATAGATGCACAAGGACGCCATCATTGCAATAAGGATGTATGGCAACTGGCCAGCAATATTCAAGATCTTTTCCCTCCCAGTTCCTTCTTCCCTTCGCGCTCAGTCAAAATCAAGAACATTATCGTAAACCCCATCCCGACATGCACCAATTCACCCACTTGTATGGGGATAACCATCCCCCCAGAAAGGCTGTAGAGACCGAGGAAAGTGGGGTATCCAAACTCTGACCACGGCTTTGGCTGATTCTGGAGTGCATATGCAACAGTCCCAGAGGCCAAAGAGTACGCTACAGGGATCACTGTAAGAGAGAAGATCAAAATCAGCCCGAATATCTTGATTAGATGAGCCTTCGACAAATCCATCCTCAATTCTGGTAAAAATCCCCTTGATAGGGCGATAATGATGGCGATATAAGCAATTGCCATTATCGATCCGCCCTGGAATCCGCCTCCAGGAGTCTTCACGCTGAAAATGGTTATGGCCATAGCAGACGTCAGTATGAATACAAAGACGAGTTTTGTAGTCGCCCTAACTATGACAGTCATGCCGCTTGTTCTCCGGAGGCTTGATTCCTTTTCAAAGAAGAGGGCAATAGCCACAATCCCGACATAGAACACCATTGTCTCATATAGTGTGTCGTACCCCCGATAGTCCCACAAGACACCAGTTACAGCGTTAGGAGAAGCGGACCACCATCCCTGTTCGTTAAAGTTGAAGGTGTTGTAAAGGTAGAATTCTCCTAGAGGTCTAACAAAACCAACTTCAGGATATCCAAGGAATGCGTAGATTAGGATGGCAGTCATTAAAGCGACGAACGAGATGCCGATTATCGAATCCTTGAGGCTCATTCTTCATGCCTCCTCAGCTTCCTAAGACCCACAATGAAGAACGCAGTAGAAATGCCGACCCCGGCTGCCACCTGAACCAAGGCAATATCTGGTGCCAAGAGGAGGTAGAAGATGACGGCTACCATTACCCCCTCTGCGCCTGACAACACCACCGCAAGGAGAAGATCCTTGGTATACACGATCGCAGCGGTAAGCATTACACATGATGCGAGCAACAGATTGACGATTAGCTCCATCATTTCCCATCTTCCTCCAGGTGGTCGTGAGTCAAAGGGCCCCTCGGCATCCTCATCCGTGCGGCAGCTCTTGAAATAGCGTGGGAAGATACCGGGGCGGTAATGAATATGAAAGCTGCCGTCCCTAATGCCCCGAGGGATGTCACGACTCCCTCGCTTCCGTGGATCCCATACGAAAGGAAGGCTATCCCCACGAGAGGGACTACCGACCCCCCAATCACAGCTACCGTCGCAGCGTGGATTCTCAAGAAATAAGATGGGAATCGCAACATGCCGATCGACCCGATAATATTGAGCAGCCCTCCAAGAACCACCAAGAAGATGCCAATTATCTCGAGAAGCTCATTCACCAATCTCTTCACCCTCCAGATACCTAGCGACATACAAAGCGCCTATGAAGAACCAAAGCGCCAGAGAGAAGCTGATGACGATAAGGTAGGGCGACCCTGAGACTATTGCAATCAGCCCCATCACGACTGCAAGACCATAGGAGATCACATCGAGCGCGAGCATACGGTCAGGCACCGTAGGACCGCGGATCATCCGGTATAGTGAGAACACTATCGAGAGCACAAACATAGATATTGCGACATTTAAAAGCAAGTCTATCATAGGAACCGCCTCACCAGCTCCTCGAAACCTTTGCTAATCGCTTTGTAGCAATATTCCTCTTCGACAGAAGGTGCGTCGATCCAGTGCACATAGTAGTACCCACGCTTTTCGTCGATATCAACTACCACGGTACCAGGGGTATTAGTGATGGAGTTGCCCACCGCCGTTACCCCGTATTCAGAGGTAAGATTGAACGGTACCCTCACAATTGATGGGTTGTATTTCATCGTGAATATCCTCTTAACTACATCAAGATGCGAGGTCGTCTCGTATCGGATCCAGTAGACCGCAAGATACCAAAATGCGCCGAGCCACTTCCTCGGGCTCAAGACCTTCTTCTCGTCGGACACTACCAGGTTCCTCGTAATAACACCTATGATTATCGAGATAATTGCTCCAATTATCAACTCGTCTGTACCAATGCTTCCAACAAGGCTAACGTAGACCAGGAATGAGACAAATGCCATGAACAGAACCTTGACTATCATACATCATGCCTCCAAAGGCAAGATCACTAACCAAGGCATAAAGAAGAATAAAATTGCGAGCAGTAGCATAAAGACCATTGGCAATACCATCGTATTACTTAAGCGCTTTACTTCGAGTCCTTCCTTTATCTCTCCGAACATCGATCTCCTGAGCGCCTCAGCACCATAAGCGATAGTCAAGATAGATGAGAAAGCTGCGCCAGCCACAATACAGAGGGATGCAAATCCGTTCGCCCCTGAGAAAGCCCCGGCAAGTATTATAAGCTTAGAATTGAAGCCTGGGAATGGTGGGAAGCCAGCTAACCCTAAGAACCCTGAAGCAAGGAACAATGCGACAATGGGAGTTTTTGAGGCAAGACCTCCCATCAGACTTATCTTCCTGATCCCTCCAAGCTGCATCATTATGGCTCCGGCACCCATGAAGAGCACAGCCTTCAAGAAAGCATGTGTCAAGTAGTGATACACTACTCCGCTAATGCCGATATATGTCAAGGAAGCAATTCCAAGCATCATGTAGCCCATGTGGCTTATGCTCGAGTATGCCAAAAGTCGCTTTATGTCATCTTCAGAGAGCGCCATGAGTCCGCCGAAGACGATTGTCACCAATGCCCAGAGTAGTACCCAATTTGAGAACTCGACAACTGCGGGAAGTGCCATTCTGATTATGCCATAGGCACCTATACCAATTGTCACTGGACTCAAGAGAGCGCTGATCGGCGTTGGTGCCTCCCCATGAGCCAAAGGTAACCATGTGTGAAGACCAAATGCAGCCATCTTGATGGAGAATCCAATCAAGAGGAGGAGCGAACCAATAGAGTACTGATTGAAGGAAACCATAGCAATGCTCCCGGTAGCCATATAGTGAAAGGCAAACCCGATCAGGACTAAGAGCCCACTCAGGTGGGTCCAGATGAAATATGTAAGCGCAATTTTTTCCTTTTCGCCATAACCAAAGATGTGGATCAGGAGCCATGTACTGATGAGGATCAGCTCGTAGAAGAGGTAAAACTGCACGATGTTGGTGGATATGACCGTACCAATCATGCCTAGGTAGAAGAGGAGGTATGCTGAGTAGAACCTTGAGAATGCTTTTTTTCTGTCCTCACCTTCCAAACCCATTTCATGAACCCTGTGGTCCATGTAATCTACCGAGTAGACGCATACTGCAGCGGACACAGAGGCGATGGCGATGCTGTAGATCAGGCTAATGCCATCGATTGAGAGGTTAAAGTTTAGATCCAGCCCCAGATAGCTCACCCAGCCAAGATCGGAGACTATTCTTTTTCCGCTTAGAAGAGTAGGGAAACACCAAATAGCTTGCAGCAAACCAAGAAATGGTGCTACGGCGGCGACATATCCCACTCTGTGAGAAATGCGGGTACCCAAGAAGTATACGATCGGCACGAATAAAATCGGAATTAACACAATGTAGAGGAGGCTCATGCAGACCCCACCAGCAACATAATAACAAGGAGCAGAAGCATGAGCACGGCGGCTATCCCAAGGTACCTGTTCAGATCCCCTGAATGAATGCTGCTCAGATTCCTCGCTATGGTCATCACCGAGCTTGCAACTGCCAGGTTGAATTTGTTGAGTAAAATTTCGAAATCATAAACGGCACGCGAGAACCTCTTTAGAGAAGCCGAGAGCAAGCTGTATGACTTGTCAACCGGCCTATCCGTAAGGACCCTCCTCAAGCCTGTTAAAGCATATGGATTTGCCTTTTCTGAAGAGCAAGGCTTTCTAAAATATTTGAGGTACGCCGAAGCAAACCCTAAAGAAAGAGCCGCCATGCTCATTCCGATTGCGACATATGCGTCTGTCTCGTGTGCCATTGTCAATTCTAAGGCATGGGACAACGACTCGCTGACTGTGTGCTCTATTGATTTCCCGAAGAGGCCCAAGAAAAGGGTAATTCCAGAAAGGAAGAGCGCCGGTCCTACAAGTAACCACTCTTCGTGGGAGTGGATCTTTTTCTTTGAGGGGGCAAGAAAAGTATACCAAATGAGGCGAATCGAATAGAAACAAGTCAATGCGGATGAGGCTGCCAAAAGAGCTGCGGCTGCAAAATTCACAGGGTAAACTGCAGCCAAGATGGCATCTTTGCTCCAAAAACCCATAAGCGGAGGGAGGGCGCACAGGCTGAGCGCTGATACTGTCATAGCCAGAAAGGTTTTGGGGCAAGCCTTCCTCAGCTGGCCCATTTCGGTGATGTAGATAGTGTGGGATGCATGTATCGCCGAACCCGCCCCAAGGAAGAGAGCCGCCTTGAAGATCGAGTGTGCAAGTAGGTGGAAGATGCCAGCAGATAGACCTAGCAGAGGATCCCCCGAGATCCCTGAAATCCCTAGCGCCACAAACATGAAACCGAGTTGTGAGATCGTGGAGTACGCAAGAACTTTCTTCATCTCGTAAGCAATCGTGCCATAAATTGAGCCTATGATGGCTGTGAGCAGACCCGCCACGGAAGCGATTAGGAAAAAGTTCATGGATCCAGGGTACATCCCGGAAAGAATATAGAATAGGGGTGAGACCCTTGCGACTAGGTAGACACCCGCCTTAACCATTGTGGCAGAATGGAGGAGAGCGCTGACTGGGGTCGGACCAGACATAGCCTCGGGCAGCCATTCATGAAATGGAAATTGTGCAGATTTCCCCAACGGACCCATTATCAGACATACTGAGGCTGCCAAGATGAGTCCCGAGTCTACAGAGCTCGAGGACGCCATCAACTGCAATTCATGGAAGTTGAATGTACCGTAAATTGAGTATAATAACATAATTCCAATTAGCATAATCGAGTCTGCAAAACCAGTTGTGAGGAGGGCTTTTTCTCCACAAAGCGATGGTCGGACATAAGGTGCAACTCCGTCAGGACCCCCCAGCCACTTCTCTCGCTGATCCCGGTAGTAGTGACCGATGAGGAAATAGCTGCATAAACCCACCCCCTCCCATCCTAAGAAAGTCATCACCAGGTTGTCCGAGAAGACAAGCAACAACATGCTAGACTCGAAGCAGCCCATAAAAAACCAGAAACGTGGCGCCCCTTCCTCTTGTTTCATATATCCAATCGAGTAGAGGAAAACAATGAGGGATATGAAAGAAACGATGCTGCCCATCAATACACTTAAGGGGTCAATTATTAGTCCAAAATTCAGTGGAGATACAGGGATTGGCCACCACGCGAAGCCTTCGATATGCAGGGATCCTCCATTAATGAACATTTCAATTAGTGATATAATTATTAAGAACGAAAAAGCTGAAGATGCGGTAACGAAATACCCTGCTCGCCTACCTGCCACATAGGAGGTTAATCCGATTGCTGCAGGCAGAATGATTGATAACCAGATCGGAGATAGTTCCATCATGCCCACCAGTCAGCAATTTGATCAGGTGTTGTAAATTCAGATACGACACAATAATTTAGCTCTGAATTTAGTGTACATGTGCATGCAAAAGGTTCTTCTGTAAAGAGGCGAAGGCATGATATGGTGATGAGACCTCCTTAATTTATGACCTTCATTTTTAAAATGTTTCTAAATATAAACTTTTCTTCAATTAAGATAAATGACTAAATTGTATAATGTAGTTATTTAACTGGAAGTACTTTCCAAGGTGCATGATGTGAGAGGTGCCATGTTAGTTCATGAGTCCTAACAACGTCTTGATGGCTCGAAATTATCACCGTATTTACCCATAAAAAGAGTGCAAGTAAAAACAGCTATTTTTGGAAAGAACGTGCTGGGCGCAAAGCTGGGAAGAAGGATCCTATGGCAAACTGCTCGAGAAAAAGGTTCATTTGTCAATGGTCAAAAATAACAAGGAACTTGATAATTAAGTTCAGCGCACTGTGAAACGACATCAATCATGTTAAGGGCAACAGCACATAATGCTTCAGCACAAGGCAATGGCAACAAACATGTCCGTTTGATGTGCAACAAGATTTTATGGAAAGTCAAGCATCAGCGTCTATCAATAGTTCGGTAAAGGAAGTCTTCCTTGGAAAAGAGCAGGGAGTGCCCAAGAAGCATTAACATTTAGTAGATTTTTAATGAAATTGTCAAATTATTAATTTATAATATGATCGCATGTTAGATTACAAAAATCTAACATAAAAAGGAAACGAGTAGGCGGAAATTATTAGAGCCTGGCAAGGCTTCTGGCGCATATTTCTTTGATTAACCAATCTCTAGATACCAAGACAGAAACTATTAATCAATATAATATCAAATAAAAATATAAACATTAATTTAGATCTTAAAAATAGCATGCGTTAACTGTTTTCTCAAGACTTCACCCTTCAGTTTTGGGCATCCACCATAGCTGTGAAGGATTGAAATCTAATCTATTTATACTTCAGTGGTCAATAGAAAACAGGGATAGCGATGGGAAAAGAGATAGAAACTAAGGTGCTTGATGCCCTTAAGAACGTCATGGATCCAGAAACAGGCATGAGTATGGTGGATATGCAGCTTATTGACAATTTGGAAGAGAAAGACGGGGTAGTGAAGCTTGAGTTTGTTCCCTCCAGCCCAATGTGCCCCATCGCATTTTATCTCGCGCAGGAGATAAAGAAGGCGGTTATGAGTGTGCCAGGGGTAAAGAAAGCTACAGTGGTATGTAAAGGGCACATAATGGAGGAGCAGATCAATAAGTCGGTTAATGAGGAGTAGATCAATGGGCGTATCGGTGCGAATCAGACTCTTCGCTAATTTGAGGGAGAAAGTCGGAAAAGATAAAGTCACCATCGAATTCGAGAAATGTCCGACCATAAAAGAGGTATTGGAAAAGGTGCGAGAGAATTTTCCTGAGGTAGGAAGGGTCATATTCGTAGAAGAGCGATTTGATGGGAGATACAAAGTTCTGTCTGGAAACCGGCTTGTGGGCAGCGAGTGTTTCGGCGAGCCTGCGGGTGACTCGATTGCAATACTGCCACCAGTCAGCGGCGGATGACGCTACCAACCAGCCTGAATGGGGAGCACGCGATTATTTCCAAAAATACTCTTGAGCCAAGCAGTAAAGGATGGTCTTCCTTTATTAACACGGATTTGTACTCGTCTGTCCTCGCGAGGAGACCAACTCCTCTTTTGTGTTCCACGACGGTAGCCTCAACCTCTTTTCCAACCCACCTTTTGTTTCTTTCGTTTTGGATCGAAAGCCTCAGGGAAGACATTATCCGGCTGCGCTCCTTCTTAACCGGCTCAGGAACCTGCTTCAGTGAGGCGGCTGGGGTATGCGGGCGAGGCGAGAACCTCGAAGCATGGATCTTGTCTGGTTCGAGGAGGCGCAGTAGATCCAAAGTATTTTTGAAGTCCTCCTCCAATTCTCCGGGGTAGCCCACAATTACATCTGTGGCAAGCGTCATCCAAGGAAACTCCTGTCTGAATCTCCTTACGATTTTAATAAAATCTTCGGAGTTGTATCCTCTCCGCATGGACTCAAGTATCTTGTCGCTTCCGCTCTGCAGGGGCATATGAGCAAACTTGTAGATTTTATTGGAGTGGTAACAGTTCAAGAGATCGTTTAAAAAACTAGAGATCGAGGAGGGGTTGAACATCCCTACCCTAATCTTGAACCTGCCAGTAATGGCCGAGGCACTTCTGAGCAAGGAATGAAGGGAAGTTCCAATATCCAACCCGTAAACTCCTGTGTCTTGTGCTGTAAACCTTATTTCTAAGGCCCCAGAAGCTACAGCCTTCTCAGTCATTGTCAATATTGTGCTGGGCGGTGTACTGACAAGCGTTCTCCTAGCCAGTCTGACTATACAATACGTGCATTCTCCCAAGCAGCCCCTAGAGATGGGTATTGTATACACCAGTCCCCTCGAGAAAGGTGCAGGCGGGGGAGGAGATCCTCCTGAACCCACGGAGATCACCTTCTTCTCCAGTGCGCCAATTATGCAATCCATGTTGTTGGCGCTCACTATTGAGCATTGGGGGAAGTTGCAGGCAATCAGACCGGGTTGAACGGCTGCCATGCATCCAGTCACCAGCAAACGCTTTCCCCTTAACGAAGACAGGTATCTCAAAACCTTCTCTTCAGTTTCACCCCTAACGGTGCACGTGTTCACCACAACAGCGTCAGCCTCAGCTTCCGAATCGACGATCTCCAAATGGTGCTCTTTTATGAGATGAGTGATCGACTCGGTGTCAGCGCGATTGAGAGAACACCCAAATGTCTTTAAGAAGACACGCATAAACGCACATCTTCCATTCATGCGCGAGAGATGCGTTTCATAAATCTGGCGAAAACAGTCTTGGCTGCAGTCGCTAACGAGGTTCTACCTCCAGAGGGCATGGTGCGACCATCTGATATCGCCGCAAGGACTGACCCGAGTTCGAGGCTAGGGGAGTCGACAACAGTATAGGCATCGCCAACCGCATCTGCGAGGTGGGCGTCGCTGCCACCCACAGCAGGTAGCGAATGCGAAGTCGCAAAGAAAGAGGCCTTGTGGTTATATCTAGAAAATGTTGAAGCATTCAAAACCTCGATCAGTGGCGAATAGGTCAGCAAAGAGAGAGCCTGTTCCTCACCTATACCGTGACTGATAGGATCCATTAGATGTGGGATTATTATAGGGGATCCGTCTATCGAAGCCGCATGGGCAGCCTCTTTCATGGAGAGCCCGAGAAGGTTACGTTTTGGATTAAGTATTATCAGGTGCCCCGCCTCCGTAGTCAGCTCTACTCCAGGAACCACCAGAATGCCCAGTTCGCGAGAGAGGCGCATTGAGTCTCCTTCATGCATCATGATATCGTGGTCTGTTAAGGCAAGTCCATGTAACCCCTTCAATTTAGCGATGGCAGCGATTTCCAAAAGTGTCGAACACCCATCTGGGGAACGGTCGGTGTGAACGTGGAGATCGATATTGAAGAGCAAAAGAACCCCCTGTCATCTGACTTGTGAGCCCGGGGGGACTTGTCGGTCTGGAACGAGCAGTGCAACCTTCGCTTCCCCCTCTGCAGCGAGTATCATCACCTCGGATTTGAATCCGAAGAGTGTCGCTGGTTGTACATTCATGAGTACAGTAACACGCTTGTGAAGCAGCTCATCTGGGGAGTAGTACTTCGCGATTCCAGCTACACAGGATCTCGTCCCGTATTCCCCAAGGTCTACCTCAAGGTGGAGTAGATCCTTTGACCCCTTAATCCGTTCTGCAGAGACCACTTCTCCAACGGCTATTCTTGCCCTTTTGAATTCCTCAATTGAGACCCGCTCTCCTACGTCTTTACGAGGTAGAAGGCTATCTTTCACTTTTTGTACATCCTGGAGAGGGATCTTTTTGAAGAGTGGGAAGGACTTACCTACCCGGTGACCAGATGGCAGTTTTTCACAGGCTACCTCCCAAGGCAACTTTGATAGGTCTGACTCGATACGAAGCATCTGCCATATTTTCTTTGATGTCGATGGAAGAAATGGGTATAGAAGGCTCCCAAGCGCCTTGACTATCTGTACCGATGTGTATAATGCCGAGGCTGCTCTTTGGGGGGAGGCCTTGATTGTAGCCCAAGGCGCTGCTTCGTTTAGATATCGATTACCCTCTCGGGCTAGGTTCATCACAGAGACCAGCGCGTCCCTGAAGCGCATATCCCTTAAAAGCGAATCGCTCTCGGTTACTGTCTTTTCGATAGAGGTCAGCACCCGCACATCATTTTCATCCAGCTCTGCTTCTGGGACGGTTGAGTCAAAGAACCTCTCGAGAAAGATCAGGGTCCGGTGTATGAAGTTGCCCAACACATCTGCGAGCTCATCGTTGTACCTTTTAACAAAGTCTTCTACCGAGAAATCGGCATCCCTTTCAAGAGGTGCTACTGATATTAAGTAGTACCTCATTGGATCTGCTTCGAATGTTTTGAGATAATTCTCTATACTGATGAACCACCCCCTGCTCTTGGACATCTTTCTCCCTTCGAGAGTAAGATACTCGCCAGCAATAATTGCCTCTGGCACATTGAACTCGCCCGTACCCATTAGCATGGCTGGCCAGAATATGGCATGGTGGTAGATTATGTCCTTGCCGATGAAATGAAAAATCTTGCCTTCTCCTTTCCAGTACCTCTTCCAACCTTCAGGCGTACCCTTCGCGTTAAAATAGGCCCGCGTCGAGGAGATATAGCCGATAGGGGCGTCGAACCAAACGTAAACCACCTTGCCCTCTCCACCCTCTACCGGAACTGGGACGCCCCAGCGCATATCTCTCGTGATATCCCAGTCGTGCAGCCCCTCATTAATCCATTGCAGGGCGTACCTCCTGACATTTTCTGGAATCCTGTTGTTTCCTTCTAACCATGCTTTCAGGAGATCGCTGAATGCCGTGAGCCTAAAGAACCAGTGCTTTGTGGATGTAGGCTCAGGCTTAGACCCGCATATTGCACATTTCGCATCCTTGAGCTCAGTAATCCGCAGATAGCGCCCGCATGAGTCGCACGAGTCCCCTCGTGCGCCTTCGTATCCGCAGAAAGGGCACGTACCCTCGACGTAACGATCAGGAAGATATTTGTTGCATTTTGGGCAACGAAGGAGTTCGATTTCCTGCTCGTAGATGTACCCCTTTTCGAACAGCACGTTAAAGACATGCTGAGTCATCTCGTAGTGAATCTGGTCGGTTGTCCTTGAGAAATAGTCAAAGCTGCAACCCATCCTCTCCAAGTCTTCTTTTATGACTGGGTGGTACCGATCCGTTATGTCCTTAGGATCCACATGTTCCTTTTCGGCTCTGAGCGCGATAGGCGTCCCGTGCTCATCTGTGGCACAGATGAATATCACATCCTCTCCCTTTCTCCTCAGATATCTGACAAAGACATCGGGCGGCAGGTAGGTTGACCTAAGGTGCCCAAGATGAAGACGATCGTTACTATATGGAAGGGCAGAGGTGACAACTATTGGTGCCATAATCACCACTCTTTTGACGTATTTATTGAGCTTTACTTATTATTTAATATGTCTCAAGAAAGCAATTCATGTAACCTCATTGTGAACTCCCAAGTAGCTGCACTGCTCAATAAATGGGATCTTTTTACAACCACTCACTATAAGGATTTATAGCTGTTTAATGCTTCCATACTTGAGTGGTAGGAATGGCCATCGATTATGAGTCTCTCCTCCAGAGAGGCTTTTCAAAGATCCCTGAGAAGGCATTCAAATCATCAAAATACGAAACCCCAAAAGCAGAAGTCACCGTGATCGGCTCCAAGACCATAATCAACAACTTCAAGGAGGTGGCATCTAGGCTGAACCGAAGCCCCAACCATGTGCTCAAATTCATGGTAAGAGAGCTAGCCACATCTGGCACCCTTGAAGACGCAAGGGCCTCACTGAATGGAAAGTTCTCAAAGGAGGTCGTAGACGACCTAATCGTCAGGTACATCAAGGCATACGTGCTCTGCAGCTCATGCAATAAGCCAGACACCAAGCTTGTAAGGGAAGACCGCCTGACATTCATAGCTTGTGAAGTATGTGGTGCTAAGAACCCAGCCAAGACTCTAATTTGAGGCGGTCAGATGGCAGAGGTAAAGCTTTTCGTGAAAGTGTGGGCGATCCGAGAGGGGGAAGTGATGGTGGCGGTATGTGACCGGCACCTTATGGGGAAGAGGTTCTCTGACGGGAAGTTGCTCCTTGACGTGAATGAAGCATTTTACAAAGGAGAGTTGGTTAGTCCGGATGCTGCCGTTGACTATCTGAAGAGAGCGACCGTTGCCAACCTTGTGGGGGAGGTTGCTGTCCAATGCGGCAAGGACGCCGGTTTAGTCCATGATGAAGGAGTGGTCACAATAGAAGGGGTTCCACACGCGCAGTTCATATTGATATGAGGCTTCTTAAATGGGGCGTTTTTGTGCCAAGTGCGGCTGTGAAGCTGACGAGTACATCCACAGCCTATGCAGTAGATGTTATTGGAAAGAAATAGAAATCAAGCTACCCCAGGACCTGACCGTGACAATGTGTCCCGAATGCAGGTCCTACCTCCAAGGAAAGATGTGGGTTAGGCAGCATGACGCAGGCGATGAGGACTGGAAAGCAATTGTGGCAACTGAATCAGAGCTAGAGAGGCAGACTCGGCTTCCAGAACAGGTGATAATCGACAGGATATCGGGAGAGGTCATCGATAGAAATGACAGAGGTCACCCCAAGACGGTCTTGTTGCAGGTCAACCTTAAAGAGAAAGAGAAATCGAGTCGATATAAAACCTCGTTATTAGCTTTTGTAGAATACACAAACTGCAGCGTATGCATGAAGTATGAGAGGGGAGAACATGAGGCGGTCGTTCAGGTTAGGGCATCTGACAGAGCATTTGATCACCGGGATCAACAAAGTCTGAAGGAGGCAGTATCAAGTTTTTCGAGGAGGGTATCGAACCAACAGAGGGACGTGATTGTCGAAATAAAAGAGAAAGAGGGAGGGTACGACATCAAGTTCTCATCCCTGACCAGCGCTAGGATCTTCGCAAAGAAGCTGCATGAGGACTTTGGCGCTTCGATCCAAGAGAGCCCCAAGCTCGTTGGAGTCGACAGGAGGACGGGAGGAAGACTATACAAGAATACGATTAGTGTAAAAATACCGAAGTACAGGACGGGGGAATTAGTCACTCTCCGGGGCAACATATACCGCATCATAGGTTTTGATCGGGGAAGAACGGTCGTAGAGGACTTCGTGGGACGACACAAGACCATCGGTCCAAGCGATTCGGATGAGCTCATGGTGTTGGGTGAGGAGCAGATAAGAATGGTTAGACTCGATGGAAGGGCAGGAAGCCATGCAGACCTCTTCGATTTGAAAGAGATGCGCTTCATTGAAGTTCCTTCAGAATTGGTGCCGTCAGAAATGAAGCTTGGTGAGGAAGGAATCTTGGTCAAGGTCTACGGAAAAGAGAAACTAATCAGACTCAGACCTGACGAGCTGCCCAAATACTCATCATTGAAACAACAGTAGAGCTTATTTTTAGCATGGTTAAGCCAGCATTCCTGCTTGAGTCTCAAGTTGGGGTGAAAAACTCCATGGAGAACCAGTTCGCCGAGTAAGGAACTGGAAAACACTTCGTCAGTCGATTTTTTGACTGGAATGTTTTCTGATGAGATTTTGAAACAAAAAGATACGATGGCGGGCCCGTCGGGATTTGAACCCGAGACCAACGGGTTTCTCCGTTTCCTTAAAAGCCCGCTGCTCTACCGTACTGAGCTACGGGCCCCCAGTTGATTGTGAGAGAGAGCCTATTAATATTTTTACAGGCGTTCACTTTGAGCCAAGAGGTTTATTTAATGGTAAAAGCAACCTTTCCCAAGGCAAGGCGATGAAGATGAAATTCGGGAGGCCAAGAGGGACGAGAGATTTTCTGCCAGCAGAGATGAAGATCAGAAGGTTGATCATAGATAGGATAAGGTCAGTCTTTGAGAGCCACGGGTTTGAAGAAATGGACACGCCTGCGCTGGAGCTCTGGGAGGTACTTGCAACCAAAGGAGGGGAGGAAGTTGAGAGGCAAATCTACAAATTCCAAGACAAGGCAGGGAGGTGGCTGGGCCTCAGATTCGATCTCACGGTCCCGCTTGCAAGGGTAATTGCGAATATGCCCGATCTGCCGAAGCCATTCAAGCGCTATTGCATCTCTAAAGTCTGGAGATATGAGGAGCCACAAAGCGGCAGGTTCAGGGAGTTTGTCCAAGCGGATATCGACATCGTTGGATCCCCCAGAATCGAGGCAGATGTCGTATGCATCTCGACAGCTGTGGATGCATTAAGGGGGCTAGGGCTTGAGGGGTTCGAGGTCAAGGTGAACAATAGGAAGATACTCGAGGGAATGGTTGAGACGCTCGGCATCGACAACAAAGTCGCCGAGGGAGTTTTTCATGCCCTTGACAGGTTGGATAAAGTGGGAGAGTCCAAGGTTGCAGAGGAGCTCGAGAAACTTGGGATTGATGCAGAAAAGTCAGCAAAACTCCTGGAATTCACGCGTATCAAAGGGGAGGAAGCAGTCTCCTTTGTCGAAGAGAGGCTGCGGGAGAGCAGACAAGCTACCGAAGGCATAGCCGAGCTCAGGAGGATGATTGAACTCGCAGACATCTTTGGGTTAAAAGGGGCGGTGGTTGTTGACTTCAGTTTGGTAAGGGGGCTTGATTACTATACAGGTCCCGTATTCGAGGTGAAAGCAAAGACAAGGGAGATAGGCAGTATTGCGGGAGGGGGAAGGTATGACAGGCTTATCGAAAAATTTGGGGGGGTGCCGACGCCAGCAACAGGTATCTCCTTGGGGGTCGAGAGGCTCTATGAAGTTCTTAAGGAAGATTTAAGTTCGGAGGTTTCCCCATCGACGAAAGTTTTTGTGGCATATGTGAACGAAGCATTAATGTCGCAAGCGATAAGGATAGGTAGGGAACTGATCAACATGGGCATACCATCAGAGATCGACCTAATGGGAAGGAAGCTCGGGCGGCAGCTAGAATATGCTGACTCTAGAGGGATTCCATTCGTGTTGATAGTTGGTCCTGAGGAGATAAAGACAGGCACATATAGTCTCAAGGATATGAAAACCAATAAAGAACATAAGGCAGACCTCTCCCAGATACGACACATTGTGACTGGCTGCAATAATTCACCTTAGTAGCCCGCCAAAGAAGAATGCCAAAAGACCTAGCAACATCCAGTACCTCACCTGTGTCTTCACACGTAATGCAGTGCTCTGCTCGTAGTTTTTTGTTATCAGATAAGAAGAGTAGACAAACCCTAGGTCTACAGGGATAATCAACGCGAGGTAGGCGTTACCTAGCTGACCAGAGACGTAGGGTAAGGGGGAGATTGCAGCAGGGATCAAATATAGCAACGCAGAAAGGAAGGCGGCAGACCTTGCACCCCGAACCAGAGCGACCGTCTTGATCGCTCTGACCCGGTCTCCTTCCATGTCTGCTATCCCTTTGGTAACCTCTCTCCCCGCATTTGCTAGGAATGCTAAAAGGAAGAATGTCAAAGAGGTGGCGTTAACTTTCTGCATCACCATGATCCCTCCAAACAGGAATGGGACTGCGACGCAGTAGGATACCATGAGGTTGCCCCAGAAACCAGTCCTCTTTCCGTATAGATTGTACAAAGTGGACATGGCGAAAGTGACTATAGCCAGAGCAGTGGCTCCCCAATCGAATGGCACAGCAGCGAGTATTCCGAGGAATCCTGTGAGCCCGGCGAGATAGAGTGCAACTTGCTTTGGTATGGCACCAGAGGGAAGGGGTCGGCTAGGCTGATTTATCATGTCTATCTCCAAATCGACATAGTCGTTCATTGCCATTGATGATGTGGTCAGGAAGAAAGACACAAGGAACCCCGCAACCATTTCATAAAAAGGCGGAACATTGCCCAAGACAGCCACTTCACCGATGATTACAGCCAACCCCATCATTACAGAGTTCGTGGGACGTACTAACCTAATGGTTGCCAGAACACGCTCAGAGGCTGACCTCGGTTGTGTCATAGTAAGTGATCTCCCCTTGCCGATCAATCACTGCCAAGATAAGATCCTTCTTTGAAAGCTTAGCTGACTCAGAGATCGAAGCAATCTCAGATATTTTGACTGTCTTTCCCTCCACAAGGCCAAAGACAAGATATTTCGCTGGGGATTTTCCCACTTGTGCACCCCTTTCATAAACCCTGTACTCTAGCTTAGGACCGAATCCCGGTTTAACCACATAACCCCTCTTTCTCAGATCCGAGTAAAGAAGGTACCTAAGCCAGATCTCTTGGTCAGACTCCTCTAGTTGCCCAATGAGGGCTTCAAAACTTACCTCTGATCCATTTTGGTCGCAGACAGAGATTTTCCCCCTGTCGAGGAGGTAAAGAGCTTCCACATCCAGCAACACCAAGGTCCCTTTTTTTAGTTCCCCCACCGCCCCCTGTTGGTGGAGCCTATCTGCATCAGGCCCAGATATGAAGCATTCGTTTCCTCTCATAGTTGCCTTTGGGAGGGCGTCAGGCAAGGAGAACACCTATAAACCCAAGTAAAAGAGCTTATCTATATGCTCTTCGAGGAAACCCTTTCAGAGTTTCTGTCAGGATATAAGAGCTTATTAATCGTTGGAGTCGGGAACAGGATGAGGGGAGACGATGCCGCAGGTTGTTCAGCCATCAGTAGAATGAAAGGGAAGGTCAAAGGGAACGTCGCACTCATGGACTGCGGCGAGACCCCAGAGAACTACACAGGTGAGATGAAGAGACTGTCCCCTAGCCACATACTGTTTATTGATGCGGTAGAGATGGGTGCTAAGCCAGGGGAGTTCAGGTTCGTAGACGAGGAGTTACTGATAACCAGATCGCTTTCCACACATAAACAGTCTATGAGGCTCCTATTTTCAGTCTTGAGGGAGGGGATCCCTGGAGTAAAAATAATGCTCTTGGGAATACAGCCCAAATCAATTGATTTTGGAAAAGGTATCAGTAAACCAGTAAATGAAGGGCTCAGGACGATGGTAAGAAGATTGATTTATATGATAGGGGAGGACGCGAATTGAGGACGATAGAGTGGAAAGAGGACGGAGTATACATCATCGACCAGACAGCCTTGCCTGACGAAGTGAATATCATAAGATGCGAGGAGTACGAACGGATTGCCAAAGCGATCGAAAGGATGGAAGTAAGGGGGGCCCCAGCTATTGGAGTCGCGGCTGCGATGGGCATCGCCCTTGCTGCCAAAGGTTGTACATTGGCTTCATGCGAAGATCTTCAAAACAAGCTCGAGGATGCATATGAAAGACTAAGAAAGACTAGACCGACTGCCAGGAATCTATTTTGGGCGCTGGAGAGGATGAGGAGGACATGGATAAGCGCCTCCTCGTCCGAACCAAAGGAACTTGTGAAAAGAATAGTCAGCGAGGCGATCTCGATTGCAGAGGAGGACGTGGCAGTGTGCAGAGCGATCGGTCGGAACGGTGCCGAGCTAATTGAAGATGGAGACGGAGTTTTGACCCACTGCAATGCCGGTGCACTCGCTTGTGTCGAGCACGGCACTGCCCTCGGTGTTGTGAGGAGCGCCGCTGAAGAGGGTAAAAACTTTATTGTGTATGCCACTGAAACCAGACCTCTCCTCCAAGGCGCAAGGCTTACTGCCTTTGAGTTGAAGAACGAAGGGATCCCCTTCAGACTACTAACAGATAACATGGTAGGGTATGTAATGCGTCAAAGGCTTGTCAATAAGATAATCGTTGGAGCGGATTTAATCACAAGGTACGGAGATGTAGTAAACAAAATAGGCACCTACGGCATTGCAGCGCTTGCAAGGCACCACGGGATTCCGTTCTATGTGGCAGCGCCTCTCTCTACAATAGATCTTGCGAAAAACATCGAGGATGTAATCATCGAAGAACGTTCACCTACTGAAGTAACGTGCATTCGTGGGATCAAGATCGCACCCGATGGGACTAAGGTAATAAACCCCGCCTTTGACATAACGCCTAGAGAGCTTGTATCCGGGATAATTACTGAGGTGGGGGTGGTAGATCCCCCATATGATCTCTCACTCCTTTTCAGGCAAGGTGGCAATGGAATAGACAGGGTAGTTAGCTGAGTCGTCGATCTCCCGTTTCCATTTCTCGCCAACCGCTATAAGAACGAATATGCCGGCTATCTCCGCCTTGCTTCGTTTAACCAAGTTTACGAGTGCTTTCAGCTGCTCTCCAGATCTCACAACATCGTCCGTAATCAGGACACTATCCCTCTTTTCTATTCCGTCCTTTGGGATGTAGAGGGAGACCTGAATACCAGCCTTGGAAACAGTATATGTCTCCTCCAAAAAAGTCGGCACGCCTATCTCCTTTTCTTTCTTTGCATAAAGCAGGGGCACACCGAATGCAGATGCTATGTGCACAGCGAGAGGGATCCCGTCGACTGCGACTGTAAGAACCTTGCTGACTCTCCTACCTGCCAAGCGCTGTACGACCTGATCTGCGACGTACTTCAGCAGAAGTGTGTCGCCGAGTACTTTAGTGTTGTCGAGAAAACCACCTTTATCAAACGATATCTTGTCCATTATATGGCTCGTAACGTCATATCCTTTCTCCAGCCTATCTATAATGGAGGCGGCACGCTCTGGACTCGGCAGTATATGCCCTTTGACATACCTGTTAAGCACAGTTATTGGAATTCCAGTCATCTTCATTAGTTCTTGGTAAGATTTTACGCTCTTGGTCAGCCTAAGAAACTCCACTGCCCTGATCTGTCGCTTCAGATACTCGTAGCGGGTCAATGCCAACGTGCACATCTCCATAGACATCGTCAGTTTATCAAGTCACCATATTTTAATTTTTACATATTTATTTGAAAAAATCTCTTGCTCTCAACTGTGCCTACACTATCTTGGTATTTCCCTACATAGGGTCTCGATGATGGTCTGTCAAGTTTATGGAAGACTATCTGTAACAGTCTTTCGCCCTTGTCAATTGCCACATTTCCGCTCCCCATGTTCACCAATGAAACTGTCAGCTGACCCCTAAAGCCGGGATCAACCAGTGCCAAACTCCCGATCAGTCCCTCTCTTGCAAACGATGATCTTAGAAAGAGCTGCCCTGCGATGTATGGAGGGAGCTCTACTCTCTCGAGAGTGTGCACAAGGGCATGAGCCCCCTTAGGAAGCACGATCTCTACATCTGAACGGAGGTCGTATCCTGAAGCAGAAAGGCAATCTTTGGAAAAGGGATCGAGCTTCAATTTCCCCTGTTCGATTTGTTCAAGGATACCCAAATCAGAAAGCATTACCAATGGATTACCCCCACTCCAAGCGAAATGGTACAGTGACGCCGGCATTGGCGAGCTCTTTGCTGTAACTTCGCTTCATCGGGAAGGCAGTCCTAGCCAAGGCAATCTCGCAGAAGATATCAACGGTGCCAGTAAGGAGGTGCCCAACCCAAGACCCCTCATCACTTCCAACAGCAAGGTGTAGGTGTATGAATGGTTCTGAATCCAATCGTGTAATATTGCCATTCCCAACAACCTCAACGTGATGTTCGACTTCCTTCTCTACCCCTTTCCTAACGATTAACCTTGTATGCCGTAGCGCACCAACGAATGAAAGTATAATCGCTGTCTCAAGACATTCTTCGGTCACCACCTTCTTGAGCGAGGAAACCACCTCCTCTCCATCATCCAATCTTATGAAAACAAGGTTTCCAGATGCTATTTTATTCAAGGCACATCGCCTGCAATCGTTTGAAGACTTCCAATTATAAAAGATGTGCCAACGCGGCATGAGGGCTATAATTTACTTATAATTACAGATTATTTCAGCCCATGATAAAAGTTTAAATATAATAAATCGGCTTTCACTCAAAGCCAACAAGCAAAATACATGACAGAATTTAAAACGGAGGCATAAAGTTGGTCGAAGTCCTAAAGAATTACATAAATGGAGAATGGGTCGAATCGCGCAGTACGGAGACGCTCGATGTCATTAATCCCGCTACTCTAGAGGTTCTAGCCAAGGTACCAAAGTCTACAAACGAGGAAGTGCAAGAAGCCATCAAGGCAGCCAATGAAGCATTCTGGGAGTGGAGGTGCACGCCGCCTACCACAAGGGTGAGGTACCTTTTCGAGTTCAGGAATCTCCTGGACCAGAATTTTGAAGAGATCTCTGAAATAATTGTCAAGGAGCACGGTAAGATCTTGGACGAGGCGAGGGGAGACCTCAAGAGAGGCATAGAAACCGTAGAGCTTGCCTGCGGTATACCGATGATGATGGTAGGAGACATAGAAGAGGACGTCGCAAAAGGGATAGATGAGGCATACGTGAGGGAGCCGCTAGGGATCTGCGTCGGGCTCACGCCGTACAACTTCCCAGCCATGATACCATTATGGTTCCTTCCTTTGGCAGTAGCCTGCGGCAATACGTTTATACTCAAGCCCTCCAGTCAAGTCCCACTGACGGCGAAGAGGATAGTTGAACTCGCTGAGGAAGCAGGATTCCCGCCTGGTGTTATTAATCTAGTAAATGGTAGCAGGAATGTATCGGATGTGCTTCTTTCTAGCCCCGAGGTGAAAGCGGTATCTTTCGTTGGCTCAACCCCAGTAGCCCGACACATCTACAAGAAGGCCGCCGAAACGGGCATGAGGGCGCAGTGCCAAGGCCAAGCCAAGAACTTTATCGTAATAATGCCTGATGCGGATATGAAGAACACGATATCGGCCTGCATCACATCTGCCTGTGGCTGTACAGGTCAGAGGTGCTTGGCTGGAGAGAATTTCGTCCCAGTAGGAGAAGCCTACGAGCCATTCAAGAGGGCATTGGTAGAAGCCGCCTCTAAAATCAGGATTGGGTATGGTCTCGACCCTGAGACGCAGATGGGTCCACTAGCATCAAAAGGGCAGTACGACAAAGTGTTGGAATATATTGAGAAAGGGATCCAAGAGGGAGCCAAGCTCCTCCTAGACGGAAGGAAGTTCAAATGTGAAAAGTATCCCAATGGATACTTCATTGGGCCCACAATATTTGACGAAGTAACCCCAGACATGACGATCTTCAAGGAAGAGATCTTCGGACCAGTCATGTGTATCAGGAAGGCAGAGTCTCTTGACGAAGCGATCGATATGGCCAATTCGTCGATATACGGCAATGCGGCATCGATATTCACGAGTAGCGGTAAAGCAGCCAGAGAGTTCAGCTACAGGATCCAGGCAGGCAACGTCGGAATCAACATCGGAATCGCGGCCCCCATCTATTTCTTCCCATTCAGTGGCTGGAAGGAGTCGTTCTTCGGAGATCTACATGCCCAGGCAATGGACTCTGTAGAATTCTACACGCAGAAGAAGGTACTGATAACCAGGTGGTTCTAAGATGCAACTAGGGACGTTCGGAGCCATCCTCAAGTTCGCATCAGAGCTCGAGGATGCAGCCGCTAATTTTTACGAGGAGGCAGCCAAGAGGGCGTCCTCCGAGCGTCAGAAACTTTTCTCTGAGCTCTCTAATGCTTCCAAGAAGAACAAACAAATGATAGATAGAACCAGACGCATGGAGATGCAGGAGATGATACTTGAGGCGATCACCGGCATCGACAGCGACAATTACAAAACAGATAAGGACGTCGCTCCAGATGAGAGCGCAAACCTGCGCAAGGCCGTGGAGATCGAGAGCAAAGCAAAGAAGTTCTATGAGGACAGCATGGAGAAACTTGGCTTTTTGCCCAACGTTAAGAAGACATTTGCAAAGCTAGCGTCGGAAAAGCAGGACAGGTTAAATAAGCTCAAGAGCTGCTAGACGCTATATAAGTCATTCATTTTTCTCATGAAAAATTTAATCTTGATTTACAGTGGGGCTGCCCGGATTTGAACCGGGGTCACGAGGGCCCAAGCCTCGCAGTCTAGACCAAGCTAGCCTACAGCCCCTTGAAGTAAAAAAGGATTGGCAGGCGGCTATTATACATATCGCTGAAATTCAACCATACATACCTATGGCGAAGAAATCATAAAAAATGCTGCTCAGTAGCATGACAAAGCCATCTCCAAAATATTGCAAAAAAGAATCATCTCTTGAAAAAAGCATTGCATCAAACATCAGTATAGTAAAAGCATAGTCATGAAACGTAGTTTAGTTGGTCTATCTTACATGCCGAATCAGATTTTGTATAGTAGATTCTTTGATATGGAATTCACAAGACGGAGGGATTAATAGGCATCATCAAGAAACTTTCAGAGCAAACTCAAACGAGCAATGAAAATAAAAATACAAACTGATGTTCGACACTGAGCCCATGAAACGCAATCAGTGTGGATGTTGTTAAAGGTTATGAGATGTCCATATTGCGAAAAGTTCATTGACACCAAAGAAAAGAAACGAATCCTGCAGGTTGGGAACAATGGCGCCTGGGGTGGGATTTGAACCCACGAGTCTGTTGCCAGACAATGGCTTAGCAAGCCATCGCCTTACCAGGCTAGGCAACCCAGGCTTCCAAAGCAAAAGGGTCAACAGTCAGTTAAATATTTTTATTTGGAAATGGTGCGGTAGCCCCCCGAGAGTGGGCAGACCTAACAGCAGCACCTCTGAATGTCCAGCATCCATCCCGTTCTCCTGTGAACGGCGCTGTCTAGACTTAGGGCCGCTCCCTTCCGGGCCTAACCCGTTTCGCCCAGCAAGCAGAAGAGCCGCCCCTACGGACGGCCCTTGAATGCTCCAACGCCCCCACAGGGCGAGACTTCTACGCCGTTCATCCATTGGCGATGCTGCCGGTTCTGCCGCCTCCCAGAGTTGCTGGTCCTACCTTTACGACCGTTTGTAGAGCAGAGGAGGCCGAGCCCTCCGACCCTTCCTACCGCACCACTTGATTCATTCGAAAGGGGGTTTATCAGGATATCGCAAAGATCAGGTTTAGGACTCATGTAGACCCAACAAGGAAAATACCTCGCATGTCCTACAGACCTTTCTGCTGGATGGATCCCCGCATACTTTGCATCGCTCTATCTTCGACGATACCAGTCGTTCTTCAAGAAGCTTTGACAGCGAGTCAGATACATTTACAATAGAATGCTTTGTGCCAGGATGGTTCTCCTCCACCCGGTTCAGGACATCTCTGATCTCGTCCCTCAAAGAGAACCTCACATAAGGGCACTCCCTTTGGTATAGAGGGTACCCCTTTGCGTAGACATAAATGGCGATCTCCTTTTCTGGAACGTACCTGAGGGGCTTTACCCTCGGTATAAATCCCTCTCTTGCTACCAAAGGTTTAGTTCTCGACCTGCCTATGCGCTCCACATCTCCCCTGAACACATTTATCAAGAATGTTTGAGCCTCGTCGTCTAGATTATGACCCGTTGCAACCTTCGTAGCCCCGAGTTTCAGCGCCAAGCGGTTTATGAGGCGCCTTCTCAATATGCCACAAAAACTGCATCCCAGCAGTTGGATACCCTTCATTTTTGCTATTTCGCAGATCTCCTCGAGAGTGTAACCATAAGCCTCTTTGAATGTAAATACGTGGTGTTCAATCTGCAGCCTTGAGGCGACATCACTAGCTATTGCTACACCCTCCTCTCTATACCCCCGAACTCCCTCGTCGATTGTAACAGCGAAGACATCTGTACCATAGGACTTTTCGATCTTAGATAGGATGTGCGCGAGGGCTATACTGTCTTTGCCTCCCGAAAGCGCAATCATTATCCGATCTTCTGGAGAGAAGAGCTTCTCCCTCTTAACAGTCTTGTAGACGATCCGCTCGATCCCTTTTGAAAAGCAACGCTTGCACAGTACCTCTCCAGATTGCCTTCTGAAATAGAAGGGTTCCCTTCCGCAACGGCATTTGTTGTCTTGCAAACCAGATCATCCCTTCATCAGCCGAATTTGAAGGAAGGGAAGAGTACGAAACTCATCGAGATATTGAGCAACAATATGAGGAGGCATGACCACCGCAGTATGTTAGTCGCCTGTGATGCTCTCTTTTCATTCCGGAAGATCGAGTTGATTATTATCGTGGCAAGCTTGTCCCCGTCTAATGCTACTACGGGCATCATGTTGATGAGACCGATATTAATCGAGAGCAGGTAAAACCAAGAGAGTAGCCCAAGTATGTAGAAGGAGCCCATCGGCGGGATGAATGGCGCTCTAGGTTCGTAGTAGGAGAAGGAGTTTATCCCTATGTAGGACGAGTTTCTTGTAGGGGATTGTCCCAGCGTAAAATTGATCATGATTTCTGATCCCTCCCTAGACAATACAAACGGAACCGTGGAGTTTGGAGGGATCATGGAGAGGACAGAAGACAAAGACACGGAGTCGTTTACTGGGAAGCCATTTATGCTCTTTATTATATCCCAATTCCTCAGAATCCCGTCTGCAGGAGAACCAGGAACAATCTCGGTTATTTGGATACCACTGGGTTCTGTATGGTAAAGTGGCGCTAGGACAATACCAGAGTTGGTCAGGAGAAACAGCGCCAGAATGCCCATCAAAATGTTGCAGGTTGAACCAGCACTAAATACCCTCGCCTGTGTAGAACGCTTGGCCTTTTTCAGATCCTCTTCGTCTGGCTCAACGAAGGCACCGGGAATAACTGCCAACAGCAACAATCCAGTACTCTTAATACCTACATTTTCTGCCCTCGCAGCCACCCCATGCGAAAATTCGTGGAAGACAATGATTATTGCTAGCGAAACTCCAAAGAAGAACAGCGTGTTGAAATTGAGTGAGAGCGTGATCCCGGGTATTAGTGGAGAGACTGGGGAAGCGGACTCGGTCTGGAAGAATATGTAGAATAGGTTCCTGCCGAGTATGTACGTGATGTAGACCATCGCTCCTACAGAGATTGCGGATCCGAGCGTCCAGAAAACCCTCCAAAACGGGCTTAGCCGCCTTCCGATCCGGTCTATCAGCGAGTTGAATCTGGTAGTCCTCCACATGATCAAGAATGGGTGCACTTCAAAGCTTTTTGGCATAAACTGCTTACTGAGCAAGATAAGAGACCATAGAGCGAGCAATATTGCCAAAAATATCGTCCAGGATTCCACCTACGCTTCCCCCAAGAGTAATTAAACCAGTTCCGAAAGTTATCTTCGGGGATAGTCGATGAGCATTGTCTCTATTATAACTGTCGGAAATGCAAAAGAGGCCGAAACAATAGCCAAACGCCTTGTCGAGGAAAAATTGGCTGCCTGTGTAAACATAATCCCTTCGGTCAAGTCAATATACAGGTGGAATGAAAAAGTCGAGGTTGGCGAAGAGGCGATGTTGCTAGTAAAGACAAAGAAGGAATCTTTCGATAAAATCAAAAAGAGAGTGGTGGAACTACACAGCTATGAGGTCCCTGAAATAATTGCCCTGGAAATCTTCGACGGATTAGAAAGTTACCTAGAATGGATAAGTTCAAACGTAGATTAAATTCGCATCCCAGGAACATTGCGAGATAACTCGGGTCATATTTAACAGCAAGGGCGCAGAGGGTAGCGACCCGTGGCAAAGAAAGTGGCTCCGCCTTACGAGGCAAAAGATGTAGTGTATTCCAAAGAGCATTGGGATCTCTTGAATTCGCTGAGGAGGAGGGCTTTAGAGGTTATTGAAGCATTAAGTGCGGATGGGATAGAAAGTAGAGTCTACGGGAGCTTGGCTAGGGGAGATGTCAATGAAAAGAGCGATATTGACATAGTAATCCCTGAAACCATTGATTCTTTCAGAGTTGAAGAAGCGATTATGAGGGGCGGGTTCCGTTTTGAGGCGAGAGAACTGACGCAGGCCACGCCAGTCCATACATTAAAGGCAACAATATACCTCGATCCGACGCTTAAGGTCACCTTCCCATTGATCCCAATGAGGGGAAAGGAGAGGGAATTTTACAGGTTTGGTGGAGAGTTGGACCATTCTGAAATCTCAATGGGGAAGAGAGTCCCAGGCATAGACAAAAGGCTTATGCTGATAATACCTACTGAACAAGGTCACTTGGAAAGGTCGGTTCTTTCCTACGAGGCGGAGGCGGCGAAAACTGTCGGAGTTCATCTAGAAACCGTGTTGGAGAGAGTAAGGGTCCTAAGAAGAAGGGATAATGTGGGCAGGACAGGAATTTTCTTCAAAAGACACCTTTCTGACGATGAGACCTTCGAGGGAGTATTGAACGAACGCCTCTCCAGCGACCCAAGCCTCAGGAGGCTCATTCAACAACGGTCAAAAGGCTGAGCTAACAAACAACGATGTAGAAAAGATTTACGTCAAAGGTGCTTATGGAAAACCGCAATGTGACTCAGATTAGTCTTTGATGTTAAATATTGTGCCTACATGACGGGAATGGATTTGGATCGCTCGATACTGGCTTCTTTAACGATCATGGCAATCCTTACTGTGGGGGCATACATAGTTGGCGAGGTCAAAGGGGAAAACATTCCAGATGAAGACATCCAAGAGAGGTTTCAAGAAGCGATCGGAGGGTGGATAAAATTTTTTGAGACTAATCTGGAATGGCTATCCTGGGCAATGTTAGAGTTTATGAAATATGCCATAAAAACAGTTTATTTCGTGATCGGACTCGCAGGCTTCGTCATGTGGGCTTCTGGCATTTCCCGATATACTGGGAAGAAGTTAATGATTGGAGCGGTAATGATGGCGATAGTTTCGGAGCTCCTCCTCTGAACGACCGACGTCTAAAATTTGACCAGAAAGAGCACACAGAGTTAATATTTTCCGACAGCCTCTTTATTGTGATTATGAACTTGCCAGAAGGATGCAGACTCTGCCTCAATGGGGGGAAGATGGTACTTTTCATAACTGGCATTTGTGAGAAGAACTGCTTTTACTGTCCGCTAAGCAAGGAGAGAAAAGGGAAGGATGTGGTATTCGCAGACGAAGTCAAGGTAAGGGAACCGCTGGATGTAATCTTAGAATGCAGGGCTATTGACGCTGAAGGCACAGGCATAACCGGGGGGGACCCCCTGATGAAGGTTAAAAGAACGCTAAAATACATTAGACTACTAAAGCGAGAGTTCGGCAAAGAACATCACATACACCTGTACACGAGCGGCAGATTCGCAGGCAGAGATGTCCTGCTCGAACTCAAGGAAGCAGGGCTTGATGAGATAAGGTTTCATCCAACAAGCGCACTGTGGGACAGAATTGCAGTGGCAAAGCAGGTCGGGCTTTGCGCCGGAGCCGAGCTCCCATCAATTCCAGGGGAAGAGAAGAAGGTGAAGGCGTTCATCGAGTTTCTGGACCAGATCGGGGCAGACTTTCTTAACCTCAATCAGCTCGAGTTCTCCCCTGGGAATGCGCTACAGATGAAACAGAGAGGGTTCGATCTAGAAAAGGGGGGGATATCGGCAGTTAGGGGGAGCGAGGAGGCTGCGATGAAGCTAATCAATTGGGCAGCTAGCGAAGGGATCAGGCTACCAATACATTACTGTCGGAGCCAAGTCAAGGACGCGATTCAGACCAGAAAGAGGATTATCAGGAGGAGTAAAAATGTGGCCAGGCCGCACGAAGAGATATTGGAGGACGGCTTACTTGGGAAGGTCATAATAACTAGTTTGGCGGCTCCTCCAAGGGAGCTGAGAAAGAAAATCGCTCAGCAGCTCGGGATACCCATATTCGCGATTGGAATATCTGACAACGATAAGGCGATCGAGCTGCATAGAAAGATGCTTGAAGTAGCCAAGGGTGCTCTAGCGGATGCCAAATTTGAGTACGTGCAAACGTACCCAACTTTTTCGAGGGAAAAATTTTTTTCTTCTCCCTGCTAACCGATCCGGAAGCGGAGGAGCGCTGCTATCCCCCCCACATTGAAAAGCTGCTTTCCTTTCTCGTGCTCTCCCCCCACAAAATAAGCCTTGCCTCCGTACTTTTCCACAATCTTACAGAGCTCCTCGACGCCTCTTTTCTCTTCAGACGGGAGGTTTTTCATCATCCTCTCCGAAACGAGGAGCTTCTCTACAGCTCCAGAATTGACAGCCTTTTTAACTTCGGAGATGCCGTATGCGACCAATTGAGGTGTGCGAGAGAGCCTCATTAGCATTTCATCAACGAGCTCAGAGTCGCGCACCATCGAGGTGTCCTTTAAGATCCTTGAAATTGCACCCCTATTAATGACCTCCAGAACCCCCGGTTCCCCAATCGACGCTGTTGATTCTTCGGCGATGCTGAGTGTTCGGTGCCGCTCCTTGAGATATTTAGTCAATTCATTTTTAGTGAAGCCTGGTCCAGCAACCACCACACTGTAAGGTTCTCCCTTGATCGTCCTGAGGAGCTCGTCTTCTATTGAAGAAAAGTATTTGGCTCTAACCGAGGTTCTGTCCGAAGTTTCTATGTACTTACCGGGCATATTTGAGGACAGAGAAACGACCTCTTTCACTTCATAATCCTTGACTATGTGGATGAAAGCCTCCTGGTCATCAAGCGTAATGACCACTACCTTTGGCCTCGATTTTGTTGCTGCAAGTTCAAGTCGCTCCTCATGGAATGTAAGCCATTTCTCTTTCGTTATGCCAATTCTGTCCTTAGGACCAACGGAGAAGGAATGGTAGGAGCCAATGGCTTCTACATCTTCTGGGGCTGAGACTACCCTCCCTCTTATTCTCAGTTTTCCTGTGAAGCTTTGGAATCCAGTCTCTTCCACCACAACGCATAGAAAAACCCTCCTCCTCCCCACCCGCTCCTCAGAGTCCCCCCGCGATACCTTGATTTCGCGCGTAGTGTACCCGCAGATCCGATCCCCTCTATCAACTATGTTGTACAAGTGCCAAAGATCGTCCTGATCTTCTATCTCTACTTCGACATACCCCCTTTTCTTGTCAGCTTCGATTATGCGCAATAAACAACCTCCCATTAGCAATATCAATCAGTGTGACTCTTTTTGTTGTGTTATGTCTATCTCCGAGTTAAATATACGGGACGCCAGGCTTAATGATTTGGATCTCATATATGCAATAGAGTTGGAGACGTTCCCTGACGCGTATCCAAAGGGCCTCCTGAAAGCATTCTTTTTCATGCCGGGTTGTGTACTGGTCGCAGAGGCGGAAGGCACCATAATAGGATATGCGATTGGAATTTTCAAAGAGGACGGAACTGGGCATATAGTCTCGATAGCCGTCAAGAAGAAGGCAAGGAGGAAAGGAGCAGGTAGCGCGCTTCTAGGCACAATTTTGAGAAGGTTCTGGAGCAAAAGCATGTGGAGGGCGGTACTCGAAGTTAGAAAGTCGAATCTCGAGGCGAAGTCACTATACGAGAAGTTTGGTTTTAAAAAGAAAGGGGAAGTTGAAAGATATTATCAAGATGGAGAGTGTGCAGAAGTCATGGAGCTTCTTTTAAGAGATCGTCAAAGACCATGATGTTTATATTCTGCGGGCGTTTAGCTATGTTGCCAATTCTGGCTCCGATCAGATAGTTAACCCCTTTGCTGTTAGATATGTCCAAAAGCCTTTGTGTGATTACCCCATCGAAGACCACAGCGTGTGTCTTCGACTCCGAGCTCTGAAGCAGTTCTGCCAACTCTCTCACGGCAACCTTTTGCTTGATCTCCCATTTTTCATCAGTCAGGACTGCCTCCAAGCTGCCCTGCAACTCCTTTACCAATAAGCGGAGTTTTTCCAAGTCCGATTCGGGGATCGAGGTCAGAGCGGCAGGCTTTTCGTTCTTAGCAGGCTTCTCCGCGGGCTTCTCGGGTGCTTCATATTTTTTCGTTTCCGGTATTTCGGCAACAGCTTCCTCTTCTTTATGCCTCGGTTTTGTCTCCTGCTCCTGCAGCTGCTCCTTCTTTTTTTCACCCATCATCAAAAGGTACTGCTCTGCAGGGATTTTAGCTCTCAAGTATTTTGCTAGCTCCTTCCCAGTAAGGTCTTCTACCTCCTTTCCAGGAGGGGCCCTCGCCACATAGTCGATATCAGCGACTTGGAAGAGCTCGCGGAGGATCAGTTCACCTCCTCTGTCCCCATCCACAAATGCGATTACGGTCTTTTTCTTGCTAAGCTCCTTTATGGTGTCAGGGACAGAGGCTCCGTCCATGCCTATCACATTCTTGTAACCGTGCCTTAGCATATTGACTACATCTGCCCTTCCTTCGGTTACAATCACGGTATCAGACTTGTCCACATCTGGACCGCACGGCAAGTTGTCTGGACCGTACTTGCCTATGGCATGGACTCTAACCGATTTCATTATCTCCTCTGATAGTTCCTTTATCTCGAAAGCGCCCTCCGTCTCCCAGTGCACCAAGATGTCTCTGGCTCTGTCAATGATCTTTCTTCGCTTCTCTTCTCTAACGTCCTCTATCTTCTTAATTTCAACGCGTGCCGTACAAGGACCGACTTTGTCAATGGTCTCTATGGCAGCTGCAATTATTGCAGTCTCCACCCGATCGAGACTCGATGGTATGATGATTTCGCCGAACGACTTACCAGACTTTGATTCCATATCCACTTGTATTCTGCCGATCCTTCCGCTCTTCTGCAGTTCTCTTAGATCTAGATCCTCTCCAAGAAGCCCTTCGGTCTGTCCGAAGATTGCCCCTATGACATCTGGCTTATCAACTACGCCATCGATCTCTATGTTTGCATATATGGTGTACTTTGCAGTTGTAGGCGTACCGCCCATGTGCCATTCCCCCAAAAATCAGGCTACATCAAGGCATAGGGCGGTACCAAAGATGTGCTTGAAATGAATGATCATCACGTTAAACTACTCCTTTACCCATTTATAACACTGTTCAGAGCTAAAAAAAAGCTATATGCTTAAAAACCTTGCTATTAGGATCGAAGTTGAGACAACAACTCAGATGCCTCGCTATTTGAAGAGAAGTACTTTCTGACGGGCTCCAGTAACGAAATCAGGCTTTCTGACACTGTGTTTTTGAGATCAAGGGGGTGTATTTCCCCCTGCCTGTAGCTTTCGATCAGCTCGGCAGGCGTCTGGAAAATCAAGTCTCCACCATATTTCGCCGGGCGCCTCAATGTTAGGGGACTGTCCCACATAAGGACATACCTCGCTATGTCCAAAATAGGATTTGACTCGACGACCTTCGGAGGGCAGTAAGCTACTGAGATCTTCGTTCTGATCTCTTCCGGAGAGTCGTGTATGAATATACATGACTCCGGTCTTGACTTGCTCATTTTAAGATCGATCATAGCCTCTTCGCCGCCTATGTTTTCCATCCTTCCACTTCCCTGAAGAGCCGAAAGCAAGGGAGTATGCAACGCAACAGGCTTCTTCAGCGAGTATGCTTCAGCCACTTCCCTCGCGAGAACATGTGCCCTACGCTGGTCCATCCCGCCCAAGCAGAAATCTAGCCCGAGATAGAAGATATCCTCGACCTGCATACATGGATAGACGAATTTGGAAAAATCCATTGTGCTCTCGTCTTCCCTCCTTCCCATGATCGTTACTGCGCGCTTAATCCTCGAGAGTGAAAGTTTCTTGCCTGTGCGCAGAACGCCCTCCCAGTAAGCTTTGTTATCAACAAGATCCTCGGCTTTCACGACCTCAACTTTAGAAAAATCAACACCCAAAGCCTTTAGTGCGTGCTCAATGTATTTGGCGCACATATGTATCTTCTTCAGATCCCCTCCGAATTTGTCATTGATCCAAGCATGCCAAGTCGCCTCGAGTAGCGTCATCTTAATTCCAGCATCAACCATATCTTTAAATTTATTAACCCAGATAAGCCATCCAAGATGAAAAAGACCTGACGGCTCGAACCCAATATAACCCTTCGGAGAGGAAGAGGATTGCAAAATTTGTGCCGCATCTTCTTTTGTGATGACTTCTAGGCAATTTCTCGTAATCAACTCAATCTTGGATTCTACATCCACATTACCCACCTGCCCAAGAGGCAGCCACCGTGTAGCCCGATGCTAACACCCAACCTCACAGAGGGGAAATCCGCCCCACTCGGAAGGGCTCTCTACACCGGGCGGTGTCCGGTGGCTGCCAATGTCAATTCATCGCAGACCTGCCTTTTTAAGTTGATTATGAAAGGATACAGCAGGACTGTTGCGGGCATGGGTTAGGTCGCACTCATCGCTGAGCCAACGCTCATCTCGATTGACTCCTTGTACCCGCGTTCTCGTCCTGCTGTGCTCTGCTCCCACTTCATCGCAAGTATTGATCCAACTAGCCCCGAAATAAACTTTCCAAACATTTCAACCTCGAAACATCCACTTCCATCGCAGCCACAGGGTTTGTCAATCCGAAGTTTAAAAGAACCTGGGGGTTAACTTCCCCTAAGATGCCAACCTCCAATTCCTCGAGTTTTATTTTTGCTGCCCGCCCCTCGATAAAAATGTTGGATGACATTCTTTCGAATTTGACATTTTTTGAGAGATTTTTGAATAGCGAATAGGCTACTGCCTGAATCTCCTCGAAGCTGACATGGTCGTCGCTCACCAAGGCGCCTAGATGTTGGACTGTCCTGGGAACGCCATTATTGAGTTGGACCAAAGCGCCATACTCGAATATCTTTTGGGGATAGTCCACATGTGTGTTACTAGAAAGGAATTGCAGCAGTTTAGGTATCAGTACATCCCTCATTACAGTGTACTCAGAAGAGACGGGGTTGGCTATCCTAACGAGAGGTCGATCTGGCAACAAGCTCCTCTTGACCATCACATCATAATTGCTCAGTAGGTATGTAGCTACCTCTAAGAACCCCATACCAATCATCAAGTCTCTGACCCGCGACTTTAATCTGCTTCCTTCTGCCCGCTTCCCGAATGTTAGAACCTTTGGCTGTTCCGAACCTATTTTGTTCAGACCGTAAGAAATGATAATATCTTCGATCAGATCATATTCGTGGATGACATCTACCCGATAGGGCGGAACATTTACAGACAACAGATCTTTGCCCAAGACCTCAGGCTTATGCCCCATCCTTTTGAGGAGGATCCTCAACTCTTCTTGTGTAAACTCCATACCAGAGACGCTTCTGACCGTTGAAAGAGAGACTTTCTCAATGGTCTCTTTCAGCTCAGGCGTAGTCTTGGATTCTTTCGGGTATCTTATTTCCACACTCTGTAGGAGTCCACCTCTTTCAAGGGCGGAAGTGGTCATGATGTTAAGGCACGTGTTAATAGATTTATGATCGAGACCAGTTACATCTATCAATATGTTAGTAGAAGATTCAGATACTCGCGTATCCTCGCTATTGATGATTGGGGGCATGGACAGTACAGTCCCTTCGGAGTCTACTAGGAGAGGATAAAGAGGGCTCCCTGAGATGATGCCTCCATATTCCTTTCCCTTTGATGTGGTCTCCAAGATCTCCCTTCCACTCATAGGAGAGCTGCATTCCAATGGTATGAAGGCAATCTCGTCTGGAGGGAGAGCAATGTATGTGAGCGGCGGGGAAATCTTATCCAAGTCATAGACACCAATCGATGCCTTCTTCCTCTTTGCCCCATAGGTATTGTGAAGCTTCTCCTGAAGTTGCATTATTTGCTTCAGGGCATCCGATTGAAGAGAGACTCCCCTTATCGCTGCGGAAACAATGAAAGGTCTTACAACAGAAACGGATTCTGAGACCACGA